>JAGCCX010000042.1 GCA_017651465.1 Bacteroidales bacterium
AAAAAGGGCCCCGCAGCACTGAGCCGGCCGAAGCGGATTAACGCAAAACCTTGGAAATGAAGGGTCCCGGCAGCACAGTGCTCGCCGAAACGCCACGTATAAAAAGTCAAAACCTGTGCCAAATGTCACGAATATTTACTATTTTTGCACAAATAACTATAAAACAACGAATATGGAATTCATAGTATCAAGCGCAGAACTACTCAAGGGAGTCCTCAATGTCTCCAAGGCCATCCCCGCCAAGACATCCCTCCCCATACTGGAAAACTTCCTCTTCGTCCTTGGTGACGGCCGCCTCGAGCTCACCGCCTCCGACCAAGAGCTCACACTGCGCACCTCGGTGCCCGTAGAAGTCAAGGCCCCCGGACGTATGGCCGTCCCCGCCCGCCAACTCACGGACCTCCTCAAAGCACTCCCCGACCAGCCCCTCACCATCAAGGTCAAGTCAGAGGGCTCCTTCGAGTGCATCTGGAACAACGGTAACTCCACCCTGCCCTTCTTCCCCGCATCGGACTACCCCGAAATCAAAGGCGTAGGAGAAGACGCAGAAACAGTGATATTCCCCGCCAAATCTCTCGCCGACGGCATCAGCGGCACCATCTACGCCACCGCCGACGACGAAATGAGGCCCGCGATGAACGGTATCTACTTCGATATCGACACCGAGAGCACCACCCTCGTGGCATCGGACTCCCACAAACTCATCTGCTACACCACGGCAGACGTGAAAGCGGTGCAGAAATCATCGTTCATCCTGCACAAAAAGCCCGCGGCAGTGCTCCGTTCGCTCCTTGAGAAAGGCGAGGAAGACGTAGAAATCAAGTTCGACGCCTCCAACGTATTGTTCACTTACGGCCCCACCACAATGGTGTGCCGCCTCATTGTGGGCAAATACCCCAAATACCGTGACGTAATCCCCCAGAACAACTCCAACATCCTGAGGATCGACCGCGCACAGCTCCTCAACACCGTGCGCCGCGTATCGGTATGCGCCAATAAGGCATCGAACCACGTCAAGTTCAACCTCTCGCCCGGCACGCTTGAAATCACCGCCCAGGACCTGGGATTCGCACTGGCCGCCTACGAAAAGCTCGAGTGCGACTATGCCGGCGAAGACCTGGCAATAGGCTTCAAATCGTCATTCCTCGTGGACATCCTCAGCAATATGAGCTGCGAGAACCTGGTCATCAAATTTATGGACGCACGCAGGGCCGCTCTCATCATCCCTTCGGAGGAAGAAGAATCGAGCGAGAAGATTTGCGGCATCTTGATGCCTATAATGATATCCTAGCACAATGGAACTGAACCTTCAGAAGCCCCTCCTCTTCTTCGACATCGAGAGTACGGGCTTGGATATTCCTGTCAATTCCATCATCGAACTTAGCTTCGTCAAGGTCTTTCCGGGCGGCGAACAGCGCATAAAGACTTGGAAGATAAAGCCTTGGGACTACATCGGCAAATGCCAGCGTCCCATTGAGCCAGGCGCATCGGCGGTGAACGGTTTTACCGACGATATGCTCACCGACTGCCCCACCTTCTACGAACTCGCAGAAGAAATAGCCGGTTGGCTGGAGGGCAGCGACCTGGCAGGCTTCAACTCGTTCAAATTCGACCTGCCTATGCTGGCCGAGGAGTTTGAGAGAGCCGCCCTCGCCGGCAAGAAGCTGGGAGTTGACCTGCACGCGCCGCGAATGGTGGACGTGCAGAACATCTTCCACGTTATGGAGCCCCGCAATCTCAAGGCCGCCTACCGCTTTTACTGCGGGGGGAAAGACTTCGAAAACGCCCACTCCGCCGAGGCCGACACCCTGGCCACCCTCGAGGTACTCAAGGCCCAGCTGGACCGCTATCCCGATCAGCTCAAGAACGACGTGGAGCAGCTTTCGAGCTTCGTGAGCCGTAAGGCTGTGGACTTCTCTTCCCACCTGGTTTACAACGACAAAGGCGAGGCGGTCATAAACTTCGGAAAGCACAAAGGCAAGACGGCCAAACTGGTGTATATGACCGAGCCGTCCTACTTTGCCTGGATCCAGCAGGGCAGCTTCACTCTGGATACCAAAAGGCAGTTCGAAAAACTGGAAGAGCAGTTCCGACTTGAGAAGCTGGCGCAGAAATTCAATCGCAGATAATGGCTAAACTCATTCCGATCTATACCTGGAACAAAGGTCTCATTGCTTTCAACAAGCGCAGCAACAAGCTGTCCCGGAAACCTTGGTTCCAGGGGGCTCTGCTGCTTGCCTGCGTGGTGGTAGCGATGCTTCTTGCCAATTTGCCGTTCACCAAAGACCTTTACCACTCCATCCTGAATACCGATATCCAGATGCGCCTGGCAAGTCCCGACGGGGCCGTGAACATCCTGTTCCCCCGCGACCTTACCGTAGAAGGCTTCATCAACGATATCCTGATGGTGATATTCTTCTTCTCGGTGGGCCTGGAGATACGGCGCGAAGTAGCGCACGGAGAGCTTTCGTCGGTAAAGAAAGCGCTGCTTCCCGTGATAGCGGCTTTCGGCGGCGTAATAGCTCCCGCCCTCATCTACACCGTCATCAACCACGGCACAGCGGCAGCGAGCGGCTGGGGCATACCCACCGCCACCGACATCGCCTTTGCCGTGTGCATTCTGTCGGTACTGTCGGACAAAGTACCCATCTCGCTCAAAGTGTTCCTTACGGCCCTTGCGATAGCCGACGACCTTATCGCCATACTGGTGGTGGCCTTTTTCTACGGAGGTGCCATCAAGCTGCCCCTGCTGCTTATCGCGCTGGGCGTCATAGCATTCACGCTGCTGCTGCGCAGGTTGGGCGAAAAGCACATCTTCCCCTATATCTTCTTTTCGGTGGTAGTGTGGGCGCTGTTCTACTACAGCGGCATTCACGCCACTATGTCGGGAGTGGTGATGGCATTCCTGATTCCCGCCAAGTCGCGCTACAACAAGGCACAGTACATACACAAGCGCAACCGCTACCTCGCCAAGCTCGAGCAGTACGACAGCATAGACGACGAGCCCTTCCCCAACGGCCCGCAGAAGCATTGCCTTCGCAAGCTAGAAAACATTGCACACGGTACAATGGATATGAGCTACAGGGTCGAACACGCACTGAGCCCCTGGGTCAGCTTCATCATTATGCCCATATTCGCCCTGGCAAATGCCGGCGTGGAGATAGCAGATCCCGCTATGTTCAACGTGTTCGCGATCGACCCGGCGCTGGGCAGCGTATCTATGGGTATCTTCCTTGGCTTGCTGATAGGAAAGCCTCTGGGAATCACCCTGTTCAGCTGGCTCGCCATCAAGCTCAAGGCCGGCGAGATGCCGCAGGGGGCCAACTGGAAGATGTTCATAGCCGTAGCCTGCCTTGGAGGTATAGGCTTCACTATGAGCATATTCGTAGATACTCTTTCGTTTGCCGACCAGGCCCCCGAGGTGATGGAGCATCTGAGGAACGCAGGTAAAATAGCGGTGCTTTTGGGCTCGGTCTGTGCAGGCCTGCTCGGTGCAGCCTTCATAAACCTGACGCACCGACGTAAGCCCCAGACTGATTAGGGTCCGGCCTTTATTCCATCAGTTTCTTGTATTTGAAGCGCTTGGGCTCTTCGGCGCCGAGGCGCATCTTTTTGTTTTCCTCGTACTCCGAATAGCTGCCCTCGAAGAAATACACCTGCGAGTCCCCTTCGAATGCCAGGATATGGGTGGCGATACGGTCCAGGAACCAACGGTCGTGACTGACCACCACGGCACATCCGGCAAAACCGTCAAGGCCTTCTTCGAGAGCTCGTATCGTATTGACATCCACGTCGTTGGTCGGCTCGTCGAGGAGCAGTACGTTGCCCTCGTCCTTAAGAGTCAGTGCCAGGTGCAGGCGGTTGCGTTCGCCTCCCGACAGCACGCCGCAGAGCTTTTCCTGGTCGGCGCCCGAGAAGTTGAAGCGGCTCACCCAGCTGCGGGCGTTGATCTCGCGGCTGCCCAGACGTATCCACTCCGAATTGCCGGCAATGGTTTCATATACTGTAAGATCGGGATCGATACTCTTGTGCTGCTGGTCCACATAGGCGAGTTTTACCGTGTCGCCTATCTCGATGCTGCCGCTGTCGGGCTTTTCGATTCCCATAATGAGGCGGAACAGCGTGGTCTTGCCGGCGCCGTTCGGGCCGATCACGCCCACTATGCCCGCAGGAGGTAGCACGAAGCTCAGGTGCTCGAACAGCAGTTTGTCCCCGTAGCCCTTGCTAACATCGTGGAACTCAATGACTTTGTTTCCCAGGTGCGGACCGTTGGGAATGTAAATCTCAAGATTGGCCTCCTTCTCCTTGGTGTCGGCCGATGCCAGCTTTTCGTAGGCACCCAGACGCGCTTTCTGCTTGGCCTGACGTGCGCGGGGCGCCATGCGCACCCATTCGAGCTCGCGTTCCAGAGTCTTGCGCCGCTTGCTTTCCTGCTTCTCTTCCTGAGCCAGGCGCTTGCTCTTCTGCTCCAGCCAGCCGGAGTAATTGCCCTTCCAGGGGATGCCCTCGCCGCGGTCGAGTTCAAGTATCCACCCCGCAACGTTGTCGAGGAAGTAGCGGTCGTGGGTGACGGCTATCACCGTGCCCTTGTACTTCTGGAGGTGGGCTTCGAGCCATTGGATACTTTCGGTGTCGAGATGGTTGGTGGGCTCGTCGAGCAATAGCACGTCGGGCTCGCGGAGCAGCAGGCGGCACAGAGCCACACGGCGCCTCTCGCCTCCCGACAGGGTGCTGATCAGGGCGTCAGGCGGAGGACACTGGAGGGCGTCCATAGCCCGCTCCAGCTTAGCATCTATCTCCCAACCATCGTGATGCTCAATGAGTTCGGTCAATTCTCCCTGGCGCTCGATAAGGGCGTTCATCTGGTCGTCGGTAAGAGGTTCGCAGAACTTAAGGCCTATCTCGTTGTACTCGGCGAGCATATCCATCACTTCCTGCACACCTTCCTGAACCACTTCAAGCACGGTCTTGCCTGGGTCCATCTGCGGTTCCTGCTCGAGGTAGCCTACGCTGTAGCCGGGAGCCCATACGACCTCGCCTCGCGTGGGTTTTTCTACGCCGGCTATGATCTTGAGGACGGTGGACTTTCCGGCCCCGTTAAGGCCGATGATGCCGATTTTGGCACCGTAGAAGAAGCCCAGGTAGATATCTTTAAGGATTACCTTGTTGTTATGAGGGAGAATCTTGCTCACCCCGTTCATCGAGAATATTATCTTTTCGTCGGCCATGGTTAGTTTTGTTGGATGTTTTCAAATATAGACATTTATTTTCAAAAACCGCATTTCTATCGGTGCCAAGGGTACCGGCGGATGTACCCTTGGGGCCGATATACGCCGAAATCGTTGCCAAAGGTGCTGGCGGATGTACCCCTGGGGTCGAAAATCACCGAAAACGTCTCCAAAGGTGCCGGCGGATGTACCCTTGGAGCCGAAAAGAGCCGAGAACGTTGCTAAAGGTGCCGATGAATGTACCATTGGATCCGAAAAGAGCAGAGAACGTTGCTAAAGGTGCCGGCGGATGTACCCTTGGGGCCGATAAGCGCCGGAAACGGAGCCAAAGGTGCTGCCAGATGTACCCTTGGCGCCGATAAGCGCCGGAAACGGAGCCAAAGGTGCCGACGGATGTACCCCTGGCGTCGAAAATCACCGAAAACGTCTCCAAAGGTGCTGCCAGATGTACCCTTGGAGCCGAAAAGAGCCGAGAACGTTGCCAAAGGTGCTGCCGGATGGACCCTTGGCGTCGAAAAGAGCCGAGAACGTTGCCAAAGGTGCCGGCGGATGTACCTTTAGTGCCGAAAAGAGCCGAGAACGTCTCCAAAGGTGCTGGCGGATGTACCCTTGGAGCCGAAAAGAGCCGAGAACGTTGCCAAAGGTGCCGACGGATGTACCCTTGGAGCCGAAAAGAGCCGAGAACGTTGCTAAAGGTGCCGACGGATGTACCTTTGGTGCCGAAAAGAGCCGAGAACGTCTCCAAAGGTGCTGGCGGATGGACCCCTGGCGTCGAAAATCACCGAAAACGTCTCCAAAGGTGCTGCCGGATGTACCCTTGGAGCCGAAAAGAGCCGAGAACGTTGCCAAAGGTGCTGCCAGATGTACCCTTGGCGCAGGTCAAGAGTTGTTATATCAGGTCAATTAATTCAGTGACCTTAGTATAAGTCTGCCCGGTCACCCTGGCCAATTGATTGATATCAGCACTGAACCGGTATTTCAACTGCCTCAGCAACTCACTCATCTGCTGCCGATTTAGCTGATCAATTCCCTTCGCCCGGAAAAACGATTGGCACAGATCCCTGGCTGCTTCAGCGATATTCTGATCCCTGAACGAAGGCGCGGCATCCCCATCAAAGTGCTTTCGCGCCTTCGACGAATTATTCAGAAAGTAGCGAAAGCTGTCAGCTGAACGGAATACAGATTCAACAAATTGAACCGGAACGTAAGATGACGGATGAATATATTTATCGTTGCTGAGCTTGTAATTGGAAGGGAGTTTTACGTGGCTCTTGAGCAATCGGCACTGAGCCTTGTAACTAATATCTCCTATCTCATTGACATGTAAGGAGTTCGAGTTGAAAAACGTGTCGCCAGTACCCCATGGATACATATTGGGGTAGGCACAAATATTTGCCGACACGCTGTTCATAATGACATACGCAATGGCGCGCTTCAAGGATTCATCTTCCAATCTTACCTCCCTGATGTCAATCTTAAGGCGGCGGAGGTAATCCGGAGAACCATATTTGCCGGAGTAATACTTTCCATACAGCATTTTAAACCTATCGGCGAACAGTTTGGCCTGCTCGGGCGTGCATTCAAGCACAAAATGGACATGATTGGACATCAGAATGAAGGTTAGAACATTGATTCCCAGCCTGAACGAGACTATCGCGACATAGTTCATCGCCACGCGGAAATCCTCATTGTCCCTGAACAAAAGCCGATCGGTGAAATGATCGGAAGTAACGAGAAAGAATCTCATAGTCTAAATGTTTTAAAGTTAAGTTATGGTCCGACGGTCGCTCCTGGCTTCCCCGGGCTCCGTCTCAAGCACAAACATATGGATTTATCCAATAATAAACAAGACGCTCCCCCGAATAATGCTGCCAAAGATGCCTGTAGATGTACCCTCGGCGCCGATAAGCGCCGGAAACGGAGCCAAAGGTACCGATGAATGTACCATTGGATCCGAAAAGAGCAGAGAACGTTGCCAAGGGTGCCGGCGGATGTACCCCCGGGGCCGAAATTGGCAGGAAACGTTCCCAAGGGTGCAGCCAGATGTACCCCTGGAGCCGGAAAGCACCGGAAACGGAG
>JAGCCX010000043.1 GCA_017651465.1 Bacteroidales bacterium
AGAGTATGACGCTGGTCACATCCTGCATCCTCTCCAGGAAGCTCACGGTAAGGCCCGGATTGGGCAGTTCCTCGGCGGGCGACATTGCCCAGAATCCGTCTTTGAGATAGTCGTGCTCCACGCTGCTGTGGCGCTGGATGAAGCTGTATCCGCAGTGATGGTTGGTAAAGAGCAGCCCCTTTGGCGAGACCAGCTCGCCGGTACAGCCGGAGCCGAACAGCACCACGGCGTCTTTGAGCGACGCTTGATTGATGCTGTAAATGTCTTCGGCGCTCAGGCGGCAGCCTTTGGCGCCCATATCGTCGATACGCCTGGCTATGAGGTTGGGAAGCCACATTCCTTCGTCGGCAAGTGCCTGGAAAGACAGGGCAAGGCTAAGGAGCAGGAGTATGGTCTTTTTCATATGATACTAGTAAATGTTCCACCAGGGGATGAGTTCGGGGGTTGCCTGGAGCTCGCTAAGCTGCTCTCCGGTAAGGTACTGGCGTTCAACTGCCATACGGAACATATATTTGCGCCACCAAGCGCCCTGAAGAGTTACGTAACCGCCATCGCCGCGCGCCTCGCCGAAACTGTTTTCGGCCACCCAGCGCCAAGTCTCGCCGGATCCTTCCTGCTTCACTCCGCACATTGCCATGGCGTGAACCGAGCTCACATCGCGGCTGAGGAACTCCTGCCGTTTGTCCATATATTCTACAGGCGCAAGGCGCACATCGTACACTCCTTCGCGCATAAGGGCGTCCTTGGATGTATCGGCGGTAAAATAGAACCGCGTCCCGCCCTTGAGAGAGCGCACTCCTATGGCTTCGAGCTCCTCCACCGGCAGGTTAAGGAAGGTCCATTCCGGGGCATCGGCCGCACTGCGTGAATCCTCCACCCTGTACATCTTATGGTAGGGACGCGTAGGGTCATTCATCAGAAGAGCATAGCGGGAGCGGAATCCTTCAAGGCCAAGGGCATCGCGGTACTGCAAGGGGGTATAAAGCTCACCTTCCCATTTAAATTTTTCCGGAGGTGTCCCGAGGGCTGCCTGCAGCACTTTGTACACCTCTCCAAGGGCCTCGGAGCGCAGCGCCTCGGGCTCGGAACTCTCCCTCAGACGCAGGCCGTAAGAGCGGAGAAGGGTGCGGAGTGTGGCGCGAAGTGTCTCGGAATCGTAGGCGTCGGGTGTATCGGGCATTATCTCCTGAGGCACAATGCCGTATTTATCAATCAGATACACGGCGTTGGCAAACTGCCCGCCGTCCCAGGTGGGACGGCTGAAGATGGACGTATTGTAGCGGCTGTCGAGAGCCTCCTTGCGGTGCTCCCATACCCTTACCAGGAACAAGTTAGCCTTTTCCAGCATATCGTAGAAGTAGCCGTAGGCCGTACTGAAATTCCCGTCGCCCTTAAGCACATTGGCAGTAGCAAAGTACCAGCAGCGGCCCGACGAACCCTGGTCGGTAATGCCCGACGAGCGGAGGAACACATCAAGTCCGCTGATATCGGCGGCATCCTTGGCGCCGGACTCCAAGAGGTGAGCGCGGCTCACTCCGTCAAGGCCGGCAGCATCGGCGCTGCGGGGTGCCGAAGCAAAGCTCTGCACCGGAGGCATTGCGGCGCCCAGATCAGCACGCTCCAGGAACGGAGGACGGCGGTTGCCCATTAGCGGTTCGAACTTAAAGTCGGAGCCCCTGCGGGAGATGAATTCGGAGCGCACGCGCTCAAGCGCAGAGGGATTGGTAAGCAATTCGTATGCTGTCAGATACAGCACTTTGGCTGCACCCAGCGCTCCCTTGGTGCCTATAGTGGTGCCGGCCGAGGCAACCTGCTGCCAGCTATGGCCGACTCCACCGGGAGTAAAGCAGGCATAGCGGAAACTGCCCGTAGGAACGGCCCAGGTGACATTGCCCACGTCGCTGGATACATAGGCCTCATAGCCCTCGTCGGCGGGAGGCACGACCACCGAAAGGCGGTTGATAAGCTCGGCGCTCACACCCGACTCGGCGGCGACGGCACGGGCGAACTCCATTTCACGGGCGTCCAGCTGTATTCCTCCCACTGTCTCCAGGCTCTTGCCGATAAGTTCCGACAAGGCCTCGTTGGGGAGGCGCTCGTAGTTGCCGGAAAGCAGCTCATAGTCCATTGTGGTGCCTGTGCCCAGAGCCGCTCCTTCGGCGGCCTGCAGGGCCCTTTGGAGCAATTCTCCCACCACCTTGCGTGACGGACTGCGGAAGTAATACTTTACGCTCGCCCGGTCGGGGACAATATTGGGCGCCTTGCCTCCGTCGGTAATGACATAGTGGATACGACTGCTGGAAGGCACGTGCTCGCGCATAAGATTGACCATATAGTCAAAAGCCTCCACGGCATCGAGGGCGGAGCGGCCCTCTTCGGGAGCTCCCGAAGCATGCGAAGAGCGGCCGGAGAATGTAAACTGCACTTGCACGTTGGCAAGTCCGGAAGATGTATTGACAGTGTTGCGCGTATCGGGATGCCAGTCGAGCATGGCGTCAAGCCCCTCAAACACGCCCTCGCGCATCATATATGCCTTGCCGCCGCCACCCTCCTCGGCCGGACAGCCGAACAGTTTGACGGTACCCTTGTGCCCCGCCGCGAGCCATTTAGCCACCGCCACGGCTCCCGCCACGGAGCCGGTGCCCAACAGATTGTGACCGCAGCCGTGTCCGTTGGCACCTTCCACGAGAGCTTTGTGGTAAGCAACAGTGTCTTGCGACATACCCGCGAGCGCGTCGTATTCGGCCATCATACCTATAACCGGAGAGCCGGATCCGTAGCTTGCCACAAAAGCAGTGGGAATGCCGGCAACGCCCCTTTCGACAGTAAAGCCCTGGCTCTCAAGGAACGAAGCCCACTGCGCCGCACTCTTGTACTCGTTATATGCCGTCTCGGCATAGTTCCAAATGCGCTTCTGGAGCGAGTCGTACAGGTGGAAACTGCTATCCAGATAACGAAGTCCCGTGGCCGGACTGTTCTTCATTGCCTTGCGCCCGCCGGATGCGCCCCCGGGGAGCACGGCGAAACAAAGCAGAAACAGGAGTACAACTATTCTAACTGTTTTCTTCATATAGTAGTTACTTTCTGAACCAACCTTTGAAGGCGCTGAACGCCAGTATTCCGGCTCCGCCCAGCACGCACAACGTCACGAACAGCCATCCCATACCGCTGCAGAATGCAAGGGGCGAGAGGCTCACAAGGGCAATCTCCACCGGAGCGATGTAAAGATATGCAAATGCGTAGTCGTCGAGGCAGCCGCTGAGTGAATCGGGATCGGTTATGCGGAGCAGCGCTATACCCATAGCCATAGTGCCGGTAAACCAGCCCCAGGTAAAAATCGATTTTTCAAACGAATCCACGCGGTGAATCCGAGCGCCGATCAGGAACACGTAGAGCAGGGTAAGCCCCAGTCCCACGGCCAGCAGGATGAGCAACGGCACCACGTAGCGTCCCACAATCTGCAGGCGTATGGAAGCCACGCCGAATGCCACCAGATAGTCGGTAAAAGCACCGCTAAGGTGCCCCAGTATGGGTTTGGAGATATGCTCGTCGGCCTTGATCTTGCCCATTATCCACTTGACCAGGATACCCACGATGAAGGCGCAGCTGAATACTGGAAGCATAAGTGCCGGCAATGCCAGGGCTATGAGTTTGGTCAGGCCCCAGCCGCCCAGGGCGACCATTGCGATTACCGCAAAATTAAAAGTCATCGAGTCGAGCGAGATGGCCGAGAACGACGCCAGGCCCATACTTTTACGTTTGTCCGGAGGAAGTATGCCGGTGCGCAGCTCCGACGAAAGGTTCTCAAACGCACAGATGTATTTGGTCTTTCCGCGGGCGGCACCCCACGAGATGAGCCACATTCCTATCACCACCGAAGCTATGATGCCCACGGTGGCTGCTGTCATAGCAAGCGACTGCATCTCCTCCACCCCGTACGATGCAAACGACTCTCCTATGGCGGCCGCGGTGCCGTGCCCGCCGCAGAATCCCGCCGGCATTGAAAGGCCGAAGGCCTCGTTGACCGGCCACAGGCGGCTGAGAATCCAAAGGCCGAGAGCGCCTCCCAGAGCCCACTGAAGCAGCATTCCGGCCTGCGAATAAGCCCACATACGTCCAATCCGCGCTCCTCCCTGGCTCTGACTCTTCTGTGATGTGAAAGGAATACAACTGAACACCAGGGCTATCAGGATGCCTGCATAAGTGCCCATATTCGCGCTCAACGGCAGCCAGCCAAGCACTTCAGGCCCCAGCACAAGAGCGGTTATTCCGGCCAGCAGGCTTGGAGGAATGAAGAATCGCTGGATAATGCGCACCTTGCTCCGCAGCAGCTTTCCGAGCAGCAGGAGGAGCGAAATAATACCTACATCTATAAGCAGTGTCCAGGGAGTAAAACTCATTGTGAAAGCTTGTTCTTGAATTGTTCGAAACGCCTCGCGGCGGCGGTATTGTAACTGCGTATGGCGTCTATACCGGGAGCGCCGCGCCGCATCAGCGTACGGGCGGCCCGGGCTTCACGTCGCTCCGCCCTGGCAACAGCACGCCTGATCTTCCTTAGCTGCTTGACATCCATCATCTTGGGATGGTCAGGATGCGAGTGCACTCTCTCCTTCAGGCTAACTGACAGCAAGTTGGCCTCGCCAAGCAGAGGCTCCGCAATCTCGTCTCCCGCAGCCACCCATACCGGAATAGCATAGGAGCAGGGGGTATATCCGGTGGCGCACCACATCATCCCCGAGAGCTCATTGCCACCCTGCGGCACTCCCTCTATTACTATCGATGCTGTGGTAGTGGGACGCGGGATGTAGTCGTGCTCAAGCAGCCAGCCGCTGCAACGCCTCCGGAGTGAATCGGCGCCGTGCTGGATGTGGCTGCGCCCGGTCTTGAAGAAAAATGCCGGACAATAGCGCTTAACCTTTGCGGTCAGCCGCCCCATAGTGGCAAAACGCTCAAAGCCTCGCCCCCGGCCTTCATCGCCCGAGAGTGAATAGTTGGTGCGGTACAGGATACCGCCCTCCGGCACGTCGTAACGCACGAAAGATGTATCAGATACTTCAAAATAAGCAGCGCCGCCCAGGGCATCTATCACCCCGAAGTTGGAACTCTGGTGCAGGGGCTTGGAAGGACTGCGCAGGAGGGCTTCAAAGTCCTCCAGCGTGCGGCATTCAGCAAGAGCCTTCGCCATCAGCGCGCCAGCCCTGGTGCTGCCGACCAGAGAGTCGGGAGCAAGGTTGTAGGAGAGGTTGTTCATAATGCCGAAGCCAACCTCGTTGATACCGGCGTAAGCCCTGGTGTGCAGGGAGTCCTTGGTCGGGAAAAGTGCCGTGAAGGCGTATTTGCCGCCCTTGATGTGCGCTATGACATTGTACGGGTCGGGAGCGTCCCGTTGCTTCCAGAGCAGGGGGCGTCCGTCGGCGGAAGCCCCGGCACTCACTACGGCAGTGGTGCAGGCCCAAATGTCCACGCTTAGTATCAGCGCCGCTATGACCAGCAGGAGGCGTTTCATTTGCGAATCTTGTATCCGTAATATGCGTAGTACATTATGAGCAGATAGAACGGGAGGCAAATCCAGTAGGCGTTCTGCATGCCTACCCAGTCTTTCATTGCGCCGAAGAGCAGGGGTATGAGGGCGCCGCCGCCGATGGAGGCCACCAGCAGCGAGGATCCCTTCTTGGTAAATTTACCCAGTTCCGTTATGGCAAGGGGCCAGATGGCCGGGTACATCAGCGAGCAGGCGAAGCTGAGTAGCGCTACGCACCACACCGACACCTGCGGGGGCGTGAGGACAATGAGCAGCGAGTCGATAACCGCTACCCAGGTGCAGATGCGCAGGGCCTTTACCTGGGAAATGATTTTTGGGATGCAAACTATGCCGAGAATGTATCCGGCGGCCATGCCTATGCCCGGCCAGATGGTGTAGCTCTCGGGGTTTGAGAGGCCGAGTCCCTG
This sequence comes from Bacteroidales bacterium, assembly GCA_017651465.1. Classification (GTDB taxonomy): domain Bacteria; phylum Bacteroidota; class Bacteroidia; order Bacteroidales; family UBA932; genus Cryptobacteroides. The sequence continues at coordinate 5,950 of JAGCCX010000043.1, forward strand.
GGCATAGTCGAGTACGGTGAGCAGCGCCAAGTTCTCAACTCCCACATACACAAAGAGGGCAAGTGCGCCAAGCACCAGGTGAGGGAACTGCCAGATGCTCTTTTTGCCTGCTGCATAGGGGCAGTCTTCGGGGTTCTCCTCCCCTTCCGCCTTGATTTCTTCAAGGGGAGCAAATATGGTGATAATACCCAGCAGTACAACCACGGCTATGATGATTATCAGCGGCTTATCCAAGTCCTGAAGCCCTACCGCCTCGATGGGCTTGCGGGTAACGGCGGCAATGAACACCGACGGCAGGGCAAGGGCGCAGGAGTTGCAGATTCCCATAATGCTTATACGCCGGGCGGCACTGTCGATAGGGCCCAGAATAGTCACATACGGATTGATGGCGGCCTGCAGCACCGTATTGGCGGTACCGCTGATAAAGCACGCCAGCAGATACAGGGCGAAGCTCTCGAGCCTTGCGGCGGGGATGAAGAGCCCGAAGGCCAGCGCAAACATAAAGAAACTCAGCGACATGGTGCGCTTGTAGCCTATCTTGGCAATAATGCTGGAGGCCGGAAAGCTGAACACCAGGAACGCCAGAAAAGTGGCGGCGATAACCAGATAGCTCTGGGCTGATGTAAGATGAAGGTTGTTCTCCAGGAAGGGCACAAAATAGCCGTTGATTCCCGTGGCAAACCCCACGGTAAAAAACATCATCCCTATAAAAGCCAGGGGAATAATGTATTTATTACTTCTAGCCATTATTCAGATGATACTTGATAAGTCCTTCCATCGGGGCTTTGAGGATGAGGCCCATCCTCATGCCGAATTCTTCAACTACGGGCTGGAGGAGGGGTTTGAAATAGTAGGCCACGGAGCCTACGGCGTTGAATGTATATTTCTGATAGTCAGGGTAATGGGTGACTATCAGCAGGAAAAACTGCCGGAAGGCGTCGGTGACCAGGTCCGGGAAGTATGGATCGAAATCCAAGTGCTCATTAATGAACCGGGCATACTGGGCGCAGAAGCGGTTGGGAAAGGGCTTGGTGTAGATGATGTCCAGCAACTCGTCGTTGTTGTGGCCGAGTTCCTTTCCCACCAGTTCATATACTTTGGGAGGCATGTTGCGGCGTATGTAGTCCGTTATGAGACGTTTGCCAAGGTTTCCGCCCGATCCCTCGTCGCCCAGGATAAAGCCGCAGCTGTCAACGTTAAGACCCTCGTTGCAACCGTCGTACAGGCAACTGTTGGCACCTGTACCGAGTATGGCAGCAAAACCCGGCTCGTTCTGCAGCAGGGCCCGGCACGACGCCAGGGTATCCATTGCAATGAACACCTTGCCGGCCTTGGTAAACACCTCGCGCAGAGTCTTTTCCATGAACGGATACTGGAGTGGCGTAACCCCGGCCCCATAGAAATAAATTTCATCTACAAGGTTAGGATCAAGCTCCTTAGGCATGTTGGCTCTTATGTCGGCCACAATCTGAGTGCCCGTAATGTAATTCGGGTTGTAGCCCTGGCTGAAGAATCCTATGCGGGTGTTGCCGTCCCTTGACACGCACCCCCACTCGGTCTTCGTAGCTCCGCTGTCTGCAATAAGTATCATATCGTGTGTTATTATTTATTCCACAGTCCGTTAAGGTCGGGGAGGCCTCCAAGGCCGTAGCGGAAGAGGACGACTCCACTGGCCTTTGTTCCAGCAAAAAACTCGCAGTCGCTGCGTATCTGGGCGGCAGAAAGGGGCACAATGTTATTGTCTCCTCCTGAATATGTAGTAAGGCCGGCCCAAACTTGTGCGGGAGCGCCCTTGGTGGCAAAATGGTTCGCTACATTCCGGGCCCAGGTCTGCCCCCCGCTGCTGTAACCGTCTGTGCGGAAATATATCATCGGAATGAGTATATCCATATACTGGCCCATCTGTGCCGGATCCTGGCCATAGTAATACTCGCTGTCAGGTTCCGGCATAAGTGCCGCCGACAGGACGATATTCGAATTCACAGCCTTGACGGCCACATTAATCTGGCGGCAGAACTCGGTAACGGCGCCAGTGGCGGTTATTTCCGCCGAAGGGTTATGTTTATAAGCCGTGCCGCCGAAACGGATATAGTCCAGATGGATTCCGTCCACACCATAGCCCGCGTATTTTACTGCCCGGGCAATAACTTCGTCGAAATACTCCTGCTTGTAGCGGTTGTTGTCATCGTCAACAGGATTCACCCAACTGCCATTGGAGTAGAAGCACTGTAACCAAATATGGACCTTAAGCCCCTGGGAGTGCGCCGATTCTATGAAAGACAGTACCGAAGAGGTGCCGTGGCTTGTAAACGCCACTTCGTGCAGGATGATGTTCCGGATGTCGTTACCGGCAAGGATATCCAGGTTGACTGAGTTCATGTACTGCGACCAGAGCCATATTCCGTTGGGAGAATCGCCCCCCGAAGAAGGAGCAGGACTGAAAAGCTCGCAAGGGAGCAGAGCGCTGTCCGGCACTTCGGTTCCCTTGTCATAGCCGTTGTCAAGCATATACTTGAAGAAGAAGGCAAAGGTTATAAGCGCCCTCATGGAGCAGAAACTTCCGGTGTAAGCAGTTATGGGAGCACGCGGGTAGGTGCACATATTGGAAATGGACCTGCCTTTCTGGAAATTCAGGGCACGCATGGCCCAGTTGTCCAGCACATCGGTCCCGCAAATGTGGGAAACACCTTCCGTGGTCCTGAAGTACCCGCCATTGCCCGGAGCTTCGTTGTAAGGAGTCGACCCCCAGTAGTAATCGTGTGTGGGAGGGACGGGCGTATCGCTCATTCCTACAGCGCCGCCGGGAAGGACGGCAATAGATCCGGGGCCATAATTAGTCACGTCCAGGCCGTTATAACCACGGATCAAAAGATAACTGCGGAGCGCCGTTTCTAACATATCGGCGGTGTTGTAGGTCTTGCCGCCAACGGTAATTGTAGTGGTGGAAGGAACATAATGAGCTCCCGGCACATTCCAGTCACCACCTTGATAATTCTCGCCTTTCAACAAATCGATGGTACCGACTGTATTCTTCCAGATGTCCAGTATCTTCACATACTCCTTGGCAAAAGCCTTGATGGTGCCGTCTCCGTCAAAAGTCTCCTCCGGCGAAAGATACATCGCTCCGGCCTTAAGGACTATTCCCTCCGTCCGCTTGGTCATTACAACACCGTTATCATCTACCACTTTGACGGTAAATCCTTGTGCATAATTTCCAGGGGGGACGGCAATAAAAACATTGGAAACCCCGGAGGCAAGGGCCCTGCGTACTGTAACTACAACCTTCCGGTCAGCGTCGGCAGACGATGTAGCTGTGAGGGCTCCGGTGGAATAGTCGACGCCGAAATTTCCGCTGACCTGCTCGCCATTGTTTCCGGAAAACTCTACGGAGGCTATGGGCGCCGTTGTGGCCCCGGGCTTGAGACGGACTTTAATGACAGCCGCTATATGCTTGAATCTAAGACTGTTGCCCGATTCGGCTCGAGCCACCATCGGGACAACATTCTGCCCGAAGGATGCGTCAGATCCCGCAGCCTGCTCTCCCGGAAGGTTTATCTGACCCTCGGAGACCCAGGCAGACGCAGGATAGACGGCATTCTTGGCTTCCGGGAGGGGTGAAGGGAAGCTGAATTCCGCCGAGGGCGCCGGCTCTCCGAGCGACAGTGCGGCGGAAACCGCTCCGTTTACACAGATAGCGTCGCCGTCCTGCCAATACACCTTCTTTCCATCCTGCTGAAGCACGGTCCTGGTGCTCTCAAGGCCGGCTGTGATGACGTACATATTCCCTCCGCCAGGTTCTTCAACCCTGGCGCATCCCGCAGCAAAGAAGAATGCTGCAATTGCAAAAGCAATAATCTTAAGTGCCTTCATAAGGAGCTGCAGGGGCGGTCAGGCCCCTGCAGCCAAAAATCAATAATTACCCTCTTTTCCCGTCAGCTCAGAACGGATAATGACATCCGTACCGATGCCGTCGGCTTTATCCAGGTTATTGTCGAGCATATACTTGAAGAAGAAGGCGTAGGTAATAAGAGCCCTCATGGAACTGAAGCTCCCTGAATAGGTTGTAATAGGGGAGCGCGGATAAGTACACATATTTGTAATAGACTTGCCGCTGTTGTAATTCATTGCGCGCATAGCCCAGTTGTCAAGTAAATCCACTGTGGCCACATGATATGTGCCTGAAGCAGTATGTAAATATCCGCCGTTGCCGGAGGTCTCGTTATAAGGGTTAGCACCCCAAGTATAACCATGTGTTTCCGGAACAAGTGTCTCACTCATGCTCACCGCTCCTCCGGAAAGGACCGCTATGGAACCGGCGCCAACTGAAGTACGGTCCAGACCATTGTAGCCGCGGACTAGCAGATAGCTGCGAAGAGCTGTTTCATACATATCGGCAGTATTATAAGTCTTACCTCCGACCGATATTGTAGTTGTTGAAGGGACATAGTGGGCATCTGACACGTTATAACTGCCACCGCTGTAATTCTCTCCTTTGAGCAGGTCAATCGTTCCTACGGTATTCTCCCATACATCGAGTATGGTCACGTACGCAGTTGCAAAGTCTTTGATTGTCGCCGGCTGCGGCTCTGTGTACTCTTCCTGGCTTACAGAAATCTCAAGCCCTTCGGTGACATTGCCGCCTTTGATAACAACCTTGCCTGTACGGGCAGCCCCGGTATTGGCTGCAACGGCCACATCAACCGTGATCTTTCCGAGACTGCCTGAAGAAGGACTCACTGTTATCCAGCTGTCAGATGCCGTGGCCGTCCAGTTGGAATAAGAATCGAAGGATGCAGGCTTGGACTGTGCATCACAGCCAAAAGAAAGCTCTGTGGTGTTGAGTTTGATGTCAGCCATATTCTCGGTTTCAAGACCGAAAAGCTCGGAACGGATGACTACGTCGGCGTCAAGGCCGTTGGCCATATCAAGATCGTTGTCAAGCATATACTTGAAGAAGAACGCATAGGTGATAAGGGCGCGTCCAGAGCTGAAGCAACCGCCATAGTTGTTGATAGGATCACGAGGATAACCGCACAAATTAGTGTGCACATTGTTGTGAGTCAAAGGGTAGTTGAGAGATCTTTGCGCCCAGTTATCCAGTATCACGGGATCGACCTGACCATAATACTCCAGGCCATTGATTGTTTTGTACAAATACCCGCCGTTGCTGGACTCGATCAGAGGAGTATTGAACTTGCATCCGTGAGTGACGGGAACAGGTGTCTGGCTCATGGAAACGGGAGTAGTAGAAGGGAATGCTCCCCAGCCGACTACATTAGTATCGTTGCCATCCCAACCGCGTAGCAGAAGATAAGAGCGAAGAGCAGTCTCGAGCATATCGGCGGTATTGTAGGTCTTGTCTCCCACAGTAACGGTGAAATCTGAGGGCACATAGTGAGCATTCTCAACCACATCGCTGTCCCCTTCTTGGGCGATCGCCCAGTTGGACAGTCGATTGATAGTTCCAACTTTTTGCTCCCATACATCCAAAATTGTGACATAGGCCTTTGCAAAAGCCTTGATCGTGCCATCGTCCTCGAATTCCGAAACTGGTGTAGGATATATTTTTCCGGCCTTCAGTGTCACGGCGCCGACGCGCTTGGTCATAGTGACGCCGGCCTGGTCAACCACTTTGATGGTGAAACCCTTGGTGTAGTTCTGAGGAGGAACTGCAATATAGACGGAGGAAGCATCGGAAGAAAGAGTCTTGCCGACAGAAACTGTAATCTTCTGGTCGACTGCATCAAAGGCAGGAGAGGGAGTCAGGACACCTGTGCTATAGTCAACACTGAAATTGCCGCTGACTTGCTCACCGTTATTTCCGGCAAACTCAACATAAGAGATAGGATCAGTTGTGGCCCCAGCCTTGAGCTGAACCTTGATGACGGCAGACACGTGCTTGAATGTCAGGCTGTTACCTGATGCTGTATATGCCACCATAGGGAGAGCATTCTGCCCGAAGGACATATTGGTTCCGGCAGGTTGTTCAGCAGACAGACAGACAGTGCCTTCGGATACCCAAATGGAAGATGGATAAACAGCATTCTTCTCGTCGGCAAGAGTTGCGCTGAAAGAGAACTCCGCCTCTGCCGCAGGAGAGCTGATGGAAAGGGCTTCTGACGCTTCACCGTTGATGGCTATGGCATCACCGCTCTCCCAATACACTTTCTTGCCGTCGGACTGGAGTTGAGTCTTGGTCTGCTCAAACCCGGCTTTGACGATGGTGGCGTCCCCGACGGGCAGAGTGGTGTCATTATTAACTTCTAGCACCTTGGAGCATCCCGCTGCAAGGACGAGCACTGCAAAAGCAGTTGCAAAAAGATTAATGTTCTTCATGGCTGCATTTGCTTTAATAAGTCCACGGGAGTTCCTCTTCGGTTTCCAAGTCGCTTATCGCTGTGCTCGGCACATCGCTCGCGGCTATAAACACGGATAGTTTCAGTTCCAGAATGCTGGTCTCCGGAAATAGATAGGATTGCTTCATTTTATATGTAATTAATTGGTTTTCAGCTGATTCAAATCGGGTAGTTCCCCAAGGCCATAGCGGAACAGGACCACGCCTTCGGCTTTAGTGGAATCGACAAACATTCGGCAGTCCTGAAGTATCTGTTCGGCGTTCATAGGGACCACCTTGGTGGAATCGGTATCGTAGTATGTGGTGAGGCCGGCCCAAACCTTGGCGGGAGCGCCCTTGGTGGCAAAGTGGTCGGCGACCATCTGTGCCCAAGGCCTGCCTCCCTTGCGGTAAGAGTCGCAGTGGAAGTATATCATCGGCATCAGGATGTCGATGTACTGTCCCATCTGGGCGGGATCCTGGCCATAGTAGTACTCGCTGTCGGGCTCGGGCATCAGAGCCGCCGACAGGATAATATCGGGATTGGCGGCCTTACAAGCTTCGCTGATCTGCTTGCAGAACTCCGTCACGCAGCCGGTGGCGGTGATTTCCTCGGAAGGATTGTGCTTGTGAGCCGTGCCGCCGAAGCGGATGTAGTCAAGATGGATGCCATCCACTCCGTAGCCTACGTACTTGACCGCACGTTCGATGACCTTGTCGAAATATTCCTGGTCGTAGCAGTTCAGAGAATCCTTGACGGGATTGATCCATTTGCCCTCGTTGTAAAAGGCCTGGAACCAAATATGCACCTTCATATTCCTTTTGTGCGCCTCCGCCACAAAATCCAGGGTGGAATCCACTCCGTGGCGCTCGAAGGACACCTCGTGAAGAATGATGTTCTTGATATCTTTGGCCGCAAGAGTGTCGAGGTTAACCTCGTTCATAAACTTCGACCAGAGCCAGATACCGTTGAAATTGGGCTCGGCGGCTTTTTTGCAGCCCGCCAGGCAGAGCAGAGAGAGGGCTATAAGTATATACTTTTTCATAAAACAGTAATTATCAGAAAGGTAACTCATTGTAACGGCCGTTGAACGTCTGCATTCCCTTCCAGTTGGGCTGGCCCCAAGTGCAGCTGTTGTTGGACGGGTCGCAAATCCACCAGCGGCCGTCGGCCCAGATCTCAGGAATGACGTGGCCTATCACGCCCGACAGGAAGTAGCACTGTCCGTGCAGATAACGGGCAGGAATGCCTGCGGCCCGGCACATTGCCAGGGTTGCGTGGGTAAGGTCGCAGCAGTTGCCGCCCTTGGCTTTGATGGTGCCCAGGGCTCCTTTGCTGGTATTTGCGTAATTCTCCCACTCCCACTCGTCGCGGGTGTACTTGAATATTGCTTCCGCCTTCTGACGGGGAGTCGCATCGGCGCTGAGGCCCTTGAGTGCGTCTTGCAGGGTTGAAAGCACCAGCGGATCGTCGATAGGGCAGTTGTTAACCTTGTGCAGGAAGTCTGCGCCCCAGGTGCACACTTTTTCGGGGAACTTGAGATTGTGCTTGTAGAAATGGAATGCACGGCAAAGCGCAGTGCCGTAATCGCGAGAGATAAGGTTGCCTATGTACTTGACCCCGTCTTTGAAGGGCGTGTCGTAAGTATAGGTATATGTGCTGTCCCGGCCGTATCCGAGGCAAGTTATAGTGCCGAAATTGCAGTAATTGGGAGTAGCACCGTTCTTGACGGAGTAGTTGTACACCTTGTCCGCCGCCCAGGTCAGCGCCTCTATGGAGATGCTGTCCTGCTCGAAGGTGTTATTGCCCTCGTTGCTGCCCCAGCTCATCTTGACGGGGACGTCCACTTCTTCGTCTTCCCAGTGCTCCGGGTCGTCCTGAATGGCCTTTATCAGCAGGCAGGCGGCACAGATATACTGGCCCTTGCCGTAGAGTATGCCCTCCACGTTTACCGACGTAGGAAGCTTGTCATTCTCGACAAAATACTCGTACGCTCCGGCGAGTGCATCTACAAAGAAGCCATTGTAGTATCTAGCGGTAAATTCCGTTGGAACTTCCGGCTCCGGTTCGGGTTCCACGGGTTTGGGCTGGCAGGAACAGGCCAGAATTAAACTGCCGCTCAGCAGCAAGGGGAAAATGAACTTTTTCATACTCATAAATCATTATTATAGGAGCAGCAGGGGCGGTCAGGCCCCTGCTGCCAAAAAGACGAACTAGTTAAGAGTAATCTCCACCTTGGCAGGAATACTCTGGGATGCCATACCAACCCTGACGCCAATGGTTGAGCCTGAAGCAGGCGAGCCTATCTTGGCGCGAGGTATACTGTACTCTATAAGCGATGAATCTCCGGACACTTTTCCCATAGAGCCGAGAGTATCGACTTTAGTGCCTATCGGGCACTCTATCTTGCTGTCGCTTATAGCCTCGTTAGCCAGTACAGGATCTTCACCGGAGGCGTTACTGAACGGGAATGTAACCGTAAGGGCTTCGTAATCAGCGCCCAGGCCATAGCCGGCATCTGAACCGGTAGCTGCATTGTTGTCGGTATCGAATGCGGCCACAAGATATGCATTCCATTTACCCCTGGACTTGGCTACCGAATTGGGAACCTTGAAGTAAAGGTAAATGTTGTCGGCATCAGAGGCAACCTTCCATTCAGTAATTCTGTCACCAGTTCCAGCCTGCGCACTGATGCTATCCCAGTCGGACAGGTCCCCATCGATCTTGATGGATGCGGCAGGAGCGGGGCTCTCGCCGTAAAGGTCGAAGTCGAACTTCTTGTCCTTGAGGGCAGAATATACATTGCTGTCGATGTTGTTGTCGAGCAAGTACTTGTAAATACGCATCAGCACCATAAGCTCACGCATCGCGGAGATATAACCCTTATACTCCTCGAGGATCAGAGTTCCTGAACTGGTTCCGAATTCCTGGTAGTTACCGATCATACCGAGAGGGCTCTTGTTGGAAACCTCATTATAGATGAAAGAACGGACAACGTGCCAGGCACCTACCTTGACCATAAACGGAATACCGACTTCGGTAACTTCATTGCCGCCGTTCTTCACCAGATTGTCGGCTTCGTACCAAGGGTGCTTGCCCCACTGATTATCCTTTGAGGCCGCAGGGATAGGAGCCTCGCTGAAAGCCTTGCCGTCGGCAAGAGTGAACGGCTTGTTGCGGTCGTCCATTTGCTCGAGCTGGGCCTCACCCTCCGCGGTAACCATATTGAGCAGACCGCGGATAGCAATCTCCCAAGCCTGTGAAGAGCTATACTCCGTTCCATCGACCTTCAGTTTCCAAATCTTGCTGGCCCACTTGGGATCGTACTGGTTGCCCGGCTCCTTATAATATTCGGAGGTAGGATTACCTACGATGGGGATAAAGTGGACGTTCTGCCACGCGTTACCATTGGCTGTGCAATGCTTTCCGTCAGCATCGACTGTACCCACGGTGTTCTCCCAAACATCAAGACCCTTTACAAACTCCTTGGCGAAGTCTTTAAGCGTGGGGGTCTTGGCGGTTTCGAGGCCGAAGAGCTCGCTTCGGATGGCTACGTCACTGCCAATGCCATCGGCCTTCTCAAGGTTGTTGTCAAGCATATACTTGAAAAAGAATGCATAGGTGAGCAGGGCACGGCCCGAGCTGAAGCACCCGCCGTAACCTTCAAGCTGGCCGGAATTATAGCCGCATAAGTTGGAGTGAACCTTGTCGTGAGTGAACGGCCAGTTGAGAGCACGCTGTGCCCAGTTGTCAAGAACTTTAGTATCAGCTTGTCCATAAACATCCTGCCCGTTGACTTTCTTGCAGAAATAGCCGCCGTTGGAAGTTTCGATGAGTGGACTGCCGAAGGTAAAGCCGTGAGCCTCAGGCAAAGGAGCGTTGATGTCAACAGGGGTTGTTGTAGGAATCTTGCCAAGTCCTGCCAGCTCGGTCTCGTTGCCGTCCCAGCCACGGAGCAGCAGATAAGAGCGGAGCGCGAGCTCGAGCATATCGCCGGTTGTGAAAACATTGTTTCCTACAAGGATTGTGGTGCCGGAAGGAATGTAGTGAGCATTCTCTACAACATCCTCATCTCCGGTCTTGGCGAGTTCCCAGTTGGAAAGACGGTTGATGGTACCGACATTGCTCTCCCAGATGTTGATGATCTTGACATACTGCTGGGCAAAGTCCTTGATGGTGTACTTGGCTTCGCTTGCTGTCTCGAGTCCGAACAGCTCGGAACGGATGATTACGTCTGCTCCAAGGTTGTCGGCCTTCTCAAGAGCGTTATCAAGCATATACTTGAAGAAGAATGCATAGGTGAGCAGGGCACGGCCCGAGCTGAAGCACCCGCCGTAACCTTCAAGCTGGCCGGAATTATAGCCGCATAAGTTGGAGTGAACCTTGTCGTGAGTGAACGGCCAGTTGAGAGCGCGCTGCGCCCAGTTGTCGAGAACCTTGAGATCGGCCTGGCCATATACTTCCTGTCCGTTGACAAGCATAAAGAAGTATCCACCGTTGGAAGTCTCGATCAGAGGACTGCCGAAAGTGAAATCGTGAGCCTTGGGCAGAGGTGCATTAATATCAACAGGGGTTGTTGTAGGAATCTTGCCAAGTCCTGCCAGCTCGGTCTCGTTGCCGTCCCATCCGCGGAGCAGCAGGTAAGAACGCAGAGCGGTCTCGAGCATATCTCCAGTTTTAAGGGTCTTGCCTCCAACAGTAATGGTGAAATCGTTAGGAACATAGTGTGCATTCTCCACAATATCCTGGTCGCCATCCTTGGCGAGTTCCCAGTTGGACAGACGGTTGATGGTGCCCACGTGGGTGGCCCACTGATCGATAATCTTTACATATTCCTGAGCGAAGTCTTTAATCGTGGCAGTGACAGGCTCGGTGTATTGCTCCTGATTAACAGTAATCTCAAGTCCGTCGGTAACATTGCCGCCCTTGACGATCACCTTACCCTGACGGGCATCGCCGGAGTTGGCGGCGCAGGTAATCTTAATGGTGATGTCGCCGGCCTCGCCGGAACTGGGCTCAATGGTAATCCAGCTCTCGGTAGCGGTGGCGGTCCAAGCCTTCTTGGCGGAGAACTTGGCCTCTTTGGTCTGCTCGGTGCAGTCGAAGTCGAGTTTGCTGGTCTTGAGCTCGATGTCGGGCATATCCACACCGTAGAGGTCGTAATTGAGATGGACATCCTTGACGGCATCCCAAACGTTCTCGGTGATGTTGTTCTTCAGCAGGTAGTCGTAGAAGCGGATCATAATGAGGAAGGTACGCATAGCGGAAATCTGTCCTGCGTAGCCGTTGAAGTTGATCGTGCTCTCGGATGTGCCGAATTCCTGGAAGTTGCCGATGGCAGGAGGATCGAGAGTGGTGCAGCGGGTCAGATACCAGCCGAGTTCGTGTGCAAGGAACTCGACGGTACAAGGATTCGACTCGGAGAAGTTGATAACCTTGCCGCCGTCGTTGGTGTTCTCATACCAAGGCCACTTGCCCCATCCGGTAGTGATCACATACTCTGCGGGAGTAGGGATAGGCTCGTCGAGAGTCTTACCGTTGCCCATAGTATGGATGAACGGGTTGCGGGTAGGCTGCATCAGCGAAGAACCCTCGAGAGTGACGAGGTCCATAATACCCTGGGCTGCGATGCTCCAGCACTCTGCAGAAGTATATTCCTTGTTATCTACCTTTACGTGGTAGTAAGGCTGGTAGTACTCGCTGTACATAGTACCGTCCTTGTAACCTCCGGAGTACTCGATAGGAATGAAGTGGACGTTCTCCCAGGCGGTGTTGTTGGAAGTACAGTGCGAACCGTCGGCATCGACGGTACCTACGGTACTCTCCCAAATGTCGAGGTACTTAACCAATTCCTTGGCAAAAGCCTTGAGGGTGTTGGAAGCGCCCTTGTAGCCTGCATCGATGGTCTCGCCGAGTTTGCCGTCTTTCTTGTAATTGGCAAGGGCACGGGAAATTACGATGGTTGCACGGTCGGTGGAGAAAGCGATGGCCGAGCCGTTACGGGTGAAGTTGGTCTGGTTGGGGACTTTGAGATCCTTGGTCATACGCTCGATCAACCTTTGGGCAACGTTCACCAGGTCTTCGGTCTCATCACCGTTCTTGGGGCCGTTGGCAATGGCGATCGTTTCCTTGTCGTAGCTATCCCTCTCGGGATGGTCGGCCGGTTTGACGGTTATGACAGTAATGTCTTCGGTCTTTCCGGCATTAATGTTAACCAAAGCCTGGCAAATGGCGTTCTGGTACTGGGCGATAGTGGCGGTTTTGTCTCCAAGAGTGAAACTCTCGGGGAACTCCTCACTCTCTTCCCAGGCCTTGTAGGCAGTGCTGGCTGCATCTACAATCTCTGAGAGCTTGAACTTGCCGAACGCATTGGCATCGTCCTGCTGTTCAGGCTCTTTTTGGCAAGCGGTGAAAGCTACCAAAGCAGCCACCGCAGTCATCAAGAGGTAATGGATTTTTTTCATACGCTATGAAAATTGATTGGTTAATAATGATGTTTATATGTTAGTTCCAAAGATCGTTCACGTCGGGGAACGTGCCCAGCTGGTAACGGAACAGCACGATTCCGCTGGCATTTGTCTCGGCCATAAGGTCGATGTCGCGGCGGAGCTTCTCGGCAGATAGGCCTTTGGTGTTGGCGTCGTAGGTCTGGATACCCGACCAGGACACTCCGCCGCCGGCGGCCGCCCGCTCTGCAAAGTAGTTAGAATTGCTCTTGAACGTATTGTCGCTCATGTTGTACGAGCCGTAGCGGTAAATCATGGGCATGAGGATGTGTATGTACTTGGCCATCTGAGAGGGCACCTGGCCGTAATACTCGCTGGAGTTGGCCTCCGGCATAAGCGCTGCCGATGTTACAATGCCTTCCTCGAAAGCATCGCAGGTTTCGCGCACTTCGCGGCAGGCCCGGTTGACGGCATTTATGGAATTCACTTCCTGCGTGTAATTGTGCTTGTATGCCGTGCCGCCGAAACGGATGTAATCGAGATGGATACCCTTTACGCCCCACTGCTCGATGTAACGGGCAGCATCGGTGCGGATGCGCTCGAATATTTCTTCCTTGAAAGCCTTTTTCGCATCGTCGATGGGACTTACCCAGTCGCCGTCATAGAAAGCCTGCAGCCAGGCGTGGACGGCTATGCCCAGTTCATCGCACAT
>JAGCCX010000044.1 GCA_017651465.1 Bacteroidales bacterium
AGCCGATGTTCGCTACCGGCAGGGGTGAGATTCTGGAGGCATTTGATATCGATCTTTCGGGGTACGAGATCCGGGTGGAGATTCCGCGCGGTGCGGACGGGGAGCCTGTTGCCGTGAGTACCCGCGAGGCCTACGGCGGCATTGTGCCGCGGGAGTCGAAGAATCTTCTTCCCCTCCGCGAAGCCTTGAAACTCCCGGTCGAGCAGTGGCGTGGAAGGGTAGTCAATGACTTCGAGGCCACCGTCTGCCCCCTGCACCCGCAGATCCCCGCCCTCATCGCCGACTTCTACCGCCGCGGCGCCTCCTATGCCGCTATGTCCGGCTCCGGCTCCTCCGTCTTCGGCCTGTTCCGCAAATAATCCTCCGCCGGGCACCCGAAACCAAGCGCAATACTTTGTATTGCTTCCACTTGTATTTTGGTGGAAGAGTACTTATATTTGTGATAGATAATAACGCTACAAACTCCAACCTATGAAAGCCAAAAGCATACTGTTGCTGCTGGTGTCGTTGTTTATTACCGCCCCCGTGTTCGCGCAGGGGCAGGGACAGGGCACCGGCAAGGTCACCGTATCCGGAAGGGTCATTGACGATCAAGGCGCTCCGGTTATCGGTGCTGGTGTAATGGTGGAAGGAACTACTACCGGCGTAGCTACCGACATTAACGGTAACTACACCATCACGGTTCCTTCCAGCGCTTCTCTTTCAATTCAGAGTATCGGTTTCAAGACCGTGGTGATCCCGGTCCGCGGCCGAGCCAGGATTGATGTTACTCTTTCTTCCGACGACGAGTTGCTCGACGAGGTGGTGGTCGTGGGTTACGGTACCCAAAAGAAGGCCAACCTCACCGGTGCAGTTGACCAGGTGGGAGCCGAGACCTTTGACGGCCGTCCCAACGCCAACCTGGCGCAGATGCTCCAGGGCCGTGTGGCCAACCTCAACCTTAAGTTTACCGACGGTCGTCCGAATTCATCACCGTCGTTCAACATCCGCGGTAAGACCTCCATCGGACAAGGCGGCAGCGCGCTGGTGCTCATCGACGGTGTGGAAGGCAACGCGAGCCTCCTGAACCCTAACGATATCGAGAGCGTGTCGGTGCTCAAAGACGCCGCCTCTTCGGCCATCTATGGTTCCAGGGCTCCTTACGGCGTGGTGCTCATTACCACCAAGAACGCTAAGAAAGGCACCGCCACCGTAAGCTACCAGACCAACCTGTCGTTCGAGACCCCTACGGCGATGCCCGACGTGGTGTCCGACGGTTACGTGTGGGCCGAGCACTTCTACAAGGCCTGGTACAACAGCAGGGCGAACAATCCTAACAACATCAACAAGACTATGGAGTTCTCCACCGCCTGGCTCGAAGAGTACCGTCTCAGGGCCGAGAGCGGGAACTACGAGACCCTGGTCTCGGACGGATCCCTCATCACGAAGGGCCTGTGGCTGTATTTCCACAAGGGAACCGACTACTACGACGCCCTGTACAAGGACTTCACCTTCACCCAGACCCACAACCTGTCCGTTTCCGGAGCCGACGACCGCTTTGACTACTACATTTCCGCCCGACTCTACGACAACGACGGTCTGTTTGACAGCCAGGTGAACCCCGACTCATACAAGATGTACAACGGCCGCGTGAAGGTTGGCTACCAGGTGACCCCCTGGCTGAAAATCACTTCCAACACCGACATCGCTTACAGCAAGTACGTGATGCCCGAGACCCAGAGCGAGGGCGGCGGAAACATCTGGCGAAACATTGCCGATGAAGGCCACCCCTGTTCGCCTATCTTCAACCCCGACGGAACCCTGACCTACAGTGCTGTGTATTCGGTGGGTGATATACTCTACGGAGGCAGCAACCGTACCTACACCAATCGCCAGGCGCAGAACACCGTGGCGGCAAAGGCCACTTTCTTCGACAATCGCCTGCGCCTGAATGCCGACTTTACCTACAGGGCCCGCTCGTACGACACCCACGTGCACCGTCTCCCTTCTCCTTTCTCGAGATATGAGGGCCAGATCGAGTCTCTCGCGGAAATCAAGGGTCTTGCCGACTACATCAGCGAGACTCTCCGCACCTACGATTACCTGGCCACCAACGAATGGATCGAGTGGGAAGATACGGTTGGCAAGCACAACTTCAAGGCTTTGCTCGGTTACAACTACGAGCAGCAGACATACCGCAACGTCTATGCGTACAACGACGGCCTGCTCTCCCCTAATGTGGACCAGCTCAACCTTGCGCTCGGCCTTGACAACAAGAGCATCACGAGCGACTATAGCAAATGGCGTATGGCCGGTGCTTTCTTCCGTTTAAACTACAACTTCGCGGAGCGCTACCTGCTGGAGATCAACGGCCGCTACGACGGTTCGTCCAAGTTCCCCGCCCGTCAGCGCTGGGCCTTCTTCCCGTCGGTGAGCGCCGGTTGGAGGGTGAGCCAGGAGCCTTGGTTCAATGTCGACCAGAGCATCATCTCCAACCTCAAGATCCGCGCATCCTACGGTTCGCTCGGCAACAGCAACGTGAGCGTGTATGCCTATGACGAGACCTTCGATTTCGATAACGGCCGGATTATCAACGGCCAGAAGGTGCGTTACACCAGCGCTCCCGCCCCTATCCCCGAGTCGCTGACCTGGGAGACTGCGCAGACTCTCGACGGAGGAATCGACCTGAGCCTCTTCTCGGGCAGGCTGAACTTCACCGGTGACGTATATGTGCGCAAGACCCTGAATATGTACACCGTGGGACCTACCCTCCCGGATGTTTTTGGCGCCAGCTCGCCTAAGGGCAACTTTGCCGAGATGACCACCCGCGGCTTTGAAATCACCCTCGGCTGGGACGACGCCCTCAAACTTGGCGGTCAACCCTTCAAATACGGAATCCACGCCACACTGGCCGATTACTATTCCGTGATAGACAAGTACAACAACGCTCTCAAGTCGCTGAGTACCAACGCCTATAACACCTCTTACTACGAGGGTATGGTGCTTGGTGAAATTTGGGGCTTCGAGTGCGACGGTCTGTACCAGAACCAGGCCCAGATCGATGCCGACGAGGCTGCTGCGGCCGCTGCCGGACAGGCTCACTACAACTCCTTGATGAAGCAGACGGACAACTACGCCCTCTTCCCTGGAGATATGCATTTTGTGGATATCAACAAGAACGGTTATATCGACCGCGGCAAGAACACCGCCGACGATCCGGGCGACCGCAAAATCATCGGTAACAGCGAGCCCCGCTTCATCTATTCCTTCGGATTCGACGTGGAATGGGCCGGCATCTTCGCCAACGCTTTCTTCCAGGGCGTAGGCAAGCAGGACTGGTATCCCGACAATGAATCTTCTTCCTTCTGGGGTATGTACAACAGGCCTTACAACCAAATGCCTTCCTGGCATCTGGGCAACTACTGGACGGAAGACAACCCCAATGCCTACCTGCCGCGTTACACCGGCTACTTCGAGCCTTTCTACAAGGGCCGTACGAACGCTAACGACAGATACCTGCAGAATGCTTCTTACATACGTCTCAAGAGCGTCCAGATAGGTTACAACATTCCCGAAAAGATTACCCGCAAGGCCGGCCTGCATAAGGTTTCGGTGTTCCTGGCGGGCGAGAATCTCTGGACCTGGTCGCCGGTTTACAAGTGGAGCCGCGACGTGGACGTAACTGCGAACATCTACGGTACCGACAGCGTACTTGAAACCACCGGCGACGGTTACAACTTCCCGACGATGAAGAGTATCAGCGTCGGCGTGAAGGTTAACTTCGGACATATAGACAAACAATAAGGAGGAAGGGCAATGAAAAAAATAATCTACATTCTTACTGCGTTCGTTGCACTGGGCCTCACTGCGGTCGGCTGCGACCTTACCGAGGCGCCCCAGGCCGAGGCCGGAAGGGCCATAGTCTTCGGCGACGAGGCCGGTCTGCGCAACTATGTGTACGGTTTCTACAACTATCTGCCCGACTATAGTCTGGCACACAGAATCAATGTGATGCAGGACCATTCGGCCAAGACGAGCATAGGTACTTACGAGCAGGGTGCATATACCGCCAGCACTTCCACTTCCTGGAGCTGGAGCAGCATCCGTAACGTCAACTACTTCATCCAGTACAACAACGAACCCACCGTCCCCGAGGAGGTCCGTAACAACTATTCCGGCATTGCACGTGTGTTCCGGGCCTTGCTGTACTACGACAAGCTGGTGACTTACGGCAGGGTGCCCTGGATTGACAAGCCTCTGGATCCTACCGATGAAGAACTGTACAAGACCCAGGACAGCCGAGATGTGATCATCAAGAACATTATGGATGACCTGGACTATGCTGCGGAAAACATCACCGTGGTCGGCATCACGCCTTACTCCAACACGGTTAACAAGTGGACGGCCCTGGCGCTCAAGAGCCGTATCTGCCTGTTCGAAGGTACTTTCCGCAAGTATCACGCAAACGGCAGCAAGTTCGGCTCCCAGTACCTTGAGGGTTGCACCATCACCGCCGATGAGCTGCTGGAAGCCGCTGCAAAGGCTGCCAAGAAGGTTATGGACGAGGGTCCGTACAAGCTTCACACCGGTACGGTTTACGAGTCCGGCGGCCGCGGGGCTTACCGCGACCTGTTCATCAGCGACAACCCCGTTACCGAAGAAGTGATGCTTGCCTACACCCAGAGCAAAGACCTTTCGGTGCTGGGCGAGGCCAACTGGTATTACAATTCCACTTCTTACGGTCCTCACCTCTCGATGACCCGCGCCTTCGCCAAGACCTACCTCACTGCCGACGGCACCATCTACGAAGAGAAGAAGGCCAACGGCTCATACAAGACCTTCGTCGAAGAGACCACAGGCCGTGACGCCCGCCTTTGCCAGACCATACGCGGCGCCGACTACACCCGCAAGGACAAGAGCGGCAAGTACGTGCGCACCAGCCCCGATATGGGCCTTTCGCTCACCGGCTACCAGTACACGAAGTACGTTATGGACGATGTCAATTACGACAACGCCCGTTCCAACGACAATGACGTGCCCCTGCTGCGCTACGCCGAGGTCCTGCTCAACTACGCCGAGGCCAAGGCCGAGCTGGGAACCATCACCGCCGATGACTGGAGCAGAACAATAGGTGCCCTGCGCCGCCGCGCCGGCATCAGCGGGGGCGACCTTGACAAGCTCCCCACCGTGGTGGATACCCATCTGCAACAGACATTCTACCCCAACGTCAACGATCCCGTCATTCTCGAGGTGCGCCGCGACAGGGCCATCGAGCTCATACTCGAGGGCTTCCGTATGGACGACCTCAAGCGCTGGGCCTGCGGTGCCGACTGGCAGAACGCTCCCTGGGACGGCGTTTACATCCCCGGTCTCGACACACCTGTCGACCTGAACGGTGACGGCGAGAACGACGTGTATGTGACCGCCGATGCCAATTACCAGAAGGACGGCACCTACAAGGCCATCGCAATGACGCTCACCAGTCAGCAGAAGGCCGTCAAGATTGCCGACGATCCTTCAGGCGGCTACCTGCTGGGTTATGAAATGCCCCGCAAGTGGAACGACAATATGTACATTTACCCGGTTCCCGAGAACGTCATCCAGAAGAACGATGCTCTCAAGCAGAACCCCGGCTGGTAACCCTTAATGCAAATTATTATGAAAAGAGTTAACAGAATACTCCTCATTTCGCTCTCCCTGCTGGCGGCCGTCTCGTGCCTGAACAAGCCCAAGGTGTCGGTGAACGCCGACTTTACCACCGACAAGGAAACGTACGAAATATATGAGGATATAAAGATAACCAACGTTTCCACCGCCACCAACGATATGATCGTGGCGTGCAAGTGGGAATGGGGCTCCGAATATGTGTGGGGCAAGCAGCTTGAGGCTCCTCTTTCGTTCGACACTCCGGGCGAGAAGGAAATCAAGCTCACTGCCGTAACC
Organism: Bacteroidales bacterium; assembly: GCA_017651465.1. Taxonomy (GTDB): domain Bacteria; phylum Bacteroidota; class Bacteroidia; order Bacteroidales; family UBA932; genus Cryptobacteroides. The sequence continues at coordinate 5,923 of JAGCCX010000044.1, forward strand.
GAGAGCGGCGTCAGCGGGACCTGCACCAAGATCATCACCGTGCAGGATACCAACAAACGTCCCGTGGCCGACTTCGACTACAGCCCGTCCAGCGGCATAACCGCAGGCGATGAGGTGCAGTTCACCGACAAATCGTCCGATCCCGACGGAAAGATCATCGGATGGGAATGGAAGATTGGTGCCAATACGGTTACTGAACAGAATCCTAAGTTCACCTTCAACGAGTACGGCGACATAGAGGTTACCCTCACCGTCACCGACAACCAGAGGGGCAAGGGTTCCGTCACCAAGACCGTCCACGTCGAAAAGAGCGAGGCCTCTATCGAACTGCTGTGGTCCAATTCGTACGACGGCGACGGCGATGTGTTCTTCTCTTCGCCTGCCGTGAGCCCCGACGGAAACACCATATACGCCTTCTCCAGCGGCCTGCATCTGGTAGCAGTGGGCAAGGACGGAGAAAAGAAGTGGAGCTTCGATGCCGGCACCCACAACCCGGGTACCACCAAGAACTTCTCTTCCTGCACTCCTTCGGTGGATGCTGACGGTACCGTCTTCGTGATCGTGGGTAACAAAGATACCCAGGACAAGACCAGGACCTACGAGTCGGGTATCTTCGCCGTCAATCCCGACGGTACGCAGAAATGGTACTATGCCTACGGCTACGGCTGGTTCTGCAATGTCATACCTCTGGTTCTGAACGACCATCTCTTCGTTGCCACCAAGCGTAATCCTGCACCTGCCGACTTCCCTGAGCTCTGGCCTGCAGGCTCCGCCGACAACGGCCTCCTGCTCTATAAGGGCGACGGCTCGTACGCCGGCTATCTCCAGGTCAAGCGAGGTTCGCACGGCGGACTTGCCGCCACCAAGGAAGAACACTTCCTGGTGCATACCGACACCAAGTACGGTACCCGTGTGTACTGGAAAGAGGGTGACGGCTGGAAGTACTACGGCGCTGCCGCGGGACAGAATGCCTTTATGCTCGGATACATCGGCCAGACCAATACCGAAATAGGCTTCACCAGCTATATGGCCATCGACAGCAGCAACAAGGTTTACATCCTCTTCGGCAAAGCCGAGGGCGCCGGAAGCTCCGAGGCCGATGCGGTACTGATGTGCTACGACCTTACCAAGTACGACAAGAACGCAGGTGCCACTCACGAATGGCGTCTCGACCTTGACGGTATGAACAAGCAGTACTCTGGCCTCGGTACCGTTCTGGGAGAGGACGGAACCATCTACGTGTCCACCACCACCGGTATCACCGCCGTCAACCCCGACGGAACCAAGAAGTGGTACACTCCCGCAGGAGCCGAGGTTATGGGCAGCCCTGCCGTCGACAAGCTTGGCAATGTCTATTACAACGAGACTGCTCCCGACCAAAGCGCCGGCAAGCTGGTCAAGCTCGGACCCGACGGAGTCAAGGTAGCCGAAATTACTCTCGGCCAGAGCGTCTGCTCTTCGCCTACCATCGCTTCCGACGGTACCATTTACTGCAACGGCGTCAAGGACGGCAAACCTACGCTGTCGGCAGTGAAGGGCGTGGCCGCTCCCGCGGAAGGCTGGTCGCAGCTTGGCGGCAACCCCCGCAAGACTTGTAAAATGGAATAAGAATAATGACAAGACTCATTAGATTGTTTTTATCGCTCATCCTGGTGCACGCAGCAATTATTTCCTGCGTGCCCAAGGATGTAGTGAATCCCGTGACTCCGCCGCCTGCGCCCGCAGAGCCTGAGCCCGAAGAACCGGACACTCCGAGCGGAGAGTCGAGTATGACGGTATGCACTTTCAATATCCGTTATGCCAATACCGACGACACCTATCCCGACGGCAGCAGCGCCGCCTGGTCGGTGCGTGCTCCGGCAGTGAAGCAATTCATCGATGCCGCCAAGCCCGACCTTATAGGCTTGCAGGAAGTGCGCAGGGAGCAGTCCAACTTCTTCTCGTCGTCGTATTTTAATTCGGAATACGGTTATTACGATGTGTGCCGCGACAGTTCCTCCGGCTCGTCGGTCGCGAGTGCCGGCGGGGAAGGTGTGGGAGTGATGTATCTCAAGAGCCGTTTCGAGTTGGTGCAGAAAGATTTCTTCTGGCTCGACGATTCAACGCGCCAAATGCCGGCCAAGAATAGTGACGGTACTTACGGCGCGTGGAATTCTGCTTGCCGCAGGGTCACCGTTTATGTGGTCCTCAAAGACAAAAAGAACAACGATGCTCTAGTTTACTTCTTCCCGACCCACTACGATCACAAGAGCGCCGAAGCCCGCAAGAAATCGGCGGAGCTTATGGTGTCGCAGATAAAGGCCCTCACCAAGGAGACCGACCTGAAGAACACTTCCAAGTTGATTATCCACCTGGGCGATCTCAACACCACCTCCGACTCCAGCGAGCTCAAGCCACTGAATGACAGTATGGAGTATGCCCGCCTTACGGGCTCGGGCAAAGATAAAAACAGCGCCACCTTCAACGGCTTCGGCAAGAGCAGCAGCATAATCGACCACATCTATTATGGCTGCCAGTCCATCAAGCCCGGAAAGTATTGGGTAGAAGGGTCTAATTACGGCCTTCCGTATCTGTCGGACCACAATCCGGTGCTGTTCCAGTTTGAGTATTGATTCTGAGAAATGAAAGCAAAACGACTCTTGTTATTGTTGCTCCCCGGCCTGCTGGCGTTTTTTGGGTGTCAGCAGATCGAGCCGGAACGTATGGTGAACGTGGAACTCTCTCTGGCCGATACGGTTATCAAGCCCGGGGAGGTGTCGTATATCACGGATGCTGGCGATGCCGGTTCCGCCCAGCTCTCTTTGCAGGGCGGGGATAAGCTCTCCGGTTCTTTCAAGGTGAGCGGCGGGGCTTCCAGCCTTTGGTGCTTCACCCCCGGAGCCGACCAGAACTTGACCATACCCGCCTCGCTGGTAAAGAACAATCCCTCCACCTCCTCCCAGGTGGGCGACCTTGCGTTCTGTTCAACCACCATCCTGCTTAAGAATGAGCCCGTATCCGGCACGGTACGTCCGCTTACGGCGGGAGTGGTGCTGGATATATTCGACTCGGCAGGCAAGCTGTCCGGAAGGCCGTTCAGCTCGGTCAAGATGGAAGGAGGCGCTACGCTTGCGGGAAACATCAAGATCTATCCCGAGGAGTCCCGGATAGGGGAGCTCTCCGCTACGTCTTCCAGCATAAGTTTCGACTGCACCGGCGGCGCTTTTGCAGTGGGCACTTCAAGTGCTCCCGCCAGCCTGGGCGCAGTGGTGCTGCCCTGCGTATTCAAGGGCAAGGTAACGGTTGAATGCGAGGGGGGAGTCAAGGCTACCTTTACGGTTGACCAGACCCTGAAGGCCGGGGTGATTAACCATCTCAGCCTCGATATGGCCGGAGCCGAAGTGGAGGGCCTCAAGCATATGCCCACCCGCCTCGGCATCCTGGGTGATTCCATCTCTACTTTCCAGGGCAAGATTCCTTCCAGCCACAGGACCTATTATCCTTCGACCAATGCCGCCTGTGCCGATGTTACATCGTGGGAAAAGACCTACTGGGGACATCTGATCAACGATTACTGGCATTGCGAGCTGGATGTGAACTCTTCGTGGAGCGGCAGCTGTGTGGCCGCCGGCGACCCGACCGTGGTGCGTACTCCCTTCGTGGAGCGGTGCAGCCTGTTCAAGAATCCCGATGTCATCATCCTCTTCGGAGGAACCAACGACTGCCAGAGCCAGCGTCAGATAGCCCTCGGCGAATTCGATTACACCTCGGCTCCCGAGGCCCTGAACAAGCACGCCCGCTTCAGGGAGTCGTACATCTGGGTCATCAGGACCTTGCAGGCCAAGTATCCCGACGCCCAGTTGATATGCATCGTGGGCAACCACATCGAGGGCGAGTACGGCAATTCGGTCAAGAGTATCGCGGAGCACTTCAAGCTGCCGGTGGTTGATTTCCGGGGCGACCAGAAAGTGACCATCTACAGCGAGTTGCATCCCAATGCCGCCGGGCACGCTTATATGGCGGAAAAGATTTACAACGAAACCCTTTCGCTGTTTAAGTAGGGGCCGTCGATTATTTTTCTTTTTGAACAAATCTCCGTAGGAAATTGCTATATTTGCAACTTATGCGGAGATTTGTTCTCATTTTGTGTATGCTGCTCGCCAGCGCATCGTTGCTTGCCCAGACCACCAAGGTCCGCGGCACTGTGACGGATGCGGATACAGGCGAGCCCATACCTTTTGCGGGCATATTCTTCAAAGATACCACCATAGGCCTCACCGCAGATATCGACGGCAAATATACGCTTGAGACGCGTGATCCCGCGGCCCGGATCCTGGTTTGCCAGCTCCTTGGCTACGACACCCAGGAAAAGGAAGTCAAGCGAGGGGCCTTTACTGAGGTGAACTTTAAGCTCAAGCTCACCGACAATCAGCTTTCGGGAGCCGTCGTCAAGGCCGACAACCGCCTTATCAAGCGCCTGCTGCACAATATAGACGAGCATCGCGACCGGAGTGACCCGGACCTGCGTCCGCAGTTTAAGTGCAAGATATACAATAAGATGGAGCTGGACATCACGCACCCCCGCGAGCAGCTCCGCGGCAAGGCGTTCCAGCGCGAATTCGGTTTCGTGTTCGACTATATCGACACTTCCGTGGTGAGCGGCGTGCCGTATCTGCCGGCAATGATTTCCGAGACGGTGGTGGAGCGGCGCCATACCCGCTCTCCGGAGATCGACAACGAGACGGTGCTTGCCAACCGCATCTCCGGTATCAACCCCAACCATAATATGCTGAGCCAGTTCACCGGCAGTATGCACCTCAGGGTTAACTTCTACCGTCCTTTCATCAACAGCTTCGACGTGGAATTCCCTTCGCCCATACAGAACGGGGGACTTCTGTACTACAACTACTTCATCGTCGATTCGCTCCAGATGGACGGGCGCAAGACCTACGTAGTGCGCTACCATCCCAAGAGGGGCATATCCACCCCCGCCCTGGACGGTGAAATGCGTATCGACGCCGAAGAGTTCGCCCTCAAGAGCATCAGGGCCAAGATGGTCAAGGGAGGTAATGTCAACTGGCTCCGCGACATAGTGCTCGAGACTGATTACCAGAGGCTTCCGGACTCTACCTGGTTTTACAAGCAGGACAAGCTCTATGCCGACTTCTCCATAGCCCTGGGCGATTCGTCGAGGGTGATGTCGGTCATCGGAACCAGGCAGCTCAATTATTCCGACATCGACTTCAGCCCCATCGCCATCGAGGATATGCAGGTGGCCGACGGTAAGGTCAAGGTGCTCGAGGAGGCCAATCACAAAGACGACGCCTTCTGGGATCAGGCGAGGCCCTATGAGCTCACCCGCAAGGAGCAGGACATCTACAAGATGGTGGACCAGGTTCAGGACGCCAATCTTTATAAAGCGGCCTACCGTACCGTTTATACCCTCGTCACGGAATACTTTGACATAGGCCCTATAGGCATAGGACCCTATATGCAGCTGATCAGCAACAACAGTCTGGAGGGGTTCAAGCCCAGGCTGGGTCTGCATACCTCCAAGGAGCTGAGCCAGAAGTTCCGGTTTACGGGTTTTGTGGCGTACGGCTTCAGGGACAAACAAGTCAAGGGAGGTCTTACCTACGAGCATCTTTTCCGTAAGGAACCTTTCAGCAAACTTACCCTGGATGCGTCCTACGACGTGTTCCAGCTTGGCAAGGGCAGCAGCAACCTTACCAGCGGCAACCTGCTGGCTTCCATCTGGGGCGGAACGTCAAGGCTCGCCCCGCGCAGCAATTTCTCGGCCTTCTTCGAGCACGAGTTCTCGATGAATTTCAACTTCTTTGCAGAGATAGCTGCGCGCAGGTATTATTCCAATATGTTCGTACCTATGGATACCTGGGAGCTTGGCCCGGACGGTCTGCCGGTGTCGCTTCCGAGCGTGGCCACCAACGAGGCACGTATCCAGCTGCGTTTCTCGAAGGAAGAGACCGTCAACAGGGGCTATTTCAACAAGGCCTTCGTCCATACTTATTTTCCCATACTGTCCATCGACCTGGGCGGTTCGATACCCGGCCTGCGTCCCGGCGATGTGGGTTATTTCAAGCCGCAGATCTACGTGGACTGGAAGTTCCGCGTGCCTCCGTTCGGAATGTCGGATATGCATTTCACCGCCGGCGCCATTATCGGCAAGGTGCCGTGGACTATGCTCAACCTCTTCCCGGGCAACACTACCAACATCCTGGACAAGAGCGCGTTCTCCTGTATGGAGTACTTTGAATTCGCATCCGACCGCTGGGCGCAGCTCATCTGGTATCACAATCTCAACGGATTCATCCTGGGTAAGATTCCTCTGCTGCGCAAGCTCCAGCTGCGCGAGGAGTTCAGCGCCAAGATCGCCTACGGTATGCTTACCGATGCCAACAACGGCACCGACCCGTCGTACGGGGCGCTCACCAGGTTCCCCACGCACACTTATTCTCTGTCGGGCGGCAAGACGTTCAGCTATATGACCCAGCCTATGGGCGGAGTGCCCTATGTGGAGCTTGGAATAGGCGTATCCAATATCTTCCGCCTGTTCCGCGTCGATTACGTACGCCGTATCACCCACACCACCGTACCCGGTCCCGACGGGCAGATGGTTCCCGCCCGCCGTCTGTGGAATATCAATCTGGGTATGGAAATCAGGTTCTAGATTTAGATCAGCCCCTCCGGAAGATTCATTACCAGGGTCCGGGTCTCGGGGTCTGCGGAGCTTATAAGGTCTTCGTGAAGGGGGATAAGGGCGCCTCCTACAATCAGGCAGGGATTGCCGGGAATGTCTTCCAGGCCATCTACGGTGCCTATCAGGCGACTGCCGTCGAAAAGCGTCCAGCCGGTGAAATCTTCCAGGCTGTCGTCTTCATACTCGGCGTCTATGCAAATCTCCCGGCCCACCAATTCCTCGGCGTCCTGAAGGGAATCGACATCGGTAAGGTGCACTATTGCGCGTGTAGAGCCCTTGGGGGAGATAATTTCTACAAAAAATGGAACCGGCAGTCCATCGAATTCGATGTACACCGGTTCCTCGTTTGTAAGGTCCGAAAGCTCGCAGTCCAGAAGTCCTATGAGGACATCTCCACTCGTGCCGTTGGACTTAATGATTTTGGCTACTGGGAGCATCCTATGCCTCGGCGGGTGCTTCCTCAGCTGCAGGAGCCTCCTCGGCGGGTGCCTCGGCGGCGGCCTTTGCTGCAGCCTGGGCGGCGGCGAGCTCGGCGGCCTTCTTGGCGATAGCCTCGGCGCGTGCCTCATTTACCTTGGCCTCTTCGGCCTTGGCGGCCTTGCGGGCCTCGATGGCAGCGTTCTTCAGGCCGGTCTTCTTGGCCTCGATCTTGGCGTCCCTGCCAGCCTTCCAGTCGTTCCACTTCTTGTCTGCAACTTCCTGGGTGAGAGCACCTTTCTCTACACCACCGTCGAGGTGATGCCTAAGAAGTACACCCTCGTAGGAGAGAATGCGGCGGGCGGTGAGAGTGGGCTCTGCACCGACCTTTACCCAAGCCAGGGCGCGCTCGAAATTGAGCTCGATGGTGGCGGGGTTGGTGTTGGGGTTATACACACCGAGTTCCTCGATGTAACGACCGTCACGCGGGGAGCGTGAGTCTGCCACTACAATGTGGAAGAATGCGAAATTCTTCTTACCGTGGCGCTGTAAACGAATCTTAACAGCCATTGTGAATCTGTTTGTTTAAATTATACCTAAATGTCCGCCCTACCCGAGAGCGGACTGCAAAGGTAGTTATTTTTTAGCAATTTACAAGTGTGGTACGATTATTGGCTCAATTTATTTTATATTTGCAATATGAAACGCCTGGTGACACTTGTCTTGCTCTGCTGCCTTGCCGCTTTGGCTGTAAGGGGGCAGGATATTCCTTCGGTTGGTCTGGTGGACGCGTCCGGCAGGAAGGTCGCCACATCCTCGCTTATCGACCACAAGACTCCCTTTGTGATAAGTATGTGGATGACAAGCTGCAAGCCTTGTCTCAAGGAGCTTGAGGCAGTGATGGACGAGGCCGCCGACTGGGACGGGGACTTCCCGCTGCGGGTGTATGCCGTGTCGGTTGACGACAGCCGCTCCCTCCAGAGGGCCGTAGCTATGTCCAAGGCCTGGGAAGGCGTTACTCCGCTTTTCGATCCTAACGGCGACCTGCGCCGAGCCCTTAACGTGTCTGCCGTGCCGCAAGTTTTTGTGTACGACAAAGACGGCAATCTTTACCACACCCACATAGGATATCGGCCCGGAGATGAGCTCCAGCTGCTCGCCACTCTCCGCAAATGCGCCGGGAAATGAGGCCCGCTCCGCTGCTCACTCTTTTAATAGCCGTCCTCCTGCCGCAACTTGCGGCGGGTCAGTCGTTAAGGGGCGCCGTCGAGAGTAACTCGGCGCTGTATTTTGACGACCCGGCCCTTGGCCCTGCCATCAACAAATGGGGCTCCAACAATTATCTTAAGCTTGACTGGCAGAGGGATTCTCTCTCGGCGGGCCTGCAGGCTGAATGGTACCCGCAGGCACTTGCCGGCTATCCTTCGGAGCTTAAAGGAGCAGGCCTGACGGGGCTTTACATCGACTGGACCCACGGCCTGCTGCATCTTCACGCCGGCAGCTTTTACGAGCAGCTGGGAAGCGGATTGCTGCTCCGCAGCTGGGAAGACAGGGACCTTGGCCTGAACAACTGTATCGACGGAGGCTGGGCCTCAGTGCGTACTGGCGGCAGGGAGCTGGAATTCAAGCTGCTGGGCGGATTCCCCAAGTACGGCCTATGGCCTACGGGAGCTTCGGCCCTTGCCGGAGCTGACCTCTCGCTCGATGTGCTGCGCGCCCTGGGGGTTCAGTCGCTTCATTCGTTCAAGCTGGAGGGGAGTTTTACCGACAGGATGACCTTGCAGGGTGATTCGGACATCGACTTCCTCGCAGGCAGTGCTGGCTTCAGCGTTCCGGGGCATCTTATGGGCTGGTCGGCCAGGGCGCAATATGCCCGGGAGGGCTTTTCGCTCAAGGCGGAGTACGTGGGCAAAGGTGCTGATTTTTATGCCGAGCAGCTGCCCGGAGCCAAGGAAAGCTACCGCCTGAAGGGCGGAAACGCCCAGCTCATCGAGGCGTCGGCGGCCGTGGGGCCCTTTTCGGGCACCGTTACCTTCAGGCGCCTGGAGAATATGGCCGAGCAGATTTTCCTCACGATTTCTTCTCCTTCCATAGCCAATACCCTGAACTATCTGCCCTCGCTTTGTATGCAGCAGACCTATTTGCTTGCGGGGCTCAATCCTTATGTGACTTACGCCGACGGCGAGGCCGGAGTGCAGGGCGACTTGTTCTGGAACTTCCGTCGCGGTACTGCGCTTGGCGGACGCTACGGAATGAAACTGCACGTTGGCGGCAGCTGGATAGAGGCGCTGCCCTGCGCCCTTCCCGACAGGAGCGAATCGCACCTGGCCTACAGAGACATCAATATCGATCTGGAGAAGCGCTGGAGCCGCTCGTTCAAGACCATAGCCTTCGTATCCATCCAGGAGAATTCGCCCACGCACGGCAACCGCAAGGCTACCAACGCCCAAAATGTGTTCGTGCTGGACGGGCAGTACCGGATATCGTCCGAGCTGGCCGCGCGCCTTGAACTGCAATATCTTTATTCACAAGAACTTAGCCGTGACTGGATGGCAGCTCTTGTGGAGTTTACCTTCTCGCCCCACTGGAGTTTCACGCTCAGCGATATGTACAATCACGGAAGCACGGGGGTGCATTACTACAACGTAGGAGCCTCTTACACTCTGGATGCGTTCAGCGTCTCGCTGCTTGCCGGCCGCAACCGCGAGGGTATGATATGCTCGGGCGGAGTTTGCCGCTGGCAGCCTGCATTTACCGGGGGAGTGCTTCGAATTCAATGGTCATTCTGATGAAAAAGTGGATTATCATACTCTGCTGCCTGCTGCCCCTGCTCTCCTGCGTGGGCCAGAAAGACGACCCCGAAACCGATCCCACGGACAATCCTGACGGCCCCGCTACCGATCCCTGGGCCGAAGAGGGAGATGAGTACTTCCGCCGCTCCCTGGTACTCGATTTTACCGGTACCTGGTGCGTCCATTGTCCCAAGATGCACACGGCGTTAGCCCAGGCGCAGCAGCTCAGGCCCGGCCGCATCGTGGGCGTGGGCGTGCATTGCCTCGACGAAATGAGCCTCACTCCTTGGAGCAACACCCTCACCGCCCGTTTCGGCATCGTGGCCTATCCGTCAGCGGTGGTCGATCTCGATCCCTCGTCGCTTATTTCTACATCTTCGCCGGAACTGCTGCTCTCGCTTTGCGACCGCTTGTTGCAGGCGCGGGGCAAGGCTGCCGGACTTAGGATAACAAGCACTCTGGAGGGCTCCACGCTGCAGGTGGAAGTAGAGGCCACAGCCGTTCGCGACGGAGACTACAGCCTGCAGCTGCTCTTGCTTGAAGACGGAATAATGGCTCCCCAGACCGGAGCTTCCGACGACTATGTGCATAATGATGTGCTTCGCTCCTGGACGGAGACAGCTGTCTCTGCCCGTAAAGCAGGAGATGTGTTCACGGCGTCGTTTTCCCTGGCAGCAGAGGGCGGAAGCTTGAGGTGCGTGGCCTTGGTGTGCCGAGGCGGCATTGTTGACAATGCGGCCGAATGCAAGGCCGGCGGGAGCATAGCTTATTTGTTTGAAAAACAATAAAAAAGCCCGCATCACTATGCGGGCTGTGTGTATTCCGGATTCTTATTATTATCCTTTGATTGCTGCAATACCGGGGAGCTCTTTGCCCTCGAGGGCCTCGAGCATTGCGCCGCCGCCGGTGCTTACGTAGCTGACCTTGTCGGCAAAGCCCATCTGGGTCACGGCTGC
>JAGCCX010000045.1 GCA_017651465.1 Bacteroidales bacterium
ACACCAACTACCAGGCCGCATACATCGCCCACATCATACACCAGACCATTCCTTCGGTGTCTCAGAACGCCATTGGCAAGCTCTTCGGGATAAAGAGCATAAGTACCTACCTCGGCAAACTGGACACTAAGGAAAGCATCAAGAAGCCTCTGGAAGATATATTCATTGAATCAAAACTTAAAATTAGTTAAAATGGTCATGAGGCCATGGTAAGTGTGCATTCGTTTTTGTCGATATAATTTTGTAACTTTGCAGACTGCAAACTAAAACTATTTTATGTTGACAATAGCATTTACCGATGGAACCATCCGTCCCTGGGAGGACGATGAAGCAAAACACATTTTCTGGCATTCTTCAGCTCATTTGATGGCCGAGGCCCTGGAGTCGCTGTATCCCGGCGTCAAGTTCGGCGTGGGACCTGCAGTGGAGACCGGCTTCTATTACGACGTTGATCTTGGCGACAGGCAGATCAGCGAGGCCGACCTTGCCAAGGTCGAGGCCAAGATGATAGAGCTCGCCCGCGCCAAAGAGACATTCGAGCGCACCGAGGTATCCAAGGCGGACGCCCTCAAGTACTTCACCGAGAAGGGCGACCCCTACAAGGTTGAGCTGATCAACGACCTGGAAGATGGCACCATCACCTTCTATAAGAACGGCTGCTTCACCGACCTGTGCCGCGGCCCTCACGTCAAGCACGTGGACGACATCAAGGCCGTGAAGCTCACCGCCATCGCCGGCGCCTACTGGAAGGGGGACCAGACTCGTCAGCAGCTTACCCGTATCTACGGCGTTACCTTCCCCAAGAAGAGTATGCTGGACGAGTACCTGCAGATGCTCGAGGAGGCCAAGAAGAGGGATCACCGCAAGCTTGGCAAGGAGATGGAGCTCTTCACCTTCTCCGGCAAGGTGGGCCTTGGCCTTCCGCTGTGGCTGCCCCGCGGCGCCGTTATGCGCCACACCCTCGAGAGCTTCCTTCGCCGCAAGCAGGCCGAGCTGGGCTACCTGCCCGTCGTGACCCCGCACATAGGCAGCAAGGAACTCTACGTGACTTCCGGCCATTATGCCAAGTACGGCAAGGATTCGTTCCAGCCCATTCGCACCCCGCAGGAAGGGGAGGAGTATATGCTCAAGCCTATGAACTGCCCTCACCACTGCGAGATATTCCGCAGCAGCCCCCGCTCCTACCGCGACCTGCCCCTGCGCTTCGCCGAGTTCGGTACTGTGTACCGCTATGAGCAGAGCGGTGAGCTCCACGGACTTACGCGAGTTCGCGGCTTCACCCAGGACGACGCCCACCTGTTCTGCCGTCCCGACCAGCTGCAGGAGGAGTTCGAAAAGGTTATCGACCTTATCCTCTATGTGTTCAAGACGCTCAAGATGACGGACTATATGGCCCAGATTTCGCTGCGCGACCCTAAAAACACCGAGAAGTACATAGGTTCCGACGAGAACTGGAACAAGGCCGAGCAGGCCATCATAGACGCTGCCGCCAAGAAGGGCCTCAAGACCGTAGTGGAACTCGGCGAGGCCGCTTTCTACGGACCCAAGCTTGACTTCATGGTCAAGGACGCAATCGGCCGCAAGTGGCAGCTCGGCACCATCCAGGTAGATTACAACCTGCCTGAGCGTTTCGACCTTGAATTCACCGATGCCGACGGAAGCAAGCAGCGTCCCGTTATGATCCACCGCGCACCCTTCGGCAGCTTGGAGCGTTTTACCGCCGTGGTGCTCGAACACACCGCCGGACACCTGCCCGTCTGGCTCTCGCCGGATCAGGTAAAAGTGCTGCCAATCAGCGAAAAATATGCTGATTATGCAGAAAAAGTTTGTAATTTGTTGAAAAATTCCGATATTCGCGCTTCCATAGACTCACGCAACGAGACCTTGGGCAAGAGAATTCGCGAGATTTCCCTTCTCAGAGTGCCTCTGATAGCGATTGTGGGTGAAAAAGAAGCCTCGGAGGGCACCGTCTCCATACGCAGGGAGGGTGTCGACCAGGGCTCAATGACTATGGAACAGTTTGTACAATACATTAATTCAGCAGTAGCTGAGGAATTAGCTTAATGGCAGGACCTTACAGACCAAAGCCGACCTACAAGCCAGGAGGTCGCCGCCCGGATCCCCGTCAACAGAAAAAAGACGAGGACGGACTCAACATTAACGGACAGATAACTGCTCCGCAAGTCAGACTCGTGGGAGACAATATTCCCGAGCCCGGCATCTGGCCCCTTGCCAAAGCCCTTCAGCTAGCCGACCAGCTTGAGCTGGACCTGGTGGAGATCAGCGCCAAGGCCGACCCGCCCGTGTGCAAGATACTCGATTATCAAAAGTATCTCTACCAGCAGCGCAAGAAGGCAAAGGAGATGAAATCCAATGCCGCCAAGGTAGTCATCAAGGAGATTCGTTTCGGCCCCAACACCGACGAGCACGACTTTCAGTTCAAGCTCAAGCACGCGGCCGAGTTCCTCCAGGAGGGCTCCAAGGTAAAGGCTTCCATTTTCTTCCGCGGACGTTCCATTATGTTCGCCGAGCAGGGAGAAAAGCAGCTCCTCCGTTTTGCGGTAGAGCTGGAGCCTTTTGGCCGGGCTGAAAATATGCCAACTCTTGAGGGCAAGCGTATGACTATGATGCTTGCTCCTCTAAAGAAAAAATAACTTATTAACATTTAATCATTTACACAAATGGCAAAGCTTAAGACCATATCCGGTGCCAAAAAGCGCTTCACGCTTACCGGATCGGGAAAGATCAAGAGGAAGCACGCTTACCACAGCCACATCCTCACCAAGAAAACCAAGAAGCGCAAAAGAAATCTTAACCACTTCGCCCTCCTCGAGAAGGCCGACCTGGTAAGGGTAAAAGAAATGTTGGTTCTCTAAAAGTATTGAATTATGCCTAGATCAGTTAACTCCGTTGCCTCAAGGGCACGCCGCAAGAAGATTCTCAAGAGAACCCGCGGAAATTTCCTGTCCCGCAGAAACGTTTGGACAGTTGCAAAGAACACTTACGAAAAAGGTCTCACCTACGCTTACCGTGACCGCAGGAACAAGAAGCGCAATTTCCGCGCACTCTGGATCCAGCGTATCAACGCGGCAGCCCGTCAGTACGGCATTTCCTACTCCCAGTTTATGGGCAAACTGAATGCTCAGAACATCGGACTGAACCGCAAGGTTCTTGCCGACCTGGCTATGAACAATCCCCAGGCGTTCGAGGCTATCATCAATTCTGTAAAATAAGTTAGGAAGTGAGCCCGAGGAAGAGATTCCGCACCAAGAGCAAGTTCTTGAACTGGATACTTGACTGGGTGGACGCGATACTGTTCGCAGTGGTCGTGGTTACGCTTATCAATGTTTTCTGGTTCCAGTCCTTCAAGATCCCTTCCTCATCGATGGAGAGCAGCCTCTACACCGGAGACCATCTCTTTGTGAGCAAGCTGACATACGGAGCAAGGCTCCCTATGACCCCCCTGACCATTCCGTTCACGCACAACACCATAGGCCGCCGCGAGTCGTATTCGACTTCCGTCCAGTGGAAATACAAGCGTCTGCCGGGTATCAGGAAGGTCCGCAGAGGAGACTATGTAGTGTTCGGTTTCCCCAATGGTGATACCGTCCTGAGCAAAGCTCCGGTAGAAGATTACTACACTATGGTCCGCTATATGGGACGCGAGAACGCGGTCAACGCATTCGGTCCCGTGATTGTCCGGCCTATGGACAAAAAAGACCACTATGTCAAGCGTTGCGTGGCCCTGCCCGGAGATACCCTCGAAGTCCGTGACGGACTGGTGTGGGTGAACGGCGAGCAGCAGACTGTATGGCCCGGGGTTCAGTTAAGTTATCAGGTCGTTACTACCGGCAGGGAGCTTAATCCCAAGATAGTTGACCAGATGGGTCTGAATGTCAAGGAGTTGCAGTTTTCCCCTTCGCTGCCCGGCTATCCTGAGATCCCTCTTACGGCCGAAATGCTGGAGAAGGTCAAAGGGATGAAGAACGTGGTGAGTGTGGAATGTGCGCTGCAAGCCGACACCCTGAGCTGGATGGAGGTTTTCCCCTTCGACTCCCGCTACAGCTGGACAAGGGACTACTACGGTCCGTTGTGGATTCCCCGCGAGGGGGCCACGGTCGAGCTGACCGAGTCGAATCTTCCTCTTTATGAGAGGATTATCCGCGACTACGAACACTCCGACGTGCAGGCGGCTCTCAATGCAGGCTCCTACACTTTCAAGCAGGATTATTATTTTATGATGGGAGACAACAGGCACAATTCGCTCGATTCGAGATATTGGGGCTTTGTTCCTGAAGATCACGTGGTCGGACGTCCGGCAGTGATATGGCTCTCCACCGATGCGGGACGGAAATTCCCTAAAAACATCAGATGGGGCAGATTCTTCAAATTTCTGTAGTTTCCAGCTTGGAAATAAGAGAAAATAGAGCGATATTTGCACCCCTTACCAAGAAAACAATAAAAATCAGATAGTTATGGCAAAAGTTTGTCAAGTTACAGGACGGAAAAGAATGAAAGGCAACAATGTTGCCCATTCCAGGCTCCGCACCAAGCGTGACTTCTCCCTTAACCTCAAGAACAAGAGGTTCTGGAGCGAGGAGGAGCAGAGATATGTTACCCTCAAGGTGTCTTGCAAGGGTATGAGGATTATTGAGAAGAACGGTTTGGAAGCAACCATCCGCGACGCTCAGAAGAAAGGATTGATTAACCTTGTTTAATTTTTAGAGTTATGGCAAAGAAAACAAAAGGAAACAGGGTGCAGGTCATCCTCGAGTGTACCGAGCAGAAGGCTAGCGGCGTACCGGGCATCTCCCGCTACATCACTACCAAGAACAAGAAGAACACTCCCGAGCGCCTGGAGCGCAAGAAGTATAATCCTTACCTCAAGAAGGTTACTGTTCATCGTGAAATCAAATAATTAGAGGAGAATAAGTTATGGCAAAGAAAGCCGTTGCAACATTCGCAGCAAAGGCCGGTGCAAAGAGCATGGTCAAGTGCATCCGTATGGAGAAATCTCCCAAGACCGGCGCTTATGTTTTCACAGAGCAGCTGGTAGAGGCCGAGAAGGCCAAGGATTTCTTCAACAAGAAGTAATCTAACTACCCCACACCGGTTTATTCCGGACAGCTTATACCCTCCGGGGCCCAGGTTTCTTACGAAAAGGGGCTTCGGAGGGTATCACTTTAGAGGAATTTCATTTTTACAGAGTTTATTCGTAAATTTGTAAACTATGGCATTCAGTTTCTTTCAGAAAATAGGCAGGGCTATCGCCGGCAAGTCAAGAGTTGACGACGATACCCTGGACGCGATAGAAGAGGCCCTTATCGAGTCCGATATGGGCGTTGACACCACTCTCAAGGTCATCGACAATCTTGAGGAGCGCGCTTCGAGGGACAAGTATATGAGTCAGGACGAACTCCGCGGAATGCTCCGCGAAGAAATCGCAGCCCTCATCCCCCCGTCGGGTCCCATAGTGCCGGACTCTTCGCCCTATATCATTCTTGTAGTGGGAGTTAACGGAGTAGGGAAGACCACCACCATTGGAAAGCTGGCCTACTACTGGAAGTCTCTCGGCAAGAAGGTGCTCCTGGGGGCCGCCGATACTTTCCGCGCCGCCGCCGTGGACCAGCTGGATATATGGGCCGAGCGCGCCGGAGTCGACATAGTCAAGCAGCAGATGGGATCGGACCCGGCAGCCGTGGCTTACGATACGGCCAAGGCGGCCGTAGCCCGCGGGGCGGACGTGGTGCTCATCGACACCGCCGGGCGCCTGCATAACCGCGTGGACCTTATGAACGAACTTACCAAGATACGCAATTCGGTGCGCAAGGTGGTTCCCGAGGGGCCGCAGCAGGTATTGCTCGTGCTGGATGCCAGCACAGGCCAGAACGCGTTTGCCCAGGCCAAGGAGTTCGCCCGTGCCACCGACATTACCGGAATAGTGGTTACCAAACTCGACGGTACCGCCAAGGGAGGCGTGGTGGTTGGCGTGAGCGACCGTTTCGGGATACCCGTGCGCTTTATCGGAACAGGAGAAAAAATACAGGACATAAAGCCGTTCGACAAAGACTCTTTTGTGGCGGCGCTTTTTAAACCCGAAGATATATGAAACTTAGTTACAGTTGGTTGAAGGACTATTTGAAGTGTGAGCTCAGTCCCGCTCAGGTAGCCGATGCTATGACGGATATCGGCATTGAGGTTGATTCAGTCGAGGAGAGCGAAGAGATTCCCGGAGGACTTGCCGGCGTGGTTGTAGCCGAAGTGCTCGAGTGCATCCCCCATCCGGACAGCGACCACTTGCACGTTACCAAGCTTGATACCGGCAGCGGCGAGCCCCTGACTGTCGTGTGCGGCGCACCTAACGTTGCCGCAGGCCAGAAAGTCCTTCTCGCACAGATAGGTACGGTGCTCCCCGGAGATTTCAAGATCAAGAAGTCCAAGATACGCGGCGTGGAGTCGATGGGAATGATCTGCGCCGAAGATGAACTCGGAATAGGCAGTTCCCACGAGGGGATAATGGTCCTTCCCGACTCTGCGGTAGTGGGCACTCCCGCCAAGGAGTACCTGAACCTCAAGAGCGAGGCTGTGATTGAGTATGAGATTACTGCAAACCGCGTGGATGCGGCCTCCCACTGGGGCGTGGCTCGCGACCTGTATGCCTGGTGCGTATTCCACGGCGTGCCTTGCGAGCTCAAGCGGCCCCTGGCAGACGAGAACGCAGCCCTTTCCTGCACCAAGGCCGGGAATCCCGTTCCCGTTGAGGTGGTGGACCCCTCGGGCGCTCCCCGTTACTGCGGAGCTACCATACGCGGGCTCAAGGTGGGTCCTTCGCCGGAGTGGCTCCAGAAGAAGCTCCTTGCCATTGGCAGCCATCCCATCAACAACATAGTTGATATATCCAATTTCGTCCTGTTCGAGCTCGGGCAGCCCCTGCATACCTTCGACGCCGGCAAGATACGCGGCGGAAAGGTTATAGTAAGGCGCGCCGCCGACGGCGAGATTATCCGTACCCTCGACGGAATCGAGCGCAAGCTCAAGAGCGAGGATATGGTAATTGCCGACACCGTAGGGCCTATGTGCATAGCCGGCGTATTCGGCGGCGAGGAGAGCGGCGTGAGCGACTCTACCGTGGACGTGTTCCTCGAGAGCGCGTACTTCGACCCTGCATCCATACGCAAGACGTCCAAGAGGGAAGGCCTGCAGACCGACGCATCATTCCGCTTCGAGCGTGGATGCGACCCGAATATGCCTCCGTACGCACTCAAGAGGGCTTTGCAGCTCATTCTCGAGTGTGCCGGCGGCTGTGTGGAGGGTGAACTTATCGACATTTATCCCGAGCCTATCGGGCGCAAGCGCATCGAGCTCGATTACGCCCATATCCGCTCATTTGTGGGCAAAGACATCGACGATGCCAGCATAGAGCGCATACTCACCGGCCTGTGCTATGAATTCGAGGAGCGCCACGATGGCGGCTCCACGGTGCTGGCCCCTTCGTATATGGTGGATGTGTGCCGCGAGTGCGACGTGGTGGAGGAGATACTCCGCATCTACGGGTACAACAATATCGACCTGCCTCATCATATGAAGATGTCGGTGGCGCCTTCGCCGGTGCCGGATCCCGAAGCGGTGCGCAACAGCATATCCAACTTCCTGGCAGCCAACGGCTTCACCGAGACGATGAACAACTCCCTCACCAAAAAGGACTACTACACACCCCTTAGCACCTTTCCTGAATCGGCGTGCGTGGGGATAGTAAATCCTTTGAGTCAGGACTTGAACGTTATGCGCCAGACGCTCATCCTGGGTGGCCTCGAAGTGGTGGCGTACAATGTGAACCGTCAGGTTTATTCAATCAAAACCTTCGAATACGGCAATGTGTACCGCGCGCTCGAGGGCGGTGACCGCACCAAGCTCGAGGGGTACGAGGAGCACGGATGCTTCTGCCTGATGCTCTCCGGCACTCCCGAGAAGTCCTGGAAGTCGGCTCCTGCAAAGAGTGACTACTTCCAGCTCAAAGGTTATGTGGAGTTGCTTCTCAAGCGCTATGGCGCCGATCTGTATCAGCTGTGGGCTGAGGCTGCTCCTTCCGACATTTTCTCCGACGGAGTTTCTTACTCCCTTCCCGGAAAGGGGCAGAAGCTTGTGTCGATGGGCATCGTTTCGCCTGCACTGTGCCGCCGCTTCGGCATCAAGCAGCAGGTGGTGGCCGCCGAAATCTGCTGGCCTGCCCTGTTCGAGATCGTCAAGCGTGATAAAGTTGCCTTCAAAGAGTTGCCCCGTTTCCCCGAGGTGCGCAGGGATCTCGCGCTTCTGCTCGACGAGAGCGTCAGTTTCGCCGACCTCAGGGCAGCTGCCTTCAAGCAGGTCAAGAAACTGCTCAAGCAGGTGGGCTTGTTCGATGTTTACCGCGGAGACAAGATCCCCGAGGGCAAGAAGCAGTATGCCCTTAGCTTCGTTATCCGCGACGAGGAGAAGACCCTCACTGACCAGGATACCGAACGCATAATGCAAAGGCTCCTGGATGTATTCTGCAAAGAATTCGGCGCCGCTCTCCGATGATACGTACGCTTCGTCACCTCCTTGCCGGCCTTGCCGCCGTACTGCTGCTGCTATCTTGCAGCGGGAAGGCGCGTATTATCCCGAGGGGAGTGCTGACGAGCATTTATGCGGAGATGTTTCTTGCCGACCAGTGGCTGGAAGACCATCCTGCGGAGCGCAGCCGGGTCGATACTATGCTCTTCTATGACCCTATCTTCAAGCGCTACGGCTATGACTTCGACGACTACGACCGCAGTGTGCGCCATTATCTGCAGGACCCCGAGCAGTTCGCCAAAATTTTCCGTGACGCCGGAACCAAGCTGAAAAGCCGGAGGGAAGCCTACCATAAGCAATTGGAGAGGCTGGAGTTCATCAGGGACTTCAATGCTAACATAAAGGGCTACAGGACAAAGGATTTCAAGGAGGATACGCTGCTTTGGCGCAGTCCGTACAAAGATTCGATGCGCATTGCCGCCCTGCGGCGCGACTCGCTCTTCCGCGATTCCCTGTTCCGGGATTCGCTGTACCGCGACTCCCTGCGGCTCGATTCGCTACGGCTCGACTCCCTTGAGAATGTCCGTAAGTTAAGAGTCAGGAACCGGGGTCCCAGGCCACTAAGAAAAATAATCAATCAATAATAAGTGTATATGAATTATCTTGAAAAATACGGGTACACTCCCGACGAAGAAAAAATCGCTGCCGGCATAAAAGCTATCGCCGACAATCTTGATCAGCTCTCATCGCCTGAAGTGCTCAAACAGTGCTTTTCCATAATGGATCTTACCACTCTCAGCACAAACGACACCGTAGAATCGGTATCCAGGCTGGTAGATAAGGTAAATAAACTCGCAGAGGCTTATCCCGATTATCCCGCCCCTGCATCCATCTGCGTCTATCCTAATTTCGCCCAGACCGTACGCAGCCGCAAGAACAACCCCGCCGTTCACGTCACCACGGTGTCAAGTTGTTTCCCTACTGCCCAGAGCTTCCTGGAGGTCAAGGTGCTTGAGTGCGAAATGGCCGTCAAGGCCGGCGCCGACGAGATAGACATAGTGCTCGCACTCAACGCTTTCCTCGCCCAGGACTACGATAGGGCCTATGAGGAAATCGTTACGATGAAGAACGCCATCGACAAAGCCGCGGCAGCCGAAAAGCGCGACGTCGTCCTCAAGGTTATCCTCGAGACCGGACTGCTCGTTACTCCCGCCAATATCGCCCAGGCTTCGTTCCTGGCTATGGAAGCAGGTGCCGACTTTATCAAGACTTCTACCGGAAAGGTAAGCGTGAACGCCACTCCCGTGGCGGCCTATGTGATGTGCGAGGCCATCCGCCGCTACTACGAAGTATCCGGCCGCAAGGTGGGATTCAAGGCCGCAGGCGGTATATCCACGGCTTCCGACGCCATCTGCTACTATTACATAGTTTCGAATATCCTCGGCCGCGACTGGCTGTGCAAAGAGCGCTTCCGCTTCGGCGTCAGCCGCCTCGGAAACAGCCTGATGAGCGCCATCGAGCAGAAGACCGTCAACTTCTTCTAGCAGGCTCTACGATTTGCGGTGGAAGAGGAGATGCCGCCAGAGCTTGTCGGGATGTATTTCGTCGAACTTGATGAGTATTCCGGCCTCTATAACATCGCCGAATTCATCGTTGACCGCCGCCCCGAATGATTTCATAGAGGGGGACAGGTTCATATAAGTGTTCACCAGAGGTGGGATGTTGACTCCTAGTTTTCGGATCTCGCGCTTCAGGATCTTGTAATCGTCTTTGAAGTCCTCTTCAGTGAATATTTTTTTCCAGTCGCTGGAGAAGTGAACAGGGATGGGGTGCTTGGGAACAACCAGGCGCCCCGTCTTGTTGTTTATGTCTGTCCAGCGGCTCCCGAAGTGCTTGCGAAGGAAGAACAAGAGCATCTGCAGGGCCTTCTCGGGGAACGAGGGGTAGATGGTCATCTTGCCGAAGAAGTATTCCATCCTGCCCTTGAACATTGTGATCAGTCCGCCCAAGCCGTCCATAAGGTTGTCGAGGGCGTAGAGGCTCTTGGTGCCCAGTTCCGTGCTCTGGTACTCGGGGCGGATAAAGGAGCGGCTCAGCTCGATGGTCTTAAGGAAACCGTCGCCCAGGAAGCCGTGGGTGAAACGGAAGAGGTGCGAAGATGGCATCAGGGGCTGGCCGAAGCGGTCGTAAAGCACCTCGTCACAGGGGACGAAGCGGTAGCCTCCGATGACGGCTTCCGCATCCGGATCCCAGAGGACCAGCTGCTTGTAGCCGTATGCGGCTTCGAGGTCGAAATGGTCAAGGTCGGCTTCTTTGCCTGTGCCGCCGCCGCCGGCGCGGAATGCTATCTCACGCAGGCGCCCGATTTCCTTCAGGACGTTTGGAGCGCACTGATTGTCGACTATGTACAACTGGTTGCCGGAATGATTGGTGTCGCGCAGGAAGTGCTCGGGGCTGAGTTCGGCTTTTAGCAGCTCCGCGCTGACAGGGGCGATGATATCTGCTTGCTTCATTTCTTTAATGCGTAAACTTGTTCGCGAACCCAGGCTGCCCATTCGTGGTCTCTCTTCTCGGGGGTGAAGGTCTGCCAGGGGATGGGTTTGCCTATGACCATAGTGTATGATTTGTGCTGGCATTTGTATAGCTCGTCGGGGAGGGTGAGCATAGCTATGTTCAGCTTGAGCTTGAGGAAGTTACGCAATTTGTCCAGACGGTAGAAGCGTTTTGAGTTCTGGCCGCTGAACCAGATGGGCACCACGTCGCGCTCCGACATACGGCTCTTGGTGATGAAAGTCTTTTTCCAGGGAAGGTCCTGGACTACTCCGTCAATCATCCTGGAGCAAAGGCCGGCAGGGAAGATGACAATCTGGCGGTCGGAATTGAACGCATCGTTAATCAGACCTATCAGGTCGGCGTTCTGCCCTCCGAATTTGTTGACCGGGATGGTGTATTCGGCAATCTGCTTGATGGACATCAGCAAGTCATTGGACGGAGAATACACGTTGCCGTTGTATTTGCGGCCTATGGTGGCGAGGACGCACCCTCCGTCGATGCCTCCCAGCGGATGATTGGCGACAAAAGTGTATCGCCCGGTGTCGGGAAGATTCTCCAGACCCTCGATGTTCAAGTGGATATCGTAATACTCTATGCCTTTTTCGAGGAATTCAATGCCCAGGTAACCTTGACTGAGTAAGCCGTTCAGGTGGTCCTGATGGATAAAACGCTTAAGCCAGGACATAATAGGGCGCGGGACTTTACCTTTCCCGAACTTAGCCTCTACAACTGCGTCCAGATCGAGGGTGATAGTTTCGTTTTCGGCCATTTTTGAATATTGGTTAGGTTTTGCCTTGCCAATTTACAAATAAAAAGCTTAAAAAAAAAGCGGCGGGATTATTCCCATTGTTTCGTATCTTTGTACTATGCGGGCAAAACTAATTATTCTCGACTTTGACGGGACGCTGGGCGACACGCGGGAAATCATCCTGCGCACCAATCAGGAACTGTTGCGCCTTAAAGGCTATCCCATACCTTCTGACAGAGTTATACTGGACACCGTAGGCCTGCCGCTCGAGCAGTGCTTCCTGGCTATGTTCCCCGACTTTCCCCGCGAGGAACTGCCGGAGTGGGTGGCAGCATACAGGCAGATTTTCGAGGACCTGAGAAGCTCTGTCGGCCCTTCGCTCTTCCCGGGAGTCCTGGAAACGATGGAGCGTTTGTACCGTGAGGGGTACAGGCTCAGCGTGGCCTCTTCGCGCGGAAGGGCGTCGCTGCGCTCGTTGCTTAGCGATCTGGGGCTTGGGGCTTATGTTTGCTATGCGCTTGGTAAAGAAGACGTATTCCCGGCAAAACCCGAGCCTGAGCCGGTGCTCAAAACCCTTCGTGACCTGGGCTTCAGCGCGGGCGAGGCTCTGGTCGTAGGGGATATGCCGGTAGATATCCTTATGGGGCGCAGGGCCGGTGTGCTCACCTGCGGGGTCAGCTATGGCAACTCCTCCCGCGAGGCCCTGCTGGAGGCCGGCGCAGACTACATCATCGACGACTTCCCCAGCCTGATTGACATCCTGTAAATGAGCCGGCGCCCGAAAAAAAAGAGCTGCCTTTAAAAGACAGCTCTGGTGCGCGAGATGAGACTCGAACTCACACAGGTTTTACCCCACTAGCTCCTGAAACTAGCGCGTCTACCATTTCGCCACCCGCGCTTCGGATTGGACTGCAAATATACAATTTTTTTAGAAAATGTACGAAATAGTGAGAAGAATATCGTTGGGCAGGATGAAAACTTTTTCTCCGCTCCCGCTGATCCTTCCGCAGTGCAGGCATTCGTAGGCGGTATATTTGTCGTAACCGCCCCACAGTCCGAGTCCTATGTCGAGGTTTAGGTGAGTGTTCAGCATAAATGTGTAGCCGGCAGACAGCGAACCGCCGTAGCGGTCGCCTTCGGAGGCGTGGGGCGAGGTAAAGCCCCCGTAGTTGTATTCCTGCCACTTCAGCTTGCCGGTCAGCCACCATCCGGAGTAAATGTGCCACGGCCAGAAGCGGGCTCCGGCCTCCACGCTCCGCTGCCGGTCCGCTACTTCCGTACCGCCCATCTTCCAGTAGAAGGGATTGTATTTTACTCCGGCCATCAGTGTCCATTGTCGGGCAATACCGCAGGACGCTTCGATATTCAACGTCCCAAAATCTGCATAGTCAAGAACATTAGTAGTAACAGCGTAGTTCTGTGCTCCCGACATCACCCACAAGAAGAGTCCTGCGGCTGCCGACAAAAAGTTTCTCATAGCTCTTTTACTGGTTTCCATATCTCGTAAACGCTTCGTTGATAACCCCTTTGAAGGAGGGATAGTAGCTGAGGAGCTTGTTGTTCAGGGTTTCGATATCGCTTACGTCATCTGTGAACAAGACCCCCAGTTTGTCAAGCCCCAGCCCCCTCTCGTCCAGAAACATCAGCAGCTGCGGGGCGAACCAGTAGCCCGTGCCGAAGACTGCGGAAGCGTCGGGGTAGCGCTTCTTGTAAAGAACATTCTGGCAATAGTAGGCAAAGTCTTCGGCTATTTCGCAGTAAGAGTAATCTTCCGATCCCCGCTCTCCGTAAATGCTTTTGAATGTGGTGTTTATGAGCGACTTGACAATGTATTCGGAGTAATGCGACCACCACTCTTTGCCTACCTGTCCGAAGTGACCCGCGTGGGCGAAGGCGTGCAGCGCGAGAGCATAGAATTCGGCGTAGGTGTAGGCCTCGCTATTGAACAGTACAATATCCGGATGCAGCATCTTGACGATGGACGTGTAGTTGCCCAGCAGGCTGGACAGGGGTTCATAGGTGTCGAGCAGCACTCCGTGATGCACCATAAGCGGCAATTCTCCGCTCACCAGCCCAAGGTTCCATATCCGCAGGTCTTTGGGAGGAGCGGGGAGGGCGTTGCCGTATTCTTTTACCATAGTCCAATAGTCGTAGCCGGCGTTGTTGACCGCGCAGCGGCAAAACAGCTTCCTTTCCGAATTGCTGTCAATCACAATGCTGTAGCCCCCAGGACTCTGCGACCCCAGGGTGGATACCGAAGCGGGGACAAGTATCAGGTTGATGCCCTGGCAGAAGCCCTTGGAGTTCTGGAAGACCAGGCGGTATTGAACTTTAGACGAGAAAGACCTCTCCATCGAGTAGTAGCCTTCTTCGTCGGTATAGCAGGTGCTGATCTTTACGAAGGAATTGCAGCACACCTTGACTCCTTTGACCCCTATCGGCTCTTCGTCGCAGTCGGGGTCCAGTATTGCGATCCGCCCTTTGGGCCTGCCGGTTTCCTTGCCCTCGGAGTCTTTCTTTGCTGGTATCAAAAGGCTTTCGTTGCCGGTCAGGCGGTAAGCCTCCCTTTCCACCGCATCCCAATCGATTCCGTCCGACTTGGTGGCTGGATTGTGCTCTGCTATGTAACAGTCGTCAAGCCTTTCGTAACGAATGCCTTTGGGGAACTGGAAATCGACCGGAACAACCGCATACTGCCAGGTGATATCCTCGTCGGGAAGCGCCGGGTCGTGGTACCAGTCGCCGTGCCGCACGATGCGGTGGTCCAGGGGGTGGTCCACAAGTTCCAGGCCCTTGTCGAGCAGGGTCTGCATCTGGGCGTCGTCTTTAGGAAGGAAACGGACATAGAAGTCGGTAGGCTCTAGGGTGGTCCGCCCTCCCTGGGGCGAGACGGCCTGAAGGGCCTTGGTCATATATTCTACCGAGTAAGGGTCGGGCAGGCGTTCCCCGAGAAGGATCATATCGTGCGATAATTCCGCATCTTCGGAACCCTCTCCGCCCCTGGAGAACAGCCCTTCTTTTGTGCAACCAAGCAAGGCAAGGGCAACAGACAGGAATGTAAATAACTTTTTCATAGTCGTCAGTTTTCTTTTGCTGCAAAGATGGAGGGAATTAAGCGTTTTGTGAAATTTTCCCACGCTTAATTGCAAAAACGGCCTCCCAGGTATGTGGGAGGCCGTTTTTAAAAACGCATTTTCCGTTTTACGGGGTGCTTTTTTACTCCTTTACTGAGTGAAGCTGGCAAAATATCCGGCAAAGAACACATTGGTGATAAGATATCCCAGTACCGTGGATACCGCCACGCTTATCAGTCCCGGCATCATAAAGCTATGGTTCAGCAGATATTTTCCTATCACCGTGGTGCCCGAACGGTCGAAGTTGACCGTTGCGATATCGGAAGGGTAGTTGGGGATGAAGAAGTAGCCGTACACGCTGGGAAGCACTCCCAGAAGGACGGGGCCGGCGATTCCGAGCTCGTAGGCGAGCGGCAGCATAGCCACCACCACGGCGCCCTGCGAATTGATGAGAACCGACACAAGGAAGAACACGAAGGCTATGCTCCAGGGATAATTGGTTACAAGACCGGAGAGCATTTGCTTCATCTCGTCCATATAGTTGCCGAAGTACGTATCGGCCAGCCAGGCAATGCCATAGATGGCCACCACGGCAACCATACCCGACTGCCACACCGCGCCGCCGACTGCTTTCTTGGGCGAAGCCTTGCAGAACATAATGTTGCAAGCCGCCGCCATAAGCATAATAATCTGTATGCAGATGTTCATCTTGGGCAGGTTGATGGCTTTTGCAACCGTCTGTCCGTCAGCGGTATGGAACATTTGCAGGAATGCGAATCCAACGATTATGAGCAGCGAGCCCAGGAAGATGAATACCGAAGCCTTGGCCTGCGGGGAAATGGTCTTGTCGAGAGTGGTTGCGGTATTGCCGTACATATAGGCGTACTGCTCGGGATCGGATTTGCGCTTGATGAAATCGGGATCCTTGTCGAGATCCTTACCCCTCTTGTACGATGCCAGGGCGGCGCACATAAGGCCGAGGACGCAGGCCGGAATGGTGACCATAAGAACCTGGGGGATGGCAACCATATATCCGTTGGCATTTGAAATGGTAACGAAAGCCACCACGGCGGCGGCGATGGGCGAGCAGGTGATACCGACCTGCGATGCCACCGACGCCACTCCGCAAGGGCGCTCGGGGCGTATGCCCTTCTTGAGCGCAATGTCGCAGATGATGGGCATAATTGTGTAAACCACGTGCCCGGTACCTACCAGCACCGTGAGGAAGAAGGTCACCAACGGGCCCAGGAAGGTGATATGCTCGGGGTGCTTTCGGAGCAGCTTTTCGGCAATCTGTATCATCCAGTCCATACCGCCCGACGCCTGGAGGGTGCCGGCGCAGGTTACGGCGGCTATGATGATGTAGATGACATCGGTGGGAGGCGTACCGGGAGTGAGGCCGAAGCCGAACACCAGTATGGCCAGGCCAATGCCTGATATGGCGCCGAGCGCCAGGCTGCCGTAACGCGAGCCTACGTAGAGAGCTGCAAGAACGATGAGCAGCTCAACTATCATTACGAATGACATATAGATTAGAATTTATAAAGGTTCAAACCGATTCCGGAGTCAAAATAACGTTCGAGCACGGCGTTTTCCTGGTAATCCTGGACCACGAGTTCGCAGGCGCCGTTGACGCGCGCACTCAGTAGATGTCCTCCGACGCAGCTGTAGTCGCGCCGGCTTGCGGTAATGTGGATATGCAGATAGGGGGTGAACGGATCTTCGGGCTTCTGGGAGATGTTACCGGTCAGATTGGTAATCTCCATCTGTTCGCTGAAGGTCTTGTCGACGTACTGCTTGGTGGCGGGGTCGAGGAAGCGGAAAGTGGCTTCGCAGATGGCCCCGAGGCCGTTTACGGCTCCTGCATAGATTTCTTTTTCCTTGCAGAATTCACCGAGGGCTTGGCAAATCTCCACGTGATTGTCCAGGCTCAAAACGTAGGTCCCTTCCGATACTTCTTTATACTTGTACATAGTCTTATGTGGTTTACTCCGTAAATATACAAAAAAAGGAGGAAACCGGGGCTGTTTATAAAAAACAGCCCCGGGACCGGTATCAACGATCGCTGCTAAACCCTAGAAACAACGCAGCTCTCGTATCCTCCGATCCCGGACTATTCAGAAGTCAGCCGCTAAAGCTGCAGCCGGGGGGAAAGTAAGTCGGCAACGGGACCGGACCTTGTCCAAAGCCCGTGCCCCGTCATTAACATATAACTAACCGCTCTTCGGCCCTGCGGAAGCGCAAAAGAGCTTCCTCCCGGCCTATGAAACGCATTATATCAGCTATTCCGAGTCCGTTCGACGAACCCGTGAGTGCAAGGCGTATGCAGTTCATCACCTTGCCCATCGGCCACTCGTTGGCGCGGATGTATTCTTCCATCGCCTGGGCCGAATCGGTATTGTCAAGCGCCTGCCGCGCCATATCTACATTCTCTTTCTTCCAGAACTTGGAGGCGTCTTTTTCTACATATTCCTCGGGAGCCTTGAACAAGTACCAGGCAATGTCCCAGAAGTCGGACACGAATGTAGCCCTCTCTTTAATCAGGGCAACTATTTCCCGAACCTTCCCGGCCGGAGCGTTTACCCCGTGGGAAGCGAGTATGGGCATAAACAGCGTGCAGAGTTCCTCGTCGGAACACATACGCAAGTATTCTTTGTTGAACCATTTGGCTTTCTCCGGATTGAACTTGGCTCCGGATTTGCCCACTTTCTCGAGCGAGAAAGCCTCGATGAGTTCATCCATCGAGAAAATCTCCTGCTCCGTACCGGGATTCCAGCCCAGCATTGCAAGCAGATTGACGAAGGCATCGGCGAAATAGCCGTCTTCGCGGTAACCGCGTGATACTTCACCTTCGGGAGAAGTCCATTTGAGCGGGAATACCGGGAAGCCCATCTTGTCGCCGTCGCGCTTGCTCAGCTTGCCGTTGCCGACGGGCTTGAGAAGCAGGGGCAGGTGGGCGAACTCCGGTCTCTCCCAGCCGAAAGCCCTGTAGAGCAGGAAGTGCAGGGGGAGGGACGGCAGCCATTCCTCGCCGCGGATTACGTGGCTTATCTCCATCAGGTGGTCGTCGACAATATTAGCCAGATGGTATGTGGGCAGTTCGTCGGCCTTCTTCCAGAGCACCTTGTCGTCAAGGGTGGAAGTGTTGACTTCGATATGTCCGCGTATAAGGTCTTCCATCACTACCACCTCGTCGGATGGCATACGGAAGCGTATAGTCCAGTCGTTGCGCTCTTCCAGCAGGCGTGTTACCTCTTCGCTGCTCATTGTGAGGGAGTTCCTGAGGGCGCCGCGGGTGGCCGCATTGTATATGAAGGTCTGCCCGGCGGCCTCGGCCTGCGAGCGGGCGGCTTCAAGCTCGGCCGCTGTGTCGAAGGCGTAGTAAGCAAAGCCGTCGCCGACCAGCTGCTCGGCGTATTTGCGGTATATGCCGCGGCGCTGCGACTGCCTGTAAGGAGCGTGAGGATTACGCTCGTCGGCCTTCTCGGCCAGACGTCCGTCCGGTCCCAGGCCCTCGTCGGGCAGGATACCGCACCAGCGAAGCGACTCTATTATATACTCTTCCGCCCCGGGGACGAACCGATGCGAGTCGGTGTCTTCGATACGGAGAATGAAGTCGCCACCCCTCTTCTTTGCGAAGAGGTAGTTGTAGAGCGCGGTGCGTACTCCGCCCATATGGAGCGGCCCGGTAGGGGAGGGGGCGAATCTTACTCTGGTCTTTTTCATATTCTACGTATTGCAGGTATGTTTTCGAGGTCGGAAATCTGCTCGCCGGCAGTTACCAGCAGGGCGGGCTTCTGTTCCGGATCGAAGCGGAAAGCGCGGAGGTTCTCCGACGAGCTGTATCCTATACGTGAGCCCACGTTGTCTTCGATAAGGCTGATGCCCTTGGTGCTGGCGGCCTCGCTCTTGTCGTATTTGAAGTTGCGGGTAATCATTATGTAATTGCCCATATCGCGGCGGGATCCGACTATGTCGATGAATTTCAGGCCCGTAACGATGGAGGTAATGTGTATGTGGTCGCCCACGGCGGGATCTTCGTCCCAGATGAGGCCCCTCTTGAAGTTGTTGGCCCCGCCCGTGTATTCGTCGATGCGGCGGTTGATCTCGGACATATCGTCCATAGTGAGACCCTGCTCGTTCTTGCCTCCGGTTATGTTTACCAGCACGTTCTTGGCTGTGGTGAGGTCGAAGTCGTTCAGCAGGGGCGATTCGAAGGCCTGGCGCACCGCTTGTTCGATGCGGTCGGGGCCGCTGCCCTCGCCGTAGCCCATAAGGGCCATACCGCTGTCTTTCATCATCGCCATCACGTCCTCGAAGTCCACGTTGATGTAACCGGGCTTCTGGATGATCTCGATGATGCCCTTGACGGCTGTGGTGAGCACCTCGTCGGCCTTGGGGAAGGCGTTGTGGGTGAGCTGGTCGCCAAAGTGCTCGTAGAGTTTCTCGTTGTTTATGATAAGCAGCGAGTCAACGTTCTTCTCCAGCTCCTGGATACCGTCGATGGCCCTGGACATAGCCCTGTCGCCCTCGTTCTTGAAGGGGAGGGTAACTACGGCAACGGTGAGGATGCCTTTCTCCTTGGCCATCTTGGCAATGATAGGGGTGGCGCCGGTACCGGTGCCGCCGCCCATTCCGGCGGTGATGAAGAGCATCTTGGTGCCGGTGTCGATAATCTTCTTTTCTATCTCGGCCTGGCTGTCGATGGCCGCATTGCGCCCCTTGATGGGGTTGGTGCCGGCGCCCAGGCCAGCTCCCATCTGTATCTTGACGGGCACGGGGCTGCATTCAAGCGCCTGGGAGTCGGTGTTGCACACTACGAAGCTGCAGCCCTCGATACCGGTACGGTACATATAGGACACTGCGTTGCAGCCGCCGCCTCCGACGCCTATAACCTTGATAATCTGGTCGGAGCGTTTCCAGTCCTTGGGAGTGGTAGCCTCCAGGTCTATATTGAAATCTTCGAACATATCTTATTTCTCCTCGTTGTTGTTACCCATATCGTCGTATAGTCCGGCCAAAGTGCCTTCGAAGCCTTTCTCTATCACCGAACCCACTTTCTGTCCCATTGTGGTCCAGAAGATTTTGAATCCCGAGGGTTTGTCACTCTTGGGCGGCTTGGGCGGCTTGGGAGCGCGCTTCTTGCCGTTCGACGGCGTCTTTACTATCTTGGAACCTACTTCCTTGTCGAATTCGTCTTTGTCAAACAAGTTGCCCTGTCCGTTGGCGTCGGGAGCCACCTCTTTGTCTTTGACCGGCTCCTTGACTGTCTGCTCGACGGGAGTTTCCACCGTCTCGGCAATGCAGTTGAGGAAAGGATCGGAGGCGGATTCGAGTATCATTCCCACCGATGCCGACGCTTCGGCTTCGCCTATGCCGGGGCATCCGTCGGACGAGAATTTGCGTGCCAGAGGGAATCCGACCCTCACGTTGTAGCCCGATTCCTCCTTGATGAGGTTGGTCAGGTTCGCCAGGTTCGCGCCGCCTCCCGTGAGCACTATTCCGCAGCGCAGACGGTCGGCGAAACCGCTCGCCTGGATAAGGTACAGGATAGCGCTTACTATCTCGCGGCAGCGGCTGGTTATGATTTCCGAGAGGTACTTGACACCCAGATGTTCGTAGGTGCCGTTCTCCTCGTCGTTGATCTGCAGTACTTTGTCGCCCATAGTCTGGAGCTTGTCGGGAAGGCAGGCGCCGAACGCGAGCTTGATGTTCTCGGCCAGCGTGTCGTCGAAGGCACACTCCAGGCGGATGTCGGTGGTTATGCTCTTGCCTCCGAAGGGGATGGAGCCGAAGTAGCGCAGGATGCCTCCCTGATAGATGGACAGGGAAGTGACTCCGCCTCCCATTTCGACGAGGGCCACACCGTTGGTCTTTTCGTCTTCTTTAAGTACGGCTTCGCCTACTGCAATCGGTGCGAAGATGGCCTGGGCAAGGGCCACGCCCGCATCGTTGAGCATAATGTCGATATTCCAGGCGGCTTTCTTCCTGCCCACGAATATCTTGAAATTACCCGACAGCGATGCGCTGGTGGCGCCCACCACGTCCTCTTCGCTGCCGATGAAGTCGTCGGTGGCGAAAGACTGGGGGACGGCTCCGTAGATCACCTCGCTGCTGCTGTCCGAAAGGGGATAGTTGTCCAGGGCGATGCTCTTGAGCGATGCTATTTCATCCTCTCCAATGAGCATCGACGGGTCGCTGCGGTCGATCTTGGCGCTGGCAGTCTCCTGATGCACGTTGTAGCGGGGAAGTCCCACCACAAGCTGTGTGATTTTGATCTGCAGTTCGTCTTCGGCCTCCGCTATGGCGGCGCGAAGCGGCCCTGCGGCCTTCTTGGGATTGAAGACGCAGTTGTAGCGGATACCGGCCGACGGCCTCTCTTTGTAGTAGATGATCTGGACGTTCTCGCCTGTGATCTTTGCCACGCAGAGTGCGAGTTTCGAAGTGCCCAGATCTACTGTCGCTATATATCTTTCCTGCATATTATTTGTTTGTTATATTTCAAATTCACGCTCTTGTAGTATCCCTCGTCCTTGGACGGGCGGATGTGGGAGAAGTACTTGCCCATCTTGGCAAACTTGGCGGGTATGTCGTCGGGGAAGCCGAAGATGAAGCGCTCCTTGCCGTCAACGGTCTTGAGCTCCACGTCGCCGCCCGCACCCACGCTGATCTTTTCTATCCTCTCTTTCCACTGCCTGGAAGAAGATATGTATGAACACAGTTCCAGAAGTCCTATGCTCCATTCGCTGTTCTGCCCGTCTTCGAGCGGAGGTATGTTGCCCTCGATCAGGGGCACGTCCGCGGTGTAGCTGCTGTGCAGGGGGAACACATATCCGGTCTTGTCGATGTAGAAGCCCTGGTCGCCCCTTTGGAAACGCAGGGCGGGGGCCCTCTGCACTATGCTCACGTGCAGGACTCCGTCGCGGGTGGTCCAGGCTTCGCTCTTCATAACCACGCTCTTCTCCTCGAGCATACGCTCCATCCGTCCCAGGTCGAGGCTGTCGAGCCTCTCGCCGATATATACTCCGTACTTGCGGTCCAGGAAGCCCCTGATGTCCTCGGGGGTCACAAACTCATAGGCATCCTTGATCTGTACGTCAAGGGCGTTGCACAGCACCTTGGAACGCCCTGCCTTGCCGCATCCCACCAGAAGGGCGAAAGCGGCCAGCATAAGCGCAACCACGGCGCATACCACTATGAGTTTGAGAGATATTTTCATCTTTCCTGAAGCATTTGCGTAATTGGTTCAACAAAGCGGTCTATGTTGCCTGCGCCGAAGCTCACCAGCACGTCAAGGCGCTCCTTGGCCAGGGTGTCCATAAGCTCCTCCTTACGGATGAGTATCTTTTCGGGCGCGGTGACGTCCTTGAAAATGAGCTCCGAGCTCACTCCGGGGATGGGTTCTTCGCGGGCCGGGTAGATGTCCAGCAGTATAAGCTTGTCCAGGCCGCTGAGGGCCTCTGCAAACTCGGGGGCGAAATCTCTCGTGCGGGTATAGAGGTGCGGCTGGAAAATGCCGGTTATCTTGCGCCCGGGGAAGATTCCGCGTATCGAAGAGATGGCGCTCGAGAGCTCCGCGGGGTGATGTGCGTAGTCGTCGATATATGCCAGGCCGGGGCGGTTTACCCTCTCGTCGAGCCTGCGCATCGCTCCCTTGAAGGAACCTATGGCGTGGCGCACCTTCTGGCCGTCGGCTCCGTGGCACAGGCACGCCGCGGCGGCGGCAATGCTGTTTTCGACGTTCACCCAGCCGAGGGCGCCGCAGCGTATGTCCTTGAGGGTGCCGCCGGGATACACGAGGTCGAAGGTGTAGTGCCCGCTCTCGTCAAGGCGCAGGTTGGTGCTGTGGAAGTCGGCCCTGGGATCGTCGAAGTGATAGGTGAAGATACGGGCGCTGACTTGATTGCCCTTGATGGGCAGGCCGTACTTGAGTATGATGGTCTCGTGCACCTGGGAAGCGAATTCGCGGAAGGCTTCCTGCACGTGCTCCAGGTCGCCGTAAATATCCAGATGGTCGGCGTCCATTGCGGTTATGACCGCTATGTCGGGGTGCAGCTGGAGGAAGGAACGGTCGAACTCGTCCGCCTCGGCCACTACGGTAGGGTTGTGGCTCATAAGCAGGTTGGTGCCGTAGTTCTTTGAAATGCCGCCGAGGAAGGCGGAGCAGCCGTCGCCCGATTCGGTAAGAATGTGGGCGATCAGCGTCGATGTGGTGGTCTTGCCGTGCGTTCCGGCTACGGCCAGGCAGGTTTGGTCGCGGGTTATCTCGCCCAGCGCCTTGGCGCGCTTGACCACTTTGTAGCCGTTGGCAATCACGAACTGCATCTCCGCAAGGTCAGCGGGAACGGCGGGAGTGAAAACCACCAGCGTGGATGCTTTGTCGGCGGGTATGCGCGAAGGATCGTCCTCGTAGTGGACGCTTATGCCTTCGGCTTCGAGGCTCGCGGTGAGCGGAGAAGGAGTACGGTCGTATCCCGATACTCCGTAGCCGCGGAACTTGTACCACCTTGCAATGGCACTCATTCCGATTCCGCCTATTCCGAGGAAATAGACATTCTTGAGTTTAGCTTCCGTCATTTCGCGAGTATTCTATAAATTTCATCTACTATGGTCTGTGCCGCGTCGGGCAGGGCCATCGCCAGGGCGTTGCGCTCCAGGACGGCTATGCGCCCGGGGTCGCGGACAAGCTCCAGCGCCGTGTTCATAAGGTCTTTGGCCGCGTCGGCGTCCTTGACTATGAGAGCGGCGTCTTTGCGCACAAGGGCCATCGCGTTGTGTGTCTGATGGTCTTCGGCCACGTTGGGCGAGGGCACGAACACGGCTGCCTTGGCCGTGGCGCAGATTTCCGACACCGATGATGCTCCGCTGCGGCTGATGATCACGTCGGCCATAGCATATGCGAGGTCCATACGGCTGATAAAGTCGCTGTATCGTATGCCGGGCAGGTTGCGGCCTTCCATAAAGGCGTCGATCCCGGCCTTGTAGTATTTACCGCACTGCCAGAGTATTTCCACTCCTTCGCCTCCGGGGCAACCGGCCTCTATCCAGGCTTTCATCGCCCTGTTGAGGGTTCCGCTGCCCAGGCTTCCGCCGACTATGAGAATATGTTTCCTGGAGCTGTCGAAGCCGTACATCTTCAGGCCTTCCTCCCTTTCTGCAGCTCCGTAGGGGTGCATTTCGGGACGTATGGGATTGCCGCTGAGGATGATCTTGTCGGCGGGGAAGAAACGCTCCATTCCCTCGTATGCCACGCAGATGCTCTGCACTTTCGAGCCCAGCATCTTGTTGGTCAGGCCGGCAAAACCGTTCTGCTCCTGGATGAGGGCGGGAATCTTCATACGGGTCGCCGCCATAAGCAGGGGAGCGCTGGCATATCCTCCTACGCCCACCGCTATCTGGGGCCCGAACTCCTTGATGATCTTGCGAGCCTTGGCGATGCTTGCCGCATACCTGAAAGGCACCTGGACGTCGTTGATTATGTTCTTCAGATTCAGCTGGCGCTGCAGGCCCACTATGGGCAGGCCTACGATGCGGAAGCCCTCGCGGGGAACTTTCTCCATCTCCATCTTGCCTTCGGCTCCTACGAAGAGAATCTCGGTCTCGGGATTCACCTCCTTGAGCTTCTTGGCAATGGAAACAGCAGGGAAAATGTGCCCGCCGGTGCCGCCGCCGCTGATGATCACCTTTAGTTTACTGTACTCCATAATCGTTCATTTCGTCTAATATGTCATCGGTCGGAGTTTCTCCGCTCTCGAAAGAGTCGAGTTCGTCCAGTCCCGCCTGTACGTTCTCCTTGAGTTCTATGAGAGGCTGCGCTTCGCGCTGCTCCTTCTCTATGCGCCTCTGGGCGATGCGGCTGAAGGACAGTATGAGTCCGAAAGCCAGGCTGAAGCACAGGAAGGCGCTGTTGCCGTGACTGATAAGGGGCAGGGTCTGCCCGGTCATCGGCCCTATGTCTGCATTGACGAACATATGCAGGAAGGCCTGACCGGAAATCAACAGGCAGAGCCCCGCCACACTTATCTTGGCATAGATGTCCTTGCCACAGTTACGGACTATGATGGAACCCCTGGCAAGCAGGGATACATACAGGAATATCACAATCAGGGCGCCCCACAGGCCGTATTCCTCGATGATGAAGGAATACATATAGTCTTCGGATATATCGGGCACCACGTAACGCTGGGTGCTCTGTCCGGGGCCCTTGCCCAGCACGCCTCCTTCCTTGATGGCTATCTTGGCGCTGTAGGGCTGGCGTATCTTGTCAAGGGCCTTGTAGTATTCATCCGAGCCCGGACGTGCGTCCAGCACCTTCTGCTCCCAGTCGTCGTGCTCCGAGAGCCTGCTGACCGCTGTGCCGATGCGCCCGAGAGCCTTGTGGCCGCTGAGCTCGTAAATGCCCCAGCATCCGGCTATCAGCACTATTGCGAGCACCGCCAGCAGCGCCATATCCCTGAGGTTGCCGCCGCCGAGCAGGATAACGATGAACATTATTCCGCCGATGAAGAGTGCCGCCGAGTTGCTTCCCGGGAGTATCATCAGCAGTATAGCCACGAAGGGGAAATAGATGAACAGGATCTTTTTCCAGATCTCTTTCTTGGGCCACTTGAGCTCGCCTTTCTTGAGGGCGTCCATAGCCCAGGCGAGATAGAGCACCATAGCCACTTTCACCACCTCGAACACGTGCACCTGGAAGCCGGCGATCTGGAGAATGCGGCGGGCGCCGTTGAGCTCGATGGAGCGGATGATGGGCGTGTCGATCTTTACCAACAGCAGGCCGAGGAGGGCGAACGAAACCAGTGCGCCCCACTGGGAGAGCCAGCGGAATATCTTGATGTTCTTGATGTTGTAGCAGACAATTATGAGCGCAAGTCCGGCGGCCACCACAAAGAGCTGGCTCTTTACGATGTCCAGGCGGGTCTGGCTCCCCTCCAACAGGCGTGAAGTGGAGGAGAATATGCACACGATGGATATCAGGATCAGCATCAGGACGATGATCCAGACCACCTTGTCTCCTTCGATACGGTCGAAGAAATTCCAGACTGTGCGTTTCTTGTCCGACATTTTTTTATAATCTTCTTACTGCGTTTTTAAACTGGGTTCCCCTGTCCTCGAAATTCTTGAACAGGTCGAAGCTGGCGCAACAGGGGCTGAGCAGCACCACGTCGCCCGCGCTTGCAATCCGGCTCGCCGTCTGAACTGCCTGCTCGGCGCTGTTGGTATCCACTATGCGTCCCGATCCCACGATTCCTTCGAATGCTGCGTGTATCTTGCTATTGTCAACTCCCAGGCAAACGATGGCCTTCACTTTCTCGCGCACGAGGTCGTTGAGGACGCTGTAGTCGTTGCCTTTGTCGGTCCCTCCGACTATCCACACCACGGGACGGGTCTGGCACTCGAGTGCGTACCAGGCCGAATCGACGTTGGTGGCCTTGGAGTCGTTGATATACATTACGTCACGTATGCTCAGCACGGGCTCCAGACGATGCTCGATGGGGGAGAAGCTCTTGAGGGAGTTGCGTATCACCTCGTCTTCTATTCCGGATGCCTTGGCCGCGAGCGCGGCTGCCATCGAGTTGTAAATATTGTGACGGCCGCCCAGGGCCAGTTCGCGCAGGTAGATTTCGCTCTCGCTCTGCTCGTACTTGACTACGATGCGGTTTCCGTCGAGCCAGGCGCCCTGCTCCAGGTTCTTCTTCTCCTGGGTGAAGGGGAGCATCTTGGCCTTAAGCACTATACGGCTCAGGTGCTCAATGGTGATGGCGTCATCGGAATCGAAAATGAAGCAGTCTTCGGGGCGCAGGTTGCGGACAATCTTGAACTTGGCCCTTACGTAGTTCTCCATCTTGTGGTCGTAACGGTCGAGATGGTCGGGAGTTATGTTGGTGATTACTGCTATGTCCGGCCTGAAGTCGTAGGTGTCGTCAAGCTGGAAGCTGCTGATTTCCAGCACATAGTAATCGTGCTTCTCGGTGGCCACCTGGAGGGCGTAGCTCTTTCCGATGTTGCCGCCCAGGCCCACGTTCAGCCCTGCTTCCTTGAGCAGGTAGTGGATGAGGGAAGTAGTGGTGGTCTTGCCGTTGGAGCCGGTGATGCAGATCTTCTTGGCGCTGTCGTAGCGCGATGCGAACTCTATTTCGGATACTATGCGCTTGCCCATCGATGCGAGCGCCTTGACCATAGGTGCGGTGGAAGGTATGCCGGGGCTCTTGACCACCTCGTCGGCATTCAATATCTTCTCGGGAGTATGTCCGCCCTGCTCGTAGGGGATATCCCATTGCTGCAGGGTACGGGCGTACTCTTCCTTTATCGCTCCGTTGTCGGAGAGGAATACGTCGAATCCTTTAACTTTTGCGAGCACCGCGGCTCCAACGCCGCTCTCGGCCCCGCCCAATACAACTACTCTTGCCATAACTATCTAATCTTCAGTACCGCCAGTGTAGAGACGGCCAAAATGATTCCTATTATCCAGAAGCGCGTTACGATACGCGGCTCCGGAATGCCTTTTTTCTGGTAATGATGATGCAGGGGCGCCATCAGGAATACCCTGCGGCCCTCGCCGTATTTGCGCTTGGTGCGCTTGAAATGAGTCCTCTGGATGATTACGGACAGG
Organism: Bacteroidales bacterium; assembly: GCA_017651465.1. Classification (GTDB taxonomy): domain Bacteria; phylum Bacteroidota; class Bacteroidia; order Bacteroidales; family UBA932; genus Cryptobacteroides. The sequence goes on from JAGCCX010000045.1 coordinate 27,521, forward strand.
CTTTCCATAAGGAAGATGCCGCACAGCAGGGGGAGTATGAGCTCCTTGCGGATCAGCACGGCGCTTACGCCGATGACTCCACCTATGGTGAGAGAACCGGAGTCGCCCATAAACACCTGTGCCGGATATGTATTGTACCACAGGAAGCCTATAAGGGCCCCGACGAACGCAGCCATAAAGATCGCCACCTCGCCGGTGCCGGGGATATACATAATATTGAGGTATTTGGCATCGATCACGTCGCCGCTCAGCCAGGCCATCACACCTATGGTCACGCCTACTATGGCAGAGGTTCCGGATGCAAGTCCGTCCATTCCGTCGGTAAGGTTGGTGCCGTTGGAGCACGCCAGGGTGACCAGTATGATCATAATCATATAGATGCCCCAGGAACAGTAAACACCCATCTGCCCCTTGAAGGGAGAGAGCCAGGAGTAATCGAACTCGTGGGCCTTGACGAAGGGGATGGTGGTGGTGAGTTTGTCGGTGGGGATGTCGGGGCTGATGCACACGGTGAGCGCCACCACCAGGCCGAGTCCGAACTGGAGGATGAGCTTGGCCCTCTCGCTGAGGCCCTCCTTGTTGTGCTTGAACACCTTGATGTAGTCGTCGGCGAAGCCTATTCCGCCGCACCACAGGGTGGTTATCACAAGCAGGATAGTGTAGATGCTGTCGAGCCTGCAGACGAGCAGCACCGAGCCCAGGAGTGAGAGTATTATGATGATGCCTCCCATAGTGGGGGTGCCTTTCTTTTGCATCTGGCCTTCAAGGCCCAGGTCGCGTATGGTCTCGCCGATCTGGTGCTTCTGGAGGGCACGGATTATCTTGCCGCCGGCAAAGAATGCTATGAGCATACTTATAACCACGGCCAGCATTGCCCTGAACGAAAGGTAATGCATCAGTCCCATTCCGGGAAAGTGAACTCCGAGGCTTTGAAGCCAGTCTACAAAGTGGTAGAGCATTGTGCGAAAATTTCCTTAACTATTTCTTTCTCGTCAAAATGACGCTTTTCTGTTCCTATTATCTGGTAGGTTTCGTGTCCCTTGCCTGCAAGCAGCACGGTGCTGCCGTCGGGCGAGAGCATCAGGGCTGCCCTTATGGCCTCCTTGCGGTCGGCGATGAACACCGCCTTGGCAAGTCCGGCGGGGCTGAAACCCGCGCGTATGTCTTTAAGTATGTCTTCGGTATTCTCCGTGCGGGAGTTGTCGGAGGTTACGAATATCTTGTCCGCCCACTTCTCGGCTACAGCCGCCATCTCCGGACGCTTGGTGCGGTCGCGGTCGCCTCCGCAGCCGAACAGGCATACGAGGGTCTTGGCGGGAGCCACGTCGCGGAGCGTCTTGAGCACGTTCTCCATCGCATCGGGAGTGTGGGCGTAGTCGATCACCGCGCACAGTCCGCGGGGCCCGTGTATGGTCTCGAGGCGTCCGGGAGCGCTTTCGAGCTGCGAAAGGGCTACGAGCACATCTTCCTTGGCTGCGCCCAGGGCAATTGCCGCCGAATATATAGCAAGCAGGTTGTAGGCGTTGTGCATACCTATGAGCCTGGTCCATACCTCGGTGCCGTCGATGCGCAGCAGCATACCCTCGAAACTCTGCTCAAGTATGCGGCAGCTATGGTCGGCCGCGCTGCGGCAGGAGTAGCTCACGCACTTTGCGGAGGTGTTCTGGAGCATCACTTCACCGTGCTTGTCGTCTATGTTGGTGATGGCGGTGGCCTCAGGGGAGAGACGGTCGAAGAAGAGCTTCTTGCAGCGCAGGTACTCGGCGAAGGTGCCGTGGTAGTCGAGATGGTCGTGGGTCAGGTTGGAGAAGATTCCGACCTTGAATTCCAGACCTGTGACCCTTTCCTGCTCCACGCCTATGGAACTGACCTCCATAAAGCAGTATTCGCATCCTGCAGCCACCATACGGGTCAGCAGGGAATTGATGGTTATGGGGTCGGAGGTGGTGTTGGCGGTTTCGATTCTCTCGCTGCCTACGTAGTTGGCTATGGTGGAAAGCAGGCCGCACTCATATCCGAGGCTGCGGAACAAGCGGTACAGCAGGGTTACCGTGGTGGTCTTGCCGTTGGTGCCGGTGATGCCTACGAGCTTGATGGAACCGCTGGGGTGAGAGTAGAAGCTGTCGGCTGCGAGGGCAACCGCCTTGCGGCTATTGTCGGTAAACAGGTAGGTTACTCCCTCGGGGCGCTCGGGAATGACAGGCTGCCCCTCTGAGGCTCTCTCGAACATCACGGCCGTGGCGCCGCTCTCAATGGCTTTCCCGATGTAGGCCCTGCCGTCGGCTCCGCATCCGTTGACGGCTACGAACAGGCTGCCGGGCGTGACCTTGCGCGAATCGTTGGTCACGTCGGTTATGTCTTTGAGCAGCGAGCCCTGAATTTCCAGGATGCCGCAATTCTTTATGATGTCGCCCAGTTTCATTTGCTCTCGCTTAATGTAGGTTGGAAACAAGGATCAATGCAATATATTCCGTTCACAAGGTTCTTGATGGCCCTGGCGGGTATGCCGCCGCCCTGGAACTGCTTGGACGTGGGTTTGCTGAACACGGTGCAGATCACGCTGTAGCGGGGATCGTCGGCGGGGAAGAAGCCCACGAACGTTCCCTGGTACTTGCGGCGCCCGAGTTCGTCGCGGTAGGAGCCTCCGCTGTAGGTTCCGAACGAGGTGCCGGTCTTGCCGGCAACCTGGCAGCGTGCGTCTTTCAGGCGGCGCGCCGTACCTTCTTCGGTAACGGCCTTGAGCGCCCGGGTAAGCGTGTCGGCCACGGCCCTGCTGCAGATGGTTGACATAAGTGCGGGCCCTCTCTTGTTCTTGACTACGCCGTTCAGCTCTATGTCTTCCACCAGGTAGGGCTTCATCATCTTGCCTTTGTTGGCAATGGCGTTGTAGAAGCTCAGTACGTGCATCGGAGTTACCCTGATGCCGTATCCGTAACCCATAACCGCAAGGTCGCTCGGACTCCAGTAGCGGTTCTTGTCTTTGGGCGACGGGACGATGGGAGAGGCAAGGCCGTCGAGGTCGAAGGCGAAAGCCTCGCCCAGCTTGAAGCTGTGAATGTTCTCCACGAAGCGCATAGGCTTTTTGCCGTAGTTGGATACCGCCAGCGTGCCGAAAACGTAGTTGGAAGATATCTTGAAGCCGTCGATGACGGAAATAGTATTGGTTTGGTGCAGCCTCTCGTGGTCGAGCATATGCACATCCTGCGGCACGCCCTTCGCCCCCTTTATGACACCGTGGTTGGTGGGGATGAGCTCCTCCAGGCTGGTGATGTATCCGTCGGAGAGTACCTGCATAAGGGTTACGGTCTTGAACACGCTGCCCGGCTCTATGGCCCTGCCTATGGCCAGGTTGCTGACTTCTTCAAAGTCGGTCGAAGAGCCGTCGCGGTAGAGGTTGACCATAGCCCTGATGGCGCCGGTGCTGCTTTCCATCAGCACCAGGCAGGCGCCTTCGAGGTCGTCCTCGGCCGCAATCTCGTTGTACAGAGCGTTCCAGGCTATATCCTGGTAATCGATGTTGAGGGTGGTGCGTATGTCGCGTCCGTCAACCGGCAGGGTCTTGGTGCTGTCGTTGTCCAGCACGCGCCCGAAGTCGGTAACCTTGGTGTATTCCTTGCCCTCCTGGCCGTGGAGTACATAGTCGAACTTGCCTTCCAGGCCCACGTGAGTGTTGCCCACGTCGGAGCGGTTGTTCCTGACGAATCCTATGGTGCGCCGTGCGAGCTTGCCGTAAGGATAGATGCGTACGTTTTGCTGTTCGGCAATGAATCCGCCCTTGAAACGTCCTTCCTTGAAGAGCGGGAAGGCCGCCACGCGGTTGTACACGTTGCGGTCGACGGGCTTGCCGAACTTGAGATATTTCTTGCCGTTGGCGCGGCCGTTGCGAATGAGCTTCAGATACTCGTCGGCGCTCTTGTCGGGGAACACCTTGGCGAGTTCGACGCTCAGATCGGCGGCTTTCTTCATCCACTCGGCTTCCTTGGCCGCACCTTCTTTGTCGTCTTTGGCGAATTCCTCGCGGCGTACGGTGCAGTCCATCGCTATCTGGTAGGTGGGGCAGGACATAGCCAGCAGACGTCCCTGGCAGTCGATGATATTGCCCCGTACCGGCTCTATGAGGCGGGGCCGGCTGCCGGGCGTGAGGGCGCTCTGGATCTTGGGGTCGGGGTTGAAGAATATCTGGATGCCTACGATCTTGACGAACAAGAGGACCGAAGCCATCAGCAGCAGCACGTAGATCACATAGAGGATAACCCCTATGCGGTCGCGTTTTTTCTTGGTGTCGGTGTTGGCTTCCATTGTCTTTACTTTGTTAAACGTGTTGCAGGCTCCGCAGGCTCTGTAACCTTGGATCCCATTTGCTCCAGCATATCTCCCACCGTGGAGCGGCGGCTGAGTTTCACTACGTCAAATGTCTTCTGGGTGTGGACTATCTCCAGCTCCCGCAGAACGGCCTTGTTGCGCTCGACCTTGGTCATTGTGCCCTCAATCATAAGTGAGATCCAGATGACCATTGCGATAAGGAAGAAGGCATAGACGATATGGATGAAGTAACGCCCTACGTTGAGGCGGAGCAGGAACTCGCCCTTCAGTATGGCGCGGAGGCTGTTGCGGAGCCCCTTGCCCAGATCTTGTATTTTCCAGGTCTTCTCCATATCAAATCTTTTCCGCTATCCTTAGCTTTGCGCTGCGTGCGCGCGTATTGCCTTCAATTTCCTCTTCCGAAGGCACGACGGGCTTGCGCTCCACGCTCTTCAAGGGCGCCGAAGGCCTGCCGTAAATATCCTTCTGCTCCACTCCGTCGGTTCGGCCGCTGCGGATGAAGTTCTTCACCATCCTGTCTTCCAGGGAATGGTAGGTGATGACGCACAGGCGTCCGCCCTTCTTGAGCGCACTGGCGGCTCCCGGGAGGAATTTCTCCAGCGAGCGCATCTCGTCGTTTACTTCTATCCTCAAGGCCTGGTACACCTTGGCGAGGTACTTATGCTCCGCGAAAGAAGGCAGGGCTCCCGCAATGGCATTGCCGAGGTCGCCGGTGGAGAGGATCTGCGCCTTAGAGCGTGCGGAAACGATGAGCTGCGCAAGCTTGTGGGCGCCGTCCACCTCACCGTAGATTTTGAAGATCCTTTCCAATTCTTCTTGCGTATAAGAATTGACAATGTCAGCAGCGGTTTTATCGCCCTGCACATTCATTCGCATATCGAGGGGACCGTCAAAGCGGAAAGAGAAACCTCTTTCGGCCGTGTCGAACTGGTGGGAACTTACGCCAAGGTCGGCGATGACCCCGTCCAGTCCGGCGGGAGCCTCGATTAGAGCATAATTATGTATAAATCGGAAATTGTTGTGTATCAGCTTGAAACGCTTGTCCTCGGGAGCGTTGGCGAGGGCGTCCTCGTCGCGGTCGAATGCTATCAGGCGGCCCTTGGAGGAGAGCCGCTCAAGAATGGCACGGGAGTGACCGCCGCCTCCGAAGGTAGCGTCGGCGTAGATGCCGTCAGGGTTAAGAACCAGGGCGTCAACGCTTTGAAACAGTAATACCGGATTGTGATACTCGCTCATCGCCCCTGCTCCTATTTGCGGGAGAGGCTTCTGGCGATAGAGATGAAACTGTCGTTCGTGATGCGGGAGGACTCGAACTCCGCCTTTGCCCAAACTTCCAATTTAAAACCAACGCCGAAGAATACCACTTCCTTGGTAATACCTATTGCGTCAAGAAGTTCACGACAGATGGAGATACGTCCCAGTTTGGGATCCGGCTCGACAATGTCCACGTCACGCATGAATTCTCTCCAGAACGTGTCGTGGTCGGGGTTGAAGAAGTCCAGATCTTCTTTGATCTTTTCGGTCTGCCTGGTCCACTCTTCGAAAGTGTACATCTCCAGGCAGCGGGCATAGATACTTTTTTTGATTACAAACCTCATATCGCCACCCGACGGCATATCCTTCCTGATGGCGGCAGGGAGCACCAGGCGTCCCTTGTCGTCAACCCTGACAGGATATTTTCCGTAAAAAGTGACCATAATAATTCTTATACGCAGTCGCAAAGATATAAAAAATTTTCCACTTTATTACATTTTGTTACAATTTTTTCCACAAAGTTATCAACAGGGCATAAAAAAAGCCCCGGCGCTTAAGTACCGGGGCTTTTTGATGAGTAATAAAATCAGATTTCCTTGCGCCAGCGGGCAAGAGGAATGCCTAACTGGCTGCGATATTTGGCTATGGTCCTGCGGGCTACGTTGTAGCCGCGGCGGGACATCTCCACTACAAGCTGCTCGTCGGTCAGGGGCTTTTTCTTGTCTTCCGAATCAACGCATTCCTGCAGCACCTTCTTGAGCTCTCGCGTCGAAACTTCCTCGCCCTCGCTGTTTTCCATTCCCTCGGAGAAGAAATATTTCAGGGGGAAAATGCCGAAATGAGTTTCGATGAACTTGCTGTTGACAACGCGGCTGATGGTGGATATGTCAAAGCCGGTCTTCTCGGCTATGTCTTTGAGCACCATAGGCTTGAGGTTGCTCTCATCGCCGTCCAGAAAATAGTCGTGCTGGTAGTCGAGTATGGCGCGCATAGTCTTGCTGAGGGTGTTCTGCCTCTGTTTGAGCGCCTCCACGAACCACTTGGCCGAGTCGAGTTTCTGCTTGACAAACGCCGCGGCCTCTTTCTGGGACTTCTCGGAGGAGCCTTTGGCGTCGATGAGCAGGTCGGCGTATTTCTTGTTGACCCTGATTTCCGGCACGTTGAAGCGTGGCATAGTGAAATCCAGCACGCCGTCGTGCTCGTCCAGTATGAAGTCGGGCACTATCTGCTGCGACTGGTCGTCGTAGGTGTCGTCGATCTGCCCGCCGGGCGAGGGATTGAGCTTGACTATCTTTGCGAACGCAGCCTTGAGCTGGTCTTCGGTTATGCCCAGGCGGGTGCAAATTTTCTGGAAATGCTTGTTGGAGAAGTCCTGGAAGCACTCGTCGATTATACGTATGGCGTTCTTGACTTCTTCGGTGGGGCGGAGCGAGCGCAGTTGCAGGAGCAGGCACTCCTGCAGGTTCCTGGCGCCTACGCCCACGGGTTCGAACTCCTGCACTACGTGGAGCATCTGCTCTACTTCTTCCGGGGAGGCATCGATGTTGGCCCTGAAAGCCAGGTCGTCGACGAGGGTGTCGATATCGCGGCGCAGGTAACCGTCGTCATCGAGGCTGCCGATGATGAAGGAGCCAATTTCCTGCTGGCGGGGGGTGAGGTTGCGGAAGCCAAGCTGCCGCTGGAGGCTCTGGGTGAAGCCTTCCTTGACGGAGAAGGTATTGTATTCGGGCCTTGGATCCTTGCCCCAGTTGTTGACTTTCAGGCGGTACGCAGGAATGTCACCGTCTTCTTTAATGGCGTCGATCGAGACGTCTTTGCTTTCCGACGGGCTGTCGGGGTCGGGCTCGTCGTCGAGCACAGGGTTGCTTTCCAGTTCGGCGCGCACCTTCTGTTCCAGTTCCTGGATGGGCATCTGGATGAGCTTGATGGTCTGGATCTGGAGAGGGGAGAGCCGCTGTTGCTGCTTGAGTTCGAGTCCTGTCTTTAACATCAGTTCCTGACTATGAAAGCGGTTGGAAATTCTTGCTGGATGCTTTTCAGGGCATTTGCAGCGTCGGCCTTGGTGGCGTAATTGCCCACCGTGACCTTAAAGAAGGGGTTGGTGAACGAACGGGTCACCGATACTCCGGGATGGAGTGAACGGAAACGAGCGGCTGCAGCTTCGGAGGCTGCGCGGGCGTTCTGGCCGCTGTCGAAGAAGATGCGGATGCGGAAAGTCTGCTCACCCTGGCCGGAAGCGGCCTTGCGGGCGTTGCGGTCGATGTGAGCGGCCATTGCCGACCTCACTTCGGGACTCTGGTTGACAGTAACCTTGCCGGACATCATATCGAAGATGTCCGCGGTGGCTGTGCTGTCCTTGGCCACCTGCGCCGAGAGGCCCAGGCTCAGGAGGAGGAAGGAGAGCGTTAACAACAGTATCTTTTTCATATTCGGCCTATCAAATCCTTAACTTTAATGTCTTTATATTCAAAATCCTTGCCCAGGCCGCCCTTGAGGGAGCCGCGGTAGGACAGGTCAATGGTTATCGGCTCCAGGTCGGGGTTCTGGAACAGTGTGAGCAGGGAGAAGGGGTTGAAAGCCTTGTCCAGTACACCGTGGAGGATCAGGGTGTAAACCTGCTCGCTGCGGGCCTCTACCTTCACGTCGTCGGCGGTAAGATAAAGGCAGGGCGCACCGTCCATCTTGACCGTGGCGCTGATGGCGGAGAGCGAAAACTGCACGGACGGATTGTCCACTCCAAGGTCGATGGTGGCGTCGAAGGCCGAAAGACCGCGGGGCGAGACGGAGGTTACCTCGTATGAGGTAATCTTTATGTCCTTGAGCGACTTGCCGCACGAGCAGAGGCACAGGGCCGCCGCCAGAAGCAAGGCTGCTATTTTTGCAATTTTCTTAATCATCACACAAATATAAGCAAATAATCTTACTTTCCTGCTTTACGCATCACATAGTCGGCGCGGACCTTGTCCAGCAGTTTATCCGCTTTGGCATACCCGTCGGCGGGTTTGTTCCACAGCAGGGCGAGCAGTACGGCGCCGATGACACCCATAATGATGGCCGCGAGGTAAACCCCGTTCCATCCCATATTGGGATTGTCGGCTATGGCTCCGAACACGGCTCCGGAAACTATGGGGCTGAGGTAGCACACTATACCCACGATGCCGTTGGCAGTGGCCGCCGCTCTCTTGGTGGCCTGGTTGGAAGCCGCTATGCCGAGCAGGGCCTGGGGGCCGTAGATGAAGAATGCCGACAGCACCAGCATAGCTATGAACAGCCAGGGGATATCTTTTACCTGCCAGAACACGAAGAGGCAGATCACCGCCATTATGGTGCAGATGGCGCTGGTGCACTGGGCCTTGCTCTTGAAGAACTTGTCCGTGGCCCATCCGGCTACCAGCATACCCACTATTCCTCCCACAATCTCACACGCACCCACGATCGAAGCGGCAAGGGTAATGTCGAGCCCCTTGTCCTGAACGAGTATGGTGGATCCCCAGTCGAGTATGGTGAAACGGATTACATAGACAAAGAAGTCGGCGATGGCGATGATCCATATTATGGGGTTGCCGAAGGCCATTTTCTTGACGAACGCCTTGTAAGCGAGGCGGGTGAATTCGGGGTCTTCCTGCTCGGCGGGAGCCTCTTCCTGCTTATGGGCGTCCAAATCTTCGGGGTTGGGCAGGCCTACCGAAGCGGGGGTGTCCTTGAGTCCGAAGAAGATAAGGGCTGCGCCGAAGATGGCCAGGATGGCAGGAGCCCAGAAGCACCACTGCCAGGCTGAATTGCCGAAGCGCCCCAGAATGGCTCCGATCATAAGTGCCAGCAGGCCGGCGCCGATAGAGTGGGAAGCGTTCCAGATCGACTGCTTGGTGGCCAGTTCGGAGGGCTTGATCCAGTGGGCCATAAGGCTGGAGCAGGGAGGATAGCCCATACCCTGCAGATAGCCGTTTATGAGCCACAACGACCCCAGTATGTACACGAAACCTATGGTGGCTTTGCCGGCGGGGTCTAGCACGTTGAAGAAACTGTTGACCGCGGGGATGAAACCTATGGCAATGTTTACGAGGGCCGAAAGAAGCAGACCCGTAGCCATCATACGCTTACGGCTGAAGCGGTCGGCCAGCATTCCGTTGACAAAGCGCGAAACCCCGTAAATCACTCCGTTGAGGGTCAGGAATATACCGAGCTGCGTCTTGCTGAGCCCGAGCTCCGCCTCCAGTGCCGGCATAGCAATGCTGAAATTCTTTCTGACAAAGTAGAACAGCGCGTAGCCTATGATGAGTATGATAAGGGTGCGCCACTGCCAGTAATTGTATTTTTTAACCGTCGCTTTGTCCATAGGTCTAACTATTTAAAGGAATGGGTTATGACATTCACTTCTCCTTTCCACCGCCACTCCAGGGTGAGAACCGTCTTGTCTTTGTTCTCGGGCAGGTATTGCTCGATGGGGAAGGAGGAATAGAAAGTATAGACGTTGCCGGAGAAGTCTTCGGCGTATTCGTCCACGATATCTTCTCCCGCATTGTGCATAAGGGCGAATTTGAGAGTGTCGCTGCTGGAGGGATACTCTTTGATGAGCAGGTCCACGGTGTGCTTCTTCTCGGGGTCGGCGAACAGGAAGGTGTTGACCATATTGATGCAGCCTCCCGAGAGCCAGGCGTCGTTCACCTGCAGGGGAGAGGTGCCCAGGGAGTCGATCAGGTGCTGGTCGTTTCCCACCAAGGGCTCCTTGTAGAGCGGCACTTCGTAGTTGATGAGGCGGGCGGAATAGGTGTTCTCGCCGTCTATCTTTTCGAGGACGTCGATAAGGACCATAAGGCGCTTGACCTCTCCCCATCCCTTTTCGTTCTGGAGATTGGTGAAATAGTATAAGCGTCCGTCGTCGCCTTTGAGTGATCCGTCTTCCTGCAGATATCCCATAAGGGCGCTCCTGAACAGGTAGGGTTCGCTGTCCGGCGCGCAGGAGCAGAGGGCGGCTGCAACCACCGCCAAAAGTATAAACTTGATTCTCATAACAATTTCTTTCTTGTAGGATGACAGATGATTTGTATTTCTATGTTGTCCATTTTATAGCCGCGGAAGCGCTTGCGCCTCAGTCCCGCCTCCACGAGCGGAATGAGGTCGAGGTCTCCCACGTCAAGGAATTCGTTGTTGCGGCTGTCGAAGAGGTGTACGTGCCGGCTCGGATCTACGTCGAAATACATCTTGTTGTTGGGGCTGTACCGGCGGGAGTAGATTCCGTTGTCGGCCAGCTCCGAAAGTATATTGTAGATGCTGACGGTACTTATTTTACATTCTTCTCCAATACGCTCCTGCACCATATCGGCACTGGCGTGAATCAGCTCGCACATTGCCCTGTGCACGGCCAGACGCTGCGGCGTAAGCTTGAGAGAGCGGCTCTTGAGCTGCCGGCGGAACGCTTCTTCGTCCCTGATCTTCTTTCGGGTAATGCGCGGCATAGTGTTCGTCAGCTTTCTTGCATCAGTGACCTAGCGTTGGCTATGGCTTCTGCGGTTATGCTTTCGCCGCTCAGCAGGCGGGCGATTTCCATCACCCTGTCTTCTCCCTCAAGGAGATTGATTCCGGTGGTGCTCCGGCCGCTGGACGGGTTGAACTGCTTGCTTACCAGATAATGGGCGCTGCCCTTTGCCGCCACCTGCGGGAGGTGGGTGATGGAGAACACCTGCATAGTCAGGCCCATCTCGCAAATCATCTTGCCCATCTTGTCGGCCACGCTGCCGGAAACCCCGCTGTCGATCTCGTCGAAGATAAGGGTGGGCATACCTTTGAACTTGGCCATCAGGGCCTTCAGGCTCAGCATAATGCGTGAAATTTCACCTCCGGAGGCGCACTTGGCCACATCGGCTTCCTTGCTTCCGTCCGCTGAGAACAGAAAACTCACCGAGTCGGTGCCGCAGGCGCTCGCCGGTGCGGGAAGTACTTGAATGCTGAACGAAGCCCTCTCCAGTTCAAGGAAGTGAAGATGCTCCTGAACTTCGTGGGCAAAGCGCGGCGCGGCCTCCTTGCGCGATTCACTCAAGACCCGGCAAACCGCCTCCCATTCTTTTTCAAGGCTGTCGATCCTGGCCTCGAGAGCGCTGCAGTTCTCTTCCAGCTCTTCGGTCCCGTTGAGTTCGGAGTTATAGCGGTCACGCACTTCCATCAGGCCCTCGATGTCGTTGCAGCTGTGCTTGTGCATCAGGCGGTAGAGCAAAGAAAGCCTTTGTTCGACCGCCTCCAGCCTCTCTCCCGAGCAGTCGATGAGTCCGGCGCTGCGTTCGACCTCGTCGAAAATGTCTTCCAGTTCGATGCGTGCCGATTCGATGCGCTCGCCCAGCTCGAGCATTCCGCTCATATACTTCGAGGCGTGCTCAAGGCTGCGGCGGGCGTCTTTCAGCGCCTCCGATACACCGGTCTGCGAGGGGGGATTGAAGCATCCGAGGGCGAAATAAAGCCTCTCGTGTATCTCCTCGGCATTTGCCAGGGAGCGCTGCTCTTCTTCGAGCTCGGCAAGTTCCCCCTCCTTGAGGGCGGCGGCTTGCAGCTCCTTGTACTGGGCCTCGTTGTAATCCCTTTCCGCCTTGCTGCGGCGCAGCTGAGCGCGAACTTTTTCCAACTCGCTCCTGGCGGCTCCCAACTCTCTCCAGAGCCTGGAGCATTCCGCCCTTTGAGAATCCAGAAGGGCGTAGTGGTCGAGGAGCGAAAGCTGGAATGCCTTGTCGGTCAGAAGCAGGCTTCGGTGCTGGGAATGAATGTCGAAAAGGCTCTCGCTGAGCGCGGCGAGTTCGCCGGCCTGGGCGGGGCAGTCGTCGATGAAACTGCGCGAACGGCCGGTGGAATACAGCACGCGGCGTATGATCCGAAGCCCTTCGGGGGTGTCGAATTCTCCCTCCACAACGCAGCTCTCGGCCCCCTCGCTGATGAGCGAAGGATCGGCTTTGCCGCCGGAAAGGAGCCCCAGGGCACCTAGCAGCAGCGATTTTCCGGCACCGGTCTGGCCAGTAATAATCACAAGGCCCTCCGGAAACTGAATATCCAGAGAGTCTATGAGGATGTAATTACGTATGTGAAGGCTGCGCAGCATCGCAACGCAGCTTATTCCGCCTTGGCGTCGGATTTTGCAAAGCGGAACGACAGTTCGCCGTCCTCGAATTCGGAAATGGCTACCAGGCCGGGCTTGGGCTGGCGCTCAAAATATTTGGAGATCTCAATCTGCTCTTTGTTCTCGAAGGTCTCCTCCATAGTGTCACGCTCGTTGCGGAATTCCTCCAGACGCTTGTTGAGCTCTTTTTTCTCGGCAAGTGCAATCTGGTTCGCCCTCTGGGCAAGGATTACTGCAGTCTCATAAATATTGCCCGTAGGGGCGGCGAGGTCTTTGATGTCCCTCGTGATAGTGTTGTTGGGTACTTTGTTTTCCATACTTCTATTACGAAACCCTCAGGTGAGGTAGTTTCAATATTTTTCTTTCGCCTTTGTGTACAGTTTTTCGAGTTCCTTGCGCCTGTCGGTATCGGGGTACTCGCCCACGTAATTGAAATAGTCGTCGTAGAATACCAGGAAGCGCTCCTTTTGCTTGGCGGGCACGCTCAGGCTTGCGTATTTGTAGGAAGCCATAGCGGTGTAGTACAGGATGTCCTCGCGGTAACGGTTGTCCGCATCGTCCTTGAGAACGTTGCGCAGGGCCACCCTGGCCGCCAGGTAATCTTCCATCTTATAATAAAGGTAGGCGTTCTCATAGGCCTTGCGGTCGAGCCTCTCGTTGAGATTGTCGAGCATCTGGTAGCACACGTTGCGGTACTCGGAACTGGGATTGTTCATCAGGTACTCGCTGATGGCGGTGATGGTCTTGTAGGTGGGCGTCTGGTCCAGTTCGTAGCGGTAGGTGCCCCTGTAGAGGCAGTCGAGGTGCAGGAAGGCTGCCGACTCGGCGAAGGGACTCCTGGGGAAGTTGGTGATGAAACGCTCGAAGTTGGTCTCGGCGGTAAAGTAGTCCTTGGCCCTGTAGTTGCTCAGGCCCCAGTAGTACTGGACCGTGTCGTCCCTGCTGGTACCGTTGGTGATGATGGAGAGCGACTCGAACAGCTGGCTGGCCTTGGTAAACTTTCCCTGGTTGAAATAATCGAAGGCGGCGGCGTACTTGGCCTCGGTGTCATTGCCCTCGAGCAGGATTTCGTATTGACTCTTGCAGGAAGAAAGGCACAGGGCGAGTGCGAGCGCTGCTATGGATAGACGGCGTAGTGATTTCATCGTTTCAAGAATTTTTCGGCGTCCAGGGCGGCGCGGCAGCCCGATGCTGCGGCGGTTATGGCCTGGCGGTAATGGGGATCCTGAACGTCTCCGGCGGCGAAAACGCCCTCGACGTTGGTGTGGCTGCTGCGACCGTCAGTGATGATGTATCCGGCTTCGTCGGTCTTGACCCAGGGGGCGAAGAGTTCCGACTGCGGATGATGCCCGATGGCAAGGAAGAAGCCGTCCACAGCGATGTCGAACACTTCTCCGTCCTTGCGCTCAAGGCGGGCTCCCGTCACTCCGGAAGAATCGCCGAGCACCTCGCGGGTGTTGCAGTTCCAGAGTATCTCGATATTGGGGGTGGACGCCACCCTCTCCTGCATCGCGGCCGAAGCGCGCAGGACGTCGCGGCGCACTATCATATACACTTTGCGGCAGATGCCGGCAAGGTAGGTAGCCTCCTCGCAGGCGGTGTCGCCTCCACCCACTACGGCCACGTCTTTACGGCGGTAGAAGAATCCGTCGCAGGTGGCGCAGGCCGATACTCCAAGGCCCCTGAACTTCTGTTCGGAGGGGAGCCCGAGGTACTTGGCCGTGGCTCCGGTGGCTATGATGAGCGACTCGGCCTCGATCTGGGTGCTGCCGTCGATGGTAAGCTTGAACGGCCGCTCCGACAGGTCAACTGCGCTTACAGCACCGCTGCGCACATCGGCTCCAAGCCGCACCGCCTGGCTGCGGATGTCGGCCATAAGGGCGTTGGCGTCAACTCCGGACGGAAATCCGGGGAAATTCTCAACTACAGTGGTGGTGGTAAGCTGTCCTCCGGGCTCGAGGCCTTCGTAAAGAACCGGGTTCAGGGCGGCACGGGCGGCGTAGATTGCTGCAGTATAACCAGCGGGGCCGCCTCCTATGATGAGGCATTTAACTTTTTCCATTCTAACGAACTAGGGTGATAGTATTGTTGGCGTTGTAGAGCAGACGGCGTACGGCGGTGTTGTTCTTTCCGCTCTCGTCGAACTTGAAATCCGTCTGCAGGCCGTTCCAAGTCTTGGATGCAATGGTCTCGGTGGTGAATTCGCCTTCCTCTTCGAGCAGGGTGCCGAAATAGTTCATAAGGTCGTAGCCCTGGTAAACCCATTGCCCGGGCTCGCCCTTGAACAGGCTCTTGTACTGCTGGGCGAAACGCTTTACTTTGGCATCGGAGGGATTGGCGTAATAAGTGGCTGCGATATGGGCCGATGCGGCGTGGAGGCTCTCGACCTCGAGGTCGCTGATCGAACGTATGCGGGAAGTGCTGTAAACGGCGTTGCGGGTGCCCTTCAAGTTCATCAGCGCTATCTCGCGTACCGCGGCGCTGCAGAAGTCATCTTTCTCCGAGGCTACGACAAAGCGGCAGGTGCCTTTAACCGTACCCTCAAACGAAGTGGGAGTGGAGGAAATGCTGTACGGAATGCCGGCCTCCGAAAGCTTGAGGGCAAGGCGCTTGGTCATCTCGCCGTCGCGCTCGTCCGCGCTCTGGAGCAATATCACGGCATCGCCTCCGCGCTTGTCGGAAGCAATCCAGCGCACAAGCTCGTCCACCTGGGCTTCCCAGCCCGAAGGAGCCTGCACGACGTTGTTGGCGGGGGTGAGCGAAGCCACCTTGGGGTCGAGGGGCGATATGATGAGCTTGCCGCGGGCCCGGGGCAGCAGGCGCTGCACATCGTCGTAATTGACCGGGCCGATGATAAGGTCGCTCTGCTCGAGTTCGCTTATGCTGGGCATACCCACCGTGGAGTCGTAAACCGACAGTTCGATGGGCTTGTCGCTGGAGGAGAGACTGTTGGCAGCCATCAGAACTCCGCTGTAGAAATCCAGGAAGTTGCTGTTGGGCGTACCGGTGCTCTTGAGAGGCAGGATGAGCGACACCTTGGCGGCGCGCACTTCTTCTCCTCCCTCTTCTTCCGTCACCACTTCGTCATCGCCTACTGGGATAAAGACATTGTCGGCGGCATTGACCCCCGAACTGTCTTTGGCGTGACGTCCGCCGGGGAACAGGTACCATTGCGCCGAAGCTCCCGCAGGCAGAAGGAGCAGAAACACCAGAGAGGAAAGCAGATATCGTTTCATAATGATTCGCTAAACTGAAGCAGTTCCTTGCAGAATCCGGACCAAGACAGACGGCGCTGCTCCTGGCGGATATGTTCGATGCAGTCTTCCCGCAGGGAAGGCTGGCTGAAAAAACGTAGAATTCCATCCCTTACGGCCTCCGGAGAGGGGCTGTCCACCACAATTCCGGTCCCCCGTCCCTCGACGGTCGCGCGGAGCGACCCGGTGTCGGTGACGATCATAGGGACCTCGAAATTGAGGGCGAGGGCGTTGACGCCGCTCTGCGTCGCGCTCCGGTAAGGGAGTACGGCGGCGTCGGCGGCGGAGAAAAACCACTTTACTTCGGAGTCGGGGATGTAGTTGTTGAAAAGGAATATCCTGTCGCGGGCGGGGCTGCCCTCGATGGCGCGGCTGTACTCGCCGAAGTCGCCGTAAGGCTCCCCGGCTATTATGAGATTGTAGCTGTCGGGAAGCGAACCGAATGCGTCGATGAGGATGTCAAGCCCTTTGTAATGGCGAATAAGCCCGAAAAACAGGAGATTATGTCCTTTGCCCGGCAGCCCCAGGTGCTTTTCGGCCTCCGCCCGGTCGATCTTGCTCCCGAAGTGGGTGTACAGAGGGTGTGGGAGTACCTTGCAGGGCATAGAGGGCTTAAGTGAATGCAGGTCGGAGGCCACTTCGTCGCTCATACAGATGCATCCGTCCACTCCGCCGAGGAACCATTTGGTAAGCGGCTTGTCGAAGAAATGCTTCTCGTGAGGGATAATGTTGTCGGTGATAGCGAGCACCTTGCAACCGGCCTTACGGGCGACGCTGCCAAGCGAGGGGGCGAACCACGACATCCAGTAGCGCACTATCAGGAGGTCGGCGCCCCATTCGCGGACGGCCCTGGCGGCCTTTCCCCAGCTGAACGGGTTGACGGTACTCAGCACAGGCTGGGCGTCCACCTGCAAAGCACTGTCCCCCGGACTGACCCACTGGGTCTTTCCGGGGAACAGGAAAGCGGGATATTGAAGGGTGAAATTGAAAGCCTTGACCGTGCACTCCCTGCTCAGTCCGTCAAGAAGGCTTGCGTTGAACTGGGCTATTCCTCCTCTGAAAGGATAGAAAGTGGACAGGATGGCTATTTTCAATTCTCTACTCTTTATTCTCGGCCTTGCTCTTGACGTAAGCGGCGTTGAGGCCCTCGAGCACGGCGTCGGTGATGTCCAGCGAAGGATCGGCGGTTACCACGGGAGCGGGCATAATGTCACCCTGGGTGGTAAGGATCATAGCATAGCCCTTCTCGGCGTTGAACTCGTCGATGAAGGTCTTGATGGCGTCGGCGATCTGGTTCATCATAACCTGCTGCTCTTCAGCAATTTCCTGCTGCTTCTGGGCGGCATACTGCTGGAAGCTGTTCTGCTGTTCCTGGAGCTTCTTGTACTGGACTTCGGCCACCGACTGGGTGAGGAGACCTTTGTTGATCTTCTCCTGGAAAGCCTTGGTATCTTTCTCCAGCTTGGAGCCTCTGCGGTTAACCTCCTGGTTGATGCTGTTGATCTTGGTTTCGGCCACGCTGCGGAGGTCGTTGGCCATATCGTACTCGTCGAGCACCCTGTCAAGGTCGAAGTACACTATCGATCCGGCTACTGCCGTGGAATCGGCGGTTGACTTGGTGTTGTTACCGGGAGTGGTGTTGCAGCTGACAAATACAGAAGAAATAAGGGCGGCAGCCCCTGCTGTGGCAATGATGCCGAGGATGATTTTTTTCATTTTTATCGTTGTGTTTTCTTATGTTGCAAAATGCAAATTTAACTATTTTTTCCGAATCTCTGCCAGATATGCCCCGATAGTGCGCTCGAGTCCCATATACAGGGCGTCGCAAATGATGGCGTGACCTATCGAAACCTCGTCGGTCCAGGGAATTGTGTGGATAAAGTAGGACAGGTTATCGAGGTTGAGATCGTGCCCTGCATTAAGGCCCAGGGAGCATTCGCGAGCGGCTATGGCGGCCTTCAGATAGGGCTCCACAGCCTTTTCGGGATCGTTTTTGAACCCCTCGGCATAGGCTGCCGTGTACAGTTCCACACGGTCGGCGCCGCAAAGGGCCGCCCCCCTCACCATTTCGGGGTCGGGATCCACGAATATCGAAACCCTTATGCCTTCTTTCTTGAATTCACTGCACATCTCGCTCAGGAATCCGCGGTTCGACAGCGTATCCCATCCGGCGTTGGAAGTAATGGCGTCGGGAGCGTCGGGAACCAGGGTTACCTGGTCGGGCTTGACCCGGCATACCAGGGCCTGGAATTCGGGTATGGGATTGCCTTCGATGTTGAACTCGGTCTTGATTAAAGGCCTGATATCCAGAACGTCGGAGTAGCGGATATGACGCTGGTCGGGCCGTGGATGGACCGTGATGCCCTGTGCTCCGAAACGCTCGCAGTCAAGCGCCGCCTGGGTCACGTCGGGCATATTGCCTCCGCGGGCATTACGCAATGTGGCTATTTTGTTTATGTTTACACTCAGTCTTGTCATAGATTGCAAAAATATAAATTTATATCCTAAAAGTAGAAATAAAGTACTAAATTTGAAGCCTGATATGAAGTTTGCTTATTTTTTGAAGGACAAGAGTCTGGAACTTGACCCCCGGGTGCTCGGCCTGCTGGCCGACCTGGGCGCGCAGGGTTTCGATGTCTATCCGGTCCGGAGCAGCGAAGACGTACGCGAGGGCACCGAAATGCTCTTGAGCTTCGGCGGAGACGGTACTTTCCTTTCGGCTGCGGCGCTTGCCCTGGAGGCGTCTGTTCCCATACTTGGAGTTAATTTCGGACGTCTCGGGTTCTTGTCGGAGAACAAGCCCGAGAGCGTTGCCGACGCTCTGGCCCGCAAAGATTATTCCATACAGCGCCGGGGGCTTGTAAAGGTTGACGGCCTGTGCGGAGGGGACGGTCCCCAGCTGGCCCTCAATGAGGTGTGCGTGCTCCGCGAGGGAGCCGCTATGCTCGGAGTGGATGTGGAAGTGGATTCCTTGCCTCTGCCCACTTACTGGGCCGACGGATTGCTGGTGGCCACCAGCTCCGGCTCCACTGCGTATTCGCTCAGTGCCGGGGGGCCTATCTGTCTTCCGGATTCCAGAGTGCTGATAATCACTCCGATAGCGCCTCACAACCTGAATGTGCGTCCGCTCGTGGTGCCTGACAGCTCCGAGATCAGAATAAGCTTCCGCTCCAGGGATTCCCTGGTGCGGCTTACTGCCGACAATCGTAATTACGACGTGCCTTCTTCGGCATCCCTGAGCCTGAGCGCCGTTCCCGGAGCTTTGCAGATGGTGGTGCTCGGCGGCTCCAATTTCATAGGAGCCCTCAAGGCCCGGCTCCTTTGGGGAGGGGACGTCAGAAATCAAAGTGAATAGTATATGGATGCTCCCCAGCTAGTTCCCGTACACGTAAGTTTCATAATGGACGGTAACGGCCGTTGGGCCAAAGCGCGCGGGAAAGAGCGCATTTTCGGTCATTTTGAAGGTGTTGAAAGTGTAAGGGCCGTACTCGAGGCCAGTGTCGAATGGGGGATCAAGTATGTGTCCTTCTTCGCCTTTTCCGAAGAAAACTGGGGCCGCCCCCAGGAGGAAGTGCTGGGCCTTATGTCGCTTATGATGCGCTCGATGAAAAATGAGTTGCATTCTTTCCTTTCCAACGGAATACGTTTCAGGGTGCTCGGCAACCTTGAGCGCCTGAGCGACGAACTGCGTTCCGAGATCGCCCATATGGAGGAGGCCACCGCTTCCGGAGACAAGATGACTATGATTATCTTTATGAGCTACAGCGGCAAATGGGACCTTCGTCAGGCGGCCCGCCGGATGGCGGAGGAGGGCGGAGACGATATCGAACCGTATCTGGTTACAGCGGGCGTTCCCGACCCCGATTTGCTCATACGCACCTCCGGCGAGCAGCGTATCAGCAATTATATGCTCTGGCAGCTCGCCTACACGGAATTTGTATTTACTCCCACACTTTGGCCTGATTTTAGAAAGGAACAATATCTTGATGCGCTCCGGGAGTATGCTTCACGGGACAGACGTTTCGGAAAAGTCAAATAATTCCGTATATTTGCGCATTTATCGGAAAGAGAAGAGATGAGATACAAATATATTGTTGTCCTGATTTCGGTCCTGCTCTCCTGCCTGTCCCTCCGGGCGCAGGATAGCAAAGTGGAAATAGATTATAACCACCCCAAGAAGTATTTTGTGGGTGGCGTGTCGGTCGAGGGCAACAGCTATTTCAGCGCGCAGCAGATCATTCAGCTTACAGGTCTCCAGAAAGGTATGGAAATCACCGTTCCCAGCGACGATGTGTCGGGAGTGGTGCGCAGGCTGTGGCTCCAGCGCTACTTTGAAGACGTATCGCTGGTCATCGACCGTTTAGGCGAAACGCCCGATTCGGCATATTTCAAAATAATCATCAAAGAACGCCCCAGGGTTTCGCGCTGGTCGTTCTCGGGTATCAAGAGCGGTGACAAGAAAGAGCTTCAGGAGCGCCTGAACCTGCGCCGTGGCGGTGAATTCTCCGAATATGTCGAGAAGACCTCCGCCGATATCATCAAGCGTTACTACGCCGAAAAGGGCTTCCTGAACGCCAGCGTTACCGCCGAGACCCAGAAAGACACCGTGGTCAAGAACGCTATCCGCGTGAATTTCAACATCGACCGCGGGGAAAGGGTGAGAATCAAGGACATCAACTTCATAGGCAACGATCACGTCAAAGATTTCAAGCTTGCCCGCTCGATGAAGAAGACCAAGTCCAACAAGATATACAACTTCTTCAGCAGCAAGAAATTCAACGAGAAGGAGTACATCAACGACAAGAAAGCCGTGCTCTCCGCATTCAACGAGGCAGGCTACAGGGACGCCCGCCTGGTGCGCGACTCGGTGTACTACATCGAGCCCAAGCGCCTCGGTATCGACCTGGTGTTCGAAGAGGGCGACAAGTACTACTTCCGTGACATCACCTGGACCGGCAACTCGGTGTATCCTTCCGAGGTGCTCAATCAGGTGCTGCAGGTGCAGAAGGGCGATGTGTACGACGTGGTGTCGATGGAAAAGCGCCTCAGGGGCGGCGGCAAGCAGACGGAGATGGACGTCTCCAAGCTCTACCGCGACAACGGTTACCTCTTCTTCAACATCACCCCCGTCGAGACCAACATCCAGAACGACTCCGTGGATGTTGAGTTGCGTATATCCGAAGGCAAGCAGGCGACCCTCAACAATATCATCATCAACGGTAACGACCTTACCAACGAGAAAGTGGTGCGCCGGCAGGTTTTCACCCGTCCCGGCTACCTGTTCAGGCAGTCCGACTTCGAGCGCTCCATACGTGAGATCGCTTCCCTCGGCCAGTTCGACCCCGAGGCGATTTCCGACCCCGCAAAGGGCTGGTCCATCATCCCGAACCAGCTCAACAACACTGTTGACATTGTTTACAACGTGACCGAGAAGCCTTCCAGCCAGCTGGAGCTTTCCGGAGGCTGGGGCGCCGGCACCTTCGTGGCCACCGTGGGCGTAAGTTTCAACAACTTCTCCACCAGCCGCTTCTTCGACAAGAGTGCCTGGAGGCCCGTGCCTCTCGGAGACGCGCAGAGCCTTGCTTTCCGTTTCCAGACCAACGGAAAATACTATACCGCCCTGACTGCGAGTTTCGTGGAGCCCTGGCTCTTCGGCAAGAAACCTACTTCGCTCAACCTGTCGGGCTATTATACCCGTTACACCAATTCCAACCTCTGGCTGGGCATTCTGGACAACAGCCGCCAGATGGAAGTATTCGGCGTATCGGCCTCGCTGGGTAACCGTCTCAAATGGCCTGACAACTACTTCGTGCTCTACAACGGACTCAGCTGGCAGACTTACAGGCTCAAGAACTGGGACGGCGGCTATTTTATCTTCGACAACGGCGTTTCGCACAATATCAGTTACACGATTAACCTGATGCGTAACTCCACCGACCAGCAGATCTATCCCCGTTCGGGATCGGACTTCTCGCTGTCGCTCTCGCTCACGCCTCCTTTCTCGCTGTTCCGCAACTACGACCTCGATCCCAGCGGCAACAAGATCACCGAGCGTGACGGCCGTCCCATCGGCTGGAGGGACGTGCAGTACAACAACTGGTCGGTCTCTGACCGCTACAAGTGGATCGAGTATCATAAATGGAAATTCTCAGCCGCAACATACACCAAGCTTATCGGCGACCTGGTGCTGATGACCCGCGCCCAATTCGGATATCTTGGTTTCTACAACCGTAACTGGGGATACTCTCCGTTCGAGGGATTCGTGGTCGGCGGCGACGGTATGTCCGGCTATTATTCGTACGGTACGGAAGTCATTGCTATGCGTGGTTACACCAACGGCAGTCTGACTCCGAACCTTCCTACCCAATATAACGCCAACCGCACCGCCTACGCGGGCAATGTGTACGACAAGTTCACCGTCGAGTTGCGTTATCCTGTTATCCTGCAGCCGTCTTCGACCATTTTCGTGCTGGGCTTCCTGGAAGGAGGCAACTGCTGGAGCGACATCAGGGATTTCAATCCTTTCCAAATCAAGCGCAGCGCCGGTGTCGGTGTGCGTATCTTCCTGCCAATGATCGGATTGCTGGGTGTTGACTGGGGCTACGGCTTCGACGCCAACGACAGCACCGGCGGCAGTCAATTCCATTTTGTTATCGGACAACAATTTTAAATTTTTTGATATGAAAAAGATTCTTTTGGTTGCCGCATTGGCAATGATGAGCGCAGCAGCGTTCGCGCAGCAGAAGTTCGCATACGTTAACTTTACCGAATTGGTGCAGTTGATGCCCGAAGCGGACCAGGCCCGCGCCACTATTGACGCTTCCACCAAGGAGGCAAGCGAGACTTATCAGGCAATGGCCGATGAGTTCAACACCAAATACCAGCAGTATCAGCAGAAGGCTTCCACCTGGACCCAGGCTATCCGCGAGACCAAGGAGAAGGAGCTGACCGACATCCAGCAGCGTATCCAGGAGTTCAACCAGACCGTTCAGGCCGAGCTCCAGCAGCAACAGCAGCAGCTTATGGCTCCTCTGTACAAGAAGGCTCAGGATACTATCGAGAAGCTGGCCAAGGATGGCGGCTATGTGTTCGTGTTCGACCAGACCACGGCCCTTTACATCGACCCTGCCCAGGCGGACGATCTTACCGCCGCGGCACGCAAGGCCCTCAGCATCCCTGCCGACAGGACAATGGAGTCGCTTCAGAAAGAACTCCAGGCCAAGGCTGAGCAGATGCAGCAATAAGACCTAACCACACTTTAATAACACTTATGAATACCAATGAAATTCTGGCCAAGCTCCGGGCCAAGTATCCTGGGGAGAGTGAATATCTCCAGGCCGTTCAGGAGGTTTTGGAATCGGTGGAGGATGTCTATAACCAGCATCCCGAATTCGAGAAGGCAAAGATTGTCGAGAGAATGGTCGAACCGGACCGCATCTTTACGTTCCGCGTGACCTGGGTTGACGATCAGGGGGTAGTACAGACCAACACCGGCTACCGCGTGCAATTCAACAGCGCCATCGGCCCCTACAAGGGCGGGCTCCGTTTCCACAGGGCGGTAACTCCTTCGATGCTCAAGTTCCTCGGCTTCGAGCAGACCTTCAAGAACGCCCTCACCACCCTTCCTATGGGAGGTGCCAAAGGTGGCTCCGATTTTGACCCGGTAGGGAAGAGCAACGACGAGATTATGCGCTTCTGCCAGGCCTTTATGCTTGAACTATGGCAGTGTATCGGTCCCGATCAGGATATTCCTGCGGGCGACGTGGGCGTAGGCGGCCGTGAGATAGGCTACCTGTACGGAATGTACAAGAAACTCGCCCGCGAGTACAATACCGGTGTGCTTACCGGCAAGGGAGGCACCTGGGGAGGCAGTATCCTGCGTCCCGAGGCCACCGGATTCGGCGCCCTGTACTTCACCCAGCACCTTCTCGAGAAGGCCGGGAAGGACATCCAGGGCAAGAAGATAGCCCTGTCCGGCTTCGGCAACGTAGCTTGGGGCGCAGCCACCAAGGCGGTTGAGCTCGGCGCCAAGGTTGTGGCCATTTCCGGTCCCGACGGCGTTTGCCACATCCCTGAAGGAATCACCAAGGAGATGATTGACTATATGCTCGTAATGCGTGCGTCCAACCGCAATATGGTCGAGGATATGGCTACCAAGTTCCCCGGCAAGGCATTCTTCACTGCCGGCAAGAAGGCTTGGAGCATTCCCGTGGACATCGCCCTGCCTTGCGCTTTCCAGAACGAGCTTTCCGAGGATGACGCCAAGGAACTCGCCGCCAACGGATGCTGGTGCTGCTGCGAGGTGTCCAATATGGGATGCCAGCCCGGTGCCATACATTACTTCCAGAACAACGGTATCCTGTTCGCTCCCGGCAAGGCCGTCAATGCAGGCGGCGTGGCCACCTCCGGTCTGGAGATGACCCAGAATGCCGAGCATATCTCCTGGGATGCCAAGGAGGTTGACGACAAGCTTCATTTTATTATGAAGTCCATCCACGAGCAGTGCGTGAAGTTCGGCACCAGGCCGGACGGCAGCGTTGACTATGTCAAGGGTGCCAATATCGCAGGCTTTATGAAGGTCGCAACCGCTATGCTGGAGCAGGGCACAATTTAAGTTTGACCCTTATATCTGAAAGTGGCGCGGATTCAGGTCCGCGCCACTTTTGTTATAGTGAATCAGCAATTTCCTGCAGGGTGTTTCCGATTTGGTAAAGCCCGCGGGGGACGTGGAAGCAGCCCTTCCATTTGCCTCCCTTGAGGGGGAGCAGCACCTCGCCGCGGCGGTTCAGGTAGCCAAACCATTCGGGGTAATCGGGATCTTTGAAATAGGTCCACAGATAGTCGTCAAGGCGAAGGAACCAGTCGAGGGCAAGTTGGTTGCCGGTGAGTTTATATCCCTTGATCATACAGATTGCGGCCTCGAGATGCACCCACCAAAGTTTCTGGTCCCATTCCAGCTCCTGCGTGGGATGCCCAAGGCGGTCCATAAAGTAGAATATTCCGCCGTATTCTTTGTCCCAGCCGTATTCTATGACGCCCAGGGCAATCGACATACTCTTTTCGATGATTTCCGGGCGCTTGAGCCTTAATCCGAGGTTCATCATAAACCAAAGGGCCTCCAGGTCGTGCCCCGGATTGACTTTCCTCCCCTCGAAGCAGTCCAGCAGGGTTCCGTCGGGGGCAAGATTCTCCACCATCACTCCAATCGAGGGCTGGTAAAATACGTCGAACACTTCGTGGAGCGCCTCCTCGATGGTTTTGTCCAGCAGGGTCTTGTCGTCGATGATGGGTTCGATCTCCAGGGCCATATTGCATATAATCATCGGCAGGGCGAAGTCTTTCATCGGCCTGGTGCCGGGGTAGCCTTTGGACCATATTCCCTTAGGGTTGGAACGCCGCTCAAGGATACGCTGGAAGGTCTTGCGGGCCGCATCGGCCCAGCGCTGGTCGCCGGTAGCTACGGAGAGCTGGGCGAACGCCATACAGGCGAAGGTGTTGGAGAAGATATTGTAGGGCTGCACCAGCGGGGCGCCCTCGCGGTTGAGGGAGAAGTAAAAGTCAAAATTGCCGTTGTGGCCGTGCTTGAGCAGGAATTCACCTCCTTGGAGGGCGCATTCGAGCCAGCGGTGGTTTTTCTCTACCTTATTATAGAGCATCGCGAACATCCAGACTTCACGGCCCTGCAGCCACACGAACTTGTCGGTATCGAAGACGCTGCCGTCCCTGTCAAGGCAGGTGAAGTAGCCGCCGTATTTAAGGTCCTGGGAATTGTCCAGCCAGAAGGGGAGGACGCCTGAATAAAGCTCATTGCGGTAGCGGGCCGCCATTGCGGAGAATTCTTGCTTGGTCATAGTAGTGCAAATTTAACAATTTATTGGTACATTTGTATCTATGAGCAAGACTGTAAATATGGGATACGTCGTATTCCTTTGTGTGGTGGCCGCTTTGGGCGGCATTTTGTTCGGTTACGATACCGCTGTAATCTCCGGAACCACAAGCGTTGTCAAGGCCCAGTTCGGACTTTCTACCGGTCTGGAGGGCTGGTATGTGGGTTGCGCCCTGATAGGTTCCATAATCGGCGTGGCGCTTGCGGGTATGCTCAGCGACGGTATGGGACGCAAAAAGACTATGTTCCTCTCGGCCCTGATGTTCAGTATCTCCGCCATAGGGTGCGCCGTGTGTTCCGACTTCGCCCAGCTGGTGGTGTTCCGTATGATAGGCGGATTCGGAATCGGCGTGGTATCCATAGTGTCGCCTATCTATATCTCGGAAGTGGCCCCCGCCGAACGCAGGGGTACCCTGGTATCTTTATATCAGCTTGCCATAACCATAGGCTTCCTGCTGGCTTATCTTGCCAACTATCTGATACTCAAGGGGGCCGAGCTCGATTCGACCGATCCTGCCCTCTCATCCCGTATTATGAACAGCGAATATTGGAGGGGGATGCTTGGCAGCGAGACCATACCCGACCTGCTTTTCCTCGTGGTTATCTTCTTTATCCCCGAGAGTCCCCGCTGGCTTACGGTCAAGGGGCGCGATGGTAAAGCCCTGGGCATACTGCAGCGTATCTACGGTACGACCCAGGCGGCTTCGGAGCAGCTTGACGCTACCCGCGAGTCCATCGCAGGAGAGGTCAAGAGCGAGTGGCGCACCCTGCTTGAGCCGGGTATATTCAAGGCCGTGCTCATTGGTTCCGCCATTGCCATCCTGGGCCAGTTTATGGGAGTCAACGCCGTGCTTTATTACGGGCCCAAGATATTTATGGACGCCGGACTCAGCGGCGAAGGATCGCTGTTGAGCACCGTGCTCGTGGGCGTGGTGAATATGCTTACCACGGTGATCGCGCTGCTTATCATCGACAAGGTGGGGCGCAAGAAACTTGTCTGGTGGGGCGTGGGAGGTATGATAGCGTGCCTGATGATGATAGGGCTGTATTTCGCTCTGGGCAGCCTTCCTACGTGGTTCCTGCTTGTCTTTTTCCTGCTTTACGTGTTCTGCACCGCTATTTCTATCAGCGCCGTGGTGTTCGTGCTGCTTAGCGAGATGTATCCCAACCGGGTCCGCGGCCTTGCTATGTCGGTGGCCGGACTCGCTCTCTGGGTGGGAACCTATCTCATCGGCCAGCTCACCCCGTGGATGCTCGAGACCCTGACTCCCGCCGGCACATTCTTCCTCTTTGCCTTTATGTGCCTGCCTTACCTCTTCATTATGTGGAAATGGGTTCCCGAGACCACCGGTAAGAGCCTGGAGGAGATTGAGGCATACTGGAAGTCTTAATAACCAGGCAGATAGAATGAAGATTACTGCACCTGTTTTTTGTGTGTAAAAACTTAGGTGTAGTGTGGTGTTATTTGTAAATATTCACTATATTTGCAAGGTTGCATAAAATCGAAGATTTTGTTCACACATAACATTATGATTAAAAACATTAAAACACCTGTTTCCGGGGGCTATACCGCCCCCTGGAGCGAGCTTCTGGAGACTCTTCCGGAAGAGATTCTGTGCGTCAGCGGCGATGGTGAAATCGATCCCGTCACTGAAGAAAGCTGGGGAACTTTTTAATTGACTGAGGTTATGAAAAAAGTATTCCGTACTATCGTTGTGCTGGCTGTAGCAGCCGTCGCAATGTCCGCCTGCAAAAAAGAAATGCAGGAAGCCCCTGTTGCCACCGGCATCAAGGTCGATTTCGTAGCCCAAAGCCTGGACACCAAAACTGAGTTCGGTACCGCTTCCGGAAGCACGATTCCCGTGCTCTGGCAGGCCGGCGACAAAGTCACGGTAATGGTTAATCCCAAAACTACCAAGAATGGAGCTTCTACTGAGGTAACACCTTCATCTGATTTTAAGAAGGCTACATTTGAAGGTACAATACCCGATGGCCTGGAGGCTCCGTATAATTTCTATGTATTGTCTCCTTCTTCTCAATGGGTATCGGCGGGAACGAATGGAACATACGGCGAGTATATCCAATTTACTATTCCCACGGTTCAGAACCCTGTTTCCGGCAATATCGATCCTGAAGCCCAGGTTGTTTTAGCCCGGTCGGAAGAGTATCCCGATGCTCCTACAAGCTCAATACCTCTGAGCTTCAAGCATATGGCCGCTTATGGCGTGCTCTCCTTAGCAAATCTGAACACGGCAGGAAAGACGATTGAAAACATTACTCTTGAATTCGGAAGCCTGGGAATTGCCGGTAGATACATATACAAAACTGCTGAAAATGAGGTGATTATCAACAATCCTTCCTCTTCTATCATCCTGAATACCAGCGAAACCGAGAATATTCATTTCGCCATCGGTCCCGCTGATATTTCCGGGATAACGATGAAGGTCAGTGTGGGTGTGAGTGACGGTAGTTATGAGCAAGAGGTAACAGTTCCCTCAGGTAAAGAATTCAAGACCGGGGTGATTTCACATTTCACAGTTGATATGAGCGGCGCTTCCTTCGTGAAGGCTAAGAGCTATGCTCTCGTAACCGATCTGTCAACTCTTTCTGTCGGGGACAAGCTTATCATTGCCACCGTTAAAGAAGATTTCAATGTTGATAATGTCAAGGGCAAGGCTGCGATGAGTACCACTCAGAACACCCACAACCGCCAGGCAGTTCAGATAACGGAATTCATGCAGGAAGGGAAGATCTACAACCCCAGTTCTTTGGTTGATGTATTTACCCTCGAGGCCAGTTCAATCAACGGAACGTGGTTGCTCAAGAGTTCAAATGATACTTACCTCGGCCGAAATGATGCTTCCGGCAGGTCTGGTAGCAACGATTTGCACGAATACACCGATTTATCCGCCACTGAGACCCTTAACTGCTGCAGTTGGACTATTTCTTCCGAAGATTCTCAGACTTCAGCCGTTACACTCAAGTCCAACGCAACTGTAACCGACAGGGTTTATATCCGTGCAAACATTTCCGGCACTACTTATATCTTCTCTTGCTACAAGTCAGGTCAGAATCCTGTATGTCTGTATCGTGAGGAAGTGAGTGATACTCCCGAGCCCGAAAAGGAACTCACCGTGGAGCGCGTATGGGGCCTTTATCCCGCTGATTATCCTGCAGGCATCGGCATAGCCGAAGGCAATAGGGATCGTGCAGCTGCAATGGATGAGGAGAATGTTTATGTTGTCGAGGCCAATGTTACAAATTACGGTATCAAGGCGGTCAGCATTGCTGATCCTACCAAGGTAAAGAACGTCAATGTAACGGGAGTCGACGGCGGAACATTCAAGACTGCCTGCGTTCGTACAATCTACAGCACCACTCTGAAGAAGCATGTACTGCTTGCCTGTAGTCTTGTTACCGGATCCGGCGAAGCCTTTAAGATTTACTCTTGGGAGAACGGCATTGACAATGCCCCTACCGTTCAACTGACTTGGAATGTCGGAAATAACCGCAGGTTCGGTGATTTCTTTACCGTTACCGGCACCTGGGAAGACGGGCATATCTGGCTGAGGAACAACCAGCCCGATATGGATCACGACTGCAACCTCACGGCACAGTTCCCTATCAAGAACGGTGTGGTTACCCAGCAATGGCCCAATGCTTTCCGCAACGGCTACGGCGGTTCCAAGGGAGCGGGTTCCATTTATTTCTATCAGCACGGCACTGCGCCTTGTGTGCTGATTACCGACGCTATAGGTATGTTCTTCAATATCAATGACACAGCCGGCGAGGAATGGGGCAACGGCGATGATGTGAGCGCGTGGAAAAACATCTTCGGCATCACTCCTTTTGAATTCAATGGCGAGAAGTACATTGCATATCTTAAGATGTACAATTTAGCACGTGGATGGCTTACCATCATAAAGGATGTAAACGGAACGGCCTCCGGCTTCAAGGATACTCTCATCAAGGGCAAAGAAGCCGAAAACATTGTCTTCCAGGGTGCGGTTCAGCTTAACAGCGACACGCCTTCCACCGATACTACCGGCACCGGTCAGTACTCAAATTTCACTTCCGGCAGCTGTTCAGTCATTGAAAAGGAAGACTGCGTTTTGATTATGGGACATCAGCAGAATGTGGGCCTCGCCCTCTTCAAGATGTATATGAAATAGTTCCCTCCAACTATCCGACACATTTCAGGCCGCCTTCCGGGGCGGCCTGATTTGTTTATCTCAGGAAGAATCCTACCGTTGATTTAACTGCGCGGGAGTTGGAAGTCAATTCGCCGCTCCCTTTAACCTGCATCTGGGTGGAGCCACCACCGTCGAGGTTCATTGCGTAATCGCATCCGATGCCTTTCATCACCCGGGCCATTTGGGTCTGCGTTATGTTGCTTGTGACTACCACGAGGTAAACCTTTGCCGTGGAGGAATTGTAGCCGATTGCGGTCCTGGGCCGTGAAGAGCCGTAGATATTGCCGGAAGTGGTTTCCCAAAGCTCGTAATTGGTGTAATAGACACCTGTCTTGATTTTGTCTTCACTCACGCAGACCTTGCCGCCGTAAAGCAGCATAGGACCGGTGGAAAGTGCCTCAGAGGGGCTCCACGCCCTTGCCGGGCCGGGGCCGGAACTTGAAGAGGCCTGCGGATAAACTGCGGTTCCGGCAGGGATGGGACGGTCGAAGAAGTATGGCGTACCGTTCACCAGCGAGCACCAGTAGGCGCCGGGAGTCCCGGAAGCATCTACTCCAAGGATTGCGCGGGTAACGGGCTGCCAGGTAGTATAGCTGTTGCCGTACCCGCTGCAGGCGGAAATACCGTCGTCGGAAGAGTTGTTATACCGGAGATTTCCGCCGGTGTAGGCCAGACCTATGTTGCCCTGGCCTCCGAAAATCTGTCCGTTGATGAGTACAAGGGCACCGCTGCTGCTTAGCTGCGAGGCCATAGATATGGCGCTGGTAGTGCCCATCTTGGCATTGTTCACCCCGAGCTTGATGCCCGAAGAAGCGGAGCAAACAGCCTCTGCAGCGTACCCGTTATAAGAGCCTCCCGCCTTGAAACTGTACAGCGAAATGCCGCTGGCTGGAGACTGCAGCGCAGTCCTGCTGATAGAATAAGCTTCCGGCTGGCTGCCCAGGGTAAGGGTCTGGACGGGACTGTAAACGTAATTGCCGGCGGAATTGTCGAAGCAATACGCTCTCACGTAGCAAGTTTCTCCTATGCGCAGGCAGGCGTTTGGCACGCACTGCGAAAGAGACACCGTTCCGGTACTGTTGATCACCGGCCCGGGCAGTTTGCCCTCAGCTCCAGCCGACCCGCAGGTGGGGGAGGGGTTGCTGTAACTGAACACTAGTCCGTGTTCGGCACCGGTGGACGACAGGCCGCTGATCTTGTAGTTGACAATGAAATTGTAGTAGTTGGCGGCGGAACTCTCGACCGATACGTTCATATTGCTCACTGCGGCGTTTATGGTCACGTCTTCGAGCCAGGTGGTAGGGGAATCGCCGTATCCGGTCTCGCCATTACACGCAGCACTCACGCCAAGGTCGTATGTCTTTCCGGTGGTGAGTCCCGAGAAGGTATAAGAATACTGACCGTACTGGCCTGAACCTGTGTTCTGCGATCCGACCA
Source organism: Bacteroidales bacterium (assembly GCA_017651465.1). Classification (GTDB taxonomy): domain Bacteria; phylum Bacteroidota; class Bacteroidia; order Bacteroidales; family UBA932; genus Cryptobacteroides. Next base: position 58,967 of record JAGCCX010000045.1, read on the forward strand.
GTTCTCCGGCTCCGGTCGATGCGGCGTCACGAAGGTAGAACTTGTAGGTGTCGCGCTTGCCTGAGGAGCAAGAGAAAGTAATCGAGGCCGAGGTGGGCGAAGCTTGTCCTCCGGAAGAAATAACGGGAGCGATGAGCTCGGTGCCGCTCTCGCTTTGGGGCCTGTCGTTTATGACCCCCCAGTCCTTGTCGGCCAGGATGATGTTTGCATTCCGCTTTATTTCAATACCTTTAGTGGAGGTGTAGCGGTTGTACATCTGGTCGGTATAGTATGTAAGGATGAACCCCTCCGAATAATTGCCGGGGTACACTACGGCGTAGAATCGTTTGCCCCTGCTCTTCTGCGGGATGGTTACATCCACAAAATTCTTTGATGACGTTGAGGGGTGTACGGTGGGACTGCCGTCGTTGTAGTTTATAGTTGCCGGGCCGGTCATTGCAACTGTCCCGTCGCGGCTTTCGATACGGACGCGTGTAACCCAGTCGCCAGGGGCAAGAAAGGAGATCAGCGCCCCGGCGTTTTTGAAGTGAAGGATGTTATTGGCGTCCGCCGCCTGGGTATCGACGCGCGCCACCGAGAGATTGGCCGCCGGGTCGTAGCTGCCTGCGACACCTGTCTGGACGCTGGGCAGGGCAGCGAGCATCGTGCCGGAAGTGGAGACCAGCCGGGCGTCATCGGAAGCAGGGTACAGGGCATAGTAATAACCGTTTGACGTTTCGTGGGACAGTCCGGTAAAGCTGGCCACGGTGCCGTCTTTTTCGGTTGAAGCTACGTTGAAGGTGGTCCCGGCCTGCCCGGTGGCGGCGAAAATGCTTACGGCATCGGAACTGCTCCAGTGTATGCTGTAGTCGGGGCCCAGAGTGGTCCTGGTGGCGCCGGAGGCCTCCTGCAGGCCCGTGAAAGTCATCTCTACGAGCTCTCCTGAAGAGCGCTCAAAGATTTCAGGATTCTGCGGAGTACAAGCGCAGACTCCGATTACCAGGAATAACAAGCGATTGAATTTCATAGCAAAGTCCTCCTAAAAACCATCGTATTCTGTAGGGTCGTCGTACGTCTCGCCTGTGGGGCTTTGCGTAATCAAGAATCCGCACTCAAAGGTGCAGAGGCAGGCGTCGGGCGCCTGGTAGCAAGCAGCAGAGGTATCTGAATTCAAGTGCGGGTTTTTCATATCCTGGGTATCGAATATCCTTGCGTTCAAAAGGTGTTGCGATGAATCATCCTAAAGGTGCAGTGAATCTTTCGGGGCTGGCGGGAGAGTATCATTTCGGCGGCGAGCTGCCCCATAAGGCGGAAGTCCGTGGATACGGTGGTAAGCCCTCCGAGTATGAGTTCGTTCATATCGTACTCATTGTAAGAAATGATCTTTACATCGCTCCCTATTTGCAGTCCGGCTTTGCCGATGTTCTGCGCCAGCGTCACCAGGCCGGCGTCAAGCTGGGAATTCAGCACCAGGAATATATCTCCTTGGGCTACCGTTTCGGGCGCGGAAGTCAAAAACTCGGCAGGGATGCCCCTCTCGCGGGCGAAGCGCTCGACACCGCGCCGTATGCACTCGCCGTACAGCGAAGAAGGAAGGGTGATGACACGCAGGCGCGAAGCCCTCCCGTAGTCTTTCCATCCTTCCGTGAGGCCGTAGTAGATATCATTTTCAAAGTCTTGATATACAGCGCTGTAGTTGCCGTTGATGCCGGGTTGGAGACGGTCCAGCATTATTAATTTACGGTTGGGTATCCGGTTCAGCTGCTTGACTGCTTTCTCCTGGGTCGCTTCGTCGAGAGGGAAGTGAGGGGTAACAACGTAGTAATCGAAATTGTCCAAGTTGTTGTTGAGATAGAATTCGAGCAACTCCACGCTCTGGTTGTGGTTGACTATGGTTATGTCGGCCTCGTTTCCAAGATGCTGGGCGAAAGCGTTGAAAAGTATCTGTTTATATACCGAATATTTGTCGAAAATGACGAGCACCTGCGGCCTGGTGCTGCCGTTTACATCGGCGGCGAAAAAGCCCTTGCCCTGTTTGGGCACAATTATACCCTTGTCGGTCAAGATCTTGTATGCCTTCTTGACCGTCTCCCGCGATATGCCGGACGAATCGGCCAGGTCGTTCATTGACGGGAGCTGCTCCCCGGCGGAAAGGCTTCCGTCGTGGAAGGCGCGTTCGACCTTGGATACCAATTGTTTGTAAATGGGCTCTTTGCTTGATTGGTCTACGTTAATTCGCATATTCTTTGTTATTCGTCGTCAACAATGATGGGAACTCCTTCAGGGGGGAAGCGCTGCATTCCGGAGCGTGCAAGGTCGGACTCGTTGTCCATATCGAAAGTCTTGTATCCTAGCGCTCTGAATGAATCGAGCAGCCTGCGCGCCCTCTTTCGGAATGCTTTGTATTCCTTGCGCCCGGCGGGGCTCCAGGCTGTCTCGGCCAGAGCGAAGAGCCTGGGGTAAAGCATATACTCGGCGTGCTCCGGAGTTGGTATGTACTCGCACCAGAGGTTGGCCTGCAGGCCTCGCACAAGGGCGGGATCCATTCCGTCGGCCACGGGCTCGTAGCCATAGGTGAACCGTAGCGATACCAACTCCCCGCAGGCAGCCGGTTCCTTGCGTATAAGGTCTTGATAGTAATTGTAATAGCAGTGAGTGTTGGGGGACATCACAACTTCTCTGCCGGCCTTGGAAGCATTGACTCCTCCGGCCGTGCCTCTCCAGCTCTGGATTACTGCGTCGGGAGATACTCCGGTCTCGAGTATCTCGTCCCATCCGATTATCCGTCGGCCGTGCCGGCGGACAAAGTCTTCGATGCGCCTGATCAGGTAGCCCTGGAGCTGCTTTACATCGGTATAGCCTTCACGGGCCATTCGGGCGCGGCATTTGGGACAGTCGTGCCAGGTGGTCATAGTGGCCTCGTCCCCGCCGATATGGATAAAAGGCGAGGGAAATATGTCCATCACCTCCGTCAATACTCCCTCAAGCAGGGTGAAAGTTTCTTCCGACCCAGGGCACAGGTCCCAGGCGCCCCTGCAGCTTAGCCCTGATGAAGTAGTGCAGAGCACTTCGGGATAGGCGTATCCAACCTCCATACTGTGACCGGGCATCTCGATTTCAGGAATGACGGTTATGTAGCGCTGGGCTGCATATTCTACTATTTCCTTGAGTTCGGCCTTGGAGTAACAGCCTCCGGTGGCCTCCGGGGAGCCCTGGGTGGAGAACTTATATCCTCCCTTCTCCCAGGCAAAGTAGTCCCAGCCTATGCGCCAGGCGGTTTTGGCGGTAAGGTCGGGGTAGCTGTCGATCTGGATGCGCCAGCCTGCCGAGTCGTCGAGGTGCAGATGGAGCACGTTGAGCTTCAGCAGGGCCATTGCATCTATTTGCTTCTTGATGAACTCGACTCCTTTGAAGCTGCGGCTCTCGTCGAGCATAAGCCCCCGGTGCTTGAACCGGGGCCAGTCGGTGATGGTACAGCAGGGCAGGGGCGTACCCTCCAGGCGCATCTGCTCGAGGCTCTTGCGTGCGCGGAACTCGCCTTCGGGCGTTAGGGCTTCGATAACTATGCGTCCGGGTTTAACCGTAAGCCTGTAGGCTTCCTGCTGCTGAAAGGGCTCCAGGGCGGCCACGGTACGTTTAAAAGCACATTTGTTGAGCTTTACGCATATCTTGTCCCGTGTGCACACCCCTTGGGCGGGAGTGTACTCTGCCGGAATGGGAATTATCTGCAGCAGCAGGCAGGATAGGAGGAGGGCTATCATATCTCGGAGCTGCGTTTAAAGAAGCCCAGGGTAGTCATCACTGGACGTGAGCCTCCGGTGGAGTCGTTGAGGTGCCGGCCGGCCGCCCACATCCCTGTAGATCCTCCTCCGTCGAGATTTATGGCGCCGGTGCATCCAAGGCCCTTCATTATGCGGGCCATCTCGATGGTGGTGGCTCCTGACGATGAGGGGATGCGCCCGTCCACCACGCACAGAATCACTTTTCCGTCGGGGGTACAGCCCACGGCGGAGCGGTCGTGCCGCTGGTCGACGCCGAAAATATCGTCCGCCCATAACTCGTAGTTGGTCTTCCACCAGCCCTGCTCCGTGCGCTCAAGTGAGATGGGGCACTTTCCGTCTTTCAGGAGCACGGGGCCGCAAGTAACGGCGTTAAGTGGCTTCCAGGCCGCCGGTTTGCCGCCGGCAGGGGAGTCGTAGAGCTCTATGCTGCCCCATTCGGGAGTAAACGACCAGTAAACTCCCGGAAGGCCGTCTTTGTCAACCCCGAACAAGGCCCGGCGCACCGGGTGGACCTGGCCGTCGGGTCCGGGATAATCACGGTCGAGGTATGTCGAATCGGGAGCGACCCTCCAGGGAGTCTGCACTCCGTCGCACACAGCAAATCCTATGGGAAGTGCGAGGCGGGGGCTGAATATGCCGCCGTTTATCAGTACCAGGCAGGATTCGTTTTCGGAAGCCTGCTCATCGATGCTCATCAGGCGTCCGTCGCCGGGGTATAGCACCTTGAATTCAAATTCGGAGCTGCAGTCGGCTATGGCATACCAGGCCTGGATGGGACGTCCGTCGCAGGTGTCGGAGCAGGAATAGACCTTTATCCCTTCGGGCAGGACCAGCCCGGTCTCACTGGTCCAGTGGAGGCGGACAGCGTCTTGCTTGTGCTGCTTTTCGAACACCAGTACCACTAGTTCGTTGGTGCGGAGCGTCACCTTGCTCCCCCTGACCCTGGGATTGCCTATGACGGCGTTTTCCTTAAGGATGTATCCGGGGGCGGAGATGCTGCCGCGTGCAGTCTTGGGACCGGTATTGGTGACGACTACCGCCAGGCGGTCGCCCGCGGTGTAGCTCCTTGCGGTCAGTGCGGGATTACTGCAGCTGAAGCCGTCGGTTGCGGTGTAGCGCCCTTCGAGCAGAAGGTCGGGGAAACGGTGGCGGATGGCGTTGACCTTGGAGAGATATGCCTGATATACAGGGGTTTCGTCTATGAGCCCACGGCAGCGGAATACTTCAATATCGTTCCTCAGCCCTTTGAGGAGGGTGTTGTTGACCCGGCGGGGCACGTCGTTGTCGTCGCGTACGCAGCGGTCGCTCCAAACCACCTCGGGGAAAGTGTAACGGAACCACTCGGGGAAGCTTTCGGGCAGGGCTGTGAATTCTACGATATGGACAAAGTCGCAATAGCGGCTGGTGCAGTCTGAAAGCCATTCCGTGCCCAGCGCAAAATCCGGATTGCGGGCCTTGATGTGGTCGCGTATCTCCTGCAGGGCCTCCGATTTGTACCGTCCAGTAAAAATGTCCTGTATGGGGAATTCACCCGAAATGTCCCAGTTGGGGAACTCTTCGGCCACTCCCAGCTGGTCGTAGAACACGGCGTCGGAGCCATACTCCATAGCCCGGTCGGCCCAGGCTATAAGCTGGTCGCGCCAGGCCCTTTTGGACATATCGGCTATCACGAAGGTGCGGGAATCATAATAGCCCAGGGTCGTACCTTCGCCGGTGAATTTATAATGCTCGGTGAACTCGCGTCCGGTGTTGTCGTGATTGGATACTTTTTCTCCCTCTCCGGAGAGGTAGTAATCGCTTTCTACATCTATCAGGCGCCCGTTGTAGTAAAGCAGCAGCCGGCCTCCCCGCGCCCGGTAGTCGGCTATGGCCTTCTTCCACGCGGGGTCGCCCCCCTGGGAGTCATCGACCGTATAATTTGGATATCCGTTATCCATACCCTCTTTCCACCATCCGAACGCAAGCACGGCATTGCAGCCCACGCTCTCACCCACGTCGGCGATGCGGCCGGGCAGGTCGGTGAAACGCCGGAGGTATTCGCCGTACTGGTGCTTGAAGATGATGCGCTGCCATCCTGTCATATCCTGCACCCAGCGGGGAACGGGGCCGTGCTGCCACCAGGTATCGGCCCAGCGGCGGTAAATGCGGGAGGTCGCGGTCCAGTCGCCGCGGTAGGGGATTATGACCGAAGAGTCGTTGGTCCAGGCATTGCCGCAGGTGACGTTGGGGTAGCGGTAGAATCCGGCCTCGAGGTGCTTGAAGTCGGAAGTGGTGTGGCCGATGGTACCGGTATCGGGATAGGCACGCAGCCCGTGCCAGGTCTGCTGCAGGCTATAGTCGTGACTGCCGAAGTAAAGGCCGTCCTTGTCGCCGATGAATGCAAAGCAGTTGGATGCGGCGTTACGCGGATACTGCAGGTCATACTGGCGGAACTTTTGCGCCGGAGTCATATAGAGGGCGCGGGTATCGACGTTGGCAATCTTTTGAACCGGATTGTCGAAAACCTGACCTCCGGTGTGGGTGGTGAGAAGTTTGTAGTCCTCAGGCAGCTGCAAGTCTCCCAGCAGCGGGTACTGCAGTTCCCTGATGATGGTGTGGGGCTCGTCGTTCTCAACCCGCGAAGCGAAACGCACCAGGGTTCCTTCTGTCCATATCTTGAGGTACAGATTGAACTTCTTCCCGCCCAGGCCGCGGTAATTCAGCCAAACGGTGTCGGCCTTGTGCAGCACTTCGGGCTGGGCGTCAAGGGCGCTAATCTCAATTTCCTTACGGTCGGCAGTGTTGTAGTACAAACGCCACAGGGGATACCCTCCGGCGTAGTTGCGTCCCTGGAAGGAGAGTTTTTGCAGCCGTCCCATCGCGTCTATTTCCAGCTCAGTGCGCTGGCGCTCCCCTCTGTTTTCGAGCACAAAGGCGCAGATGTCGTTGTAGAGCGCGCGGTCCTGGGGAAGAGGGGACGATGCGAGCTGGGTAAGGGCGTTGGATCCGGAATAGAGGGCTATAGACTTGCTGCCCAGGAAGCCCGCGTCTTTGAATTCCTGTATGTAATGGCGCACTCTGTTCTGCAGGGCGGGTACGTCGCTCCCCGTAAACACCGGAGAACCGCTGCCGTCGGGGCCTTTGACTCCATCGGTCATTTGTGCGGCTACGGCGCTGAACTCGAATTCCAGCTCCATTCCGCTCATTCCGGCCTGCTTTATGGCATCGATTGTCTTGTGGAAGGGGTGACGGCCTTCCTTGCCCAGATCCCAGTACCAGTTGGGCTGCATCCAGGCCTGGTCGAAGCCAAGTTCTTTCCAGTATTTGTAGCCCGGAGCCAGGTGATAAGGAATCCAGTAGAGCCCCTGGGCAGATTGATGGCAGTATTCCGCTACGGCGGGAATCACGGTCTCCCAATTCTTGTGCTTGCTGTTGACATCTACGTCGTAGGGCAGGTGAATGTCCTCGGAAGTTATGTAGAAGCCGGCCAGGGTCAAGTATTTGCACCCCAGGGCGGCAAAGCGGCTGCGGGCCTGGTCGATATACCAATTGTACGCCTTGATGCGGTTCTGTACGTCGGCAAAGTCAAGTCCGTCTCCCCAATAAACGGTGGAGGACTGCTTGTCGGCAAAATGCTCGAACATTATGGCATCGGGAATACCTATCACCACGCTGCGCTTCTTGGAGGGCGCTCCTATGCGCTCAGCTACTTTTGCGCAGGCACGCTCCAACTCCCCGACGCAGCCGTCCTGGCCAAGCCAGAGATCGAGCTGGTACTCCCACGCCTGCTTGTCGGCGGAAGTGCCGCCAGGCGACAAAGAAAGGTTCTTGCCGTGAACCACGTCGTAACCCTCCAGAAACAGGAAGGCCTCGAATAGCCACTGTTCGCTCCCGTCGGGCGCCTGCCAGCTCACGTGGGGGGCAAAACGATCGGCATTCCAATGACGGGGAGTCCGGTGCCAGTAGCCCACCAGATCAAGGTCTTTGAACTGCGGCCCGGGGGCGGGAGATGCATAGCCTGAGAGCGTGAGCGTCAGGCAAGCGGCAATTAGTATTCCTTTCAGCTTCATTTCTTTAAGGGAGAATCACAAATATAGTGACAAAGTTCGAGAAACATAGCCCTGTCGCCCGAATCCGAGGAAGTTGCAAGCTGGTGCATAGCGTCGGTGCCGGAATAAACGGCAAGGGGCTGCTGCCCGTAAAGGCCGCTGTCTTTGTAGGCGCTCAGATATTCACGTACTCTTTCGCGCAGCAGGGGCACGTCTTTCAGGTAGAAAGTCGGACGGCCCGCTCCGTCGGGCGCAGCCCGTCCGTCTTGCATCACTGCTGCCACGAGCGAGTATTCGAATTCCAGTTCCATACCCATCTTGTATTTCTGTATGGCTTCGACGGTTTTGCTCATAGGGTGCTCCGTGCTTCCGTTGTCCCAGTAACGGTTGGGTTGCATAAACGCGGCGTCAAACCCGAGTTCCTTCCAGACTTTGTAGCCCGGGGCCAGATGATAGGGAATCCACCACAGGCCCTCGTTGCAGGAGTGGGCGTACGAGGATACATAAGGCACCAGCTGCTCCCAGCGCTTCGACTGCCAGTTCCAGGTATCGGCGCTATCGAAGGTCTGTGAGCACTGGCGGAAGAAGTCGGGCGAAAGCGGAAGCTCCTCGGAGAGAATATAGAAGCCTACTAGCTCCAGATGCTTGAATTGAAGGGCGTTGAACCTCGCCCTGCAACGGTTCATATACCAGCGGTATACCGCCATCTGGTCTTCGGCACGGGAAAAATCAAGCTGCCTTCCGTCCAGTTCCCCCCAGTAGGTGGTGGAAGACTGCTTGTTGTCGAAGTACTGGTACATTATCGGGTCCGGAAGACTCATCACCACGTACCGCGGCCGGGGCGGGGTGCCAATAAGGGAAGCGGCATCGGATACCGCCTCATCGAGCTTCAGCAAAGCTCCATTCTCGCCGAGCCAGGTATCCAGAAGGTCTTCCCACGACTCTTTGCCTGCCGACTGCCGGCCGTTTGTGATGCTGTAGCTAAGGCCCCTCTTGCCGTCATACCCGTCGATGCAAAGGAAGGCATCGAACAGCCAGTGAGGGACATTCGCCTCGTCGGTGAAGTACACGTGCGAGGCAAAGCGCTCCTTTGTCCAGGCGGGCGGGTTGCTGTTATGCTGCCCCAGGGTTACGAGGGATATGTCGGCAAACCGTGGAATGGCCGCGCGGCCCTTTTCCCAGGGATACATCTGAGAAGGACCGGGAACGGTATGGAAATCAAGGCTTTGCTCCTTTCCTTGTTCGCCCCCGGGGCCTATGCCCTGGACACGGAGGCGGTACTCCGTATCGGGTTCCAGACCGCTGAGCTCGATGCTGAGGTCCACCGACCCCAGCGAAGCGGTTTCGATGCTGGAAGTGAATTCCGGCTGGTCGGAAGTGCCGGCACCATACCGTACGCTGGCGGCCTGGATGGTCTTGAGGGCGAAGGAAGCGCGGGTCGCTTCAACTTCCCGTACCTCCACCCTGACTGCCGGTTCATACACTTTACCGTGCTCCTGGTTCACGCAGGAAGCGAATCCCAGAAGCACGGAAATGAGTATGAAGGCACGGCGCATCAATAAATGTAAGTGAGTTTGAACAGCGACAAGCCGACGTTCTGCTTGACAACGGCCAGGTAAGCGTCTTCGCCGACTATGCGCAGATCAAGATCCATACCACTGTTGCCGGAGCCCAAAGGCGAAGGAGCGTCGGAGATCTTGTCCTGTTCGGTGTCGTTCTGGATGGCTGCCTGGTAAACTACGTTGCGCTCCAGGATTATGTCTTTCCAGCTTTGCTCCTTGCTGCCCTCGATGATGAAGACTCGTCCGGCGGTAGAACCCATCTGCCTGGTGAAGGCCACATAGCGCTTGTTGCCGAGTTCGAAGTAGCGGAAAGCGGAGTCGGCGTAACCTTCGCCCAGCTCGGTGAGTATGGGCTCGTTGTCGGCGCCTTCAAGCTTGAACAGGTCTTTGGAGGCCGTGGTCAGCCAGGCATTGTCGCCTCCGCGGAGGGAGCAGACACCGTTGTTGATATCCTCGGGGAAGGGGAAGTAGGCACCTGCACCCGGGAGGTTGGGAGCAACCACGCGTCCCACCAGGTACAGGCTCGTAAGTTTGCCGTACAGCTTGAAGGTTACGGTGCCCTGGGCGGAGTTGAAGTCCTTGTAGAACAGCATTCCTTCCTGGAAGGTCCCCCAGGTGGTGAAGGTGTCGCCCAGACGCCTGCTTGCCCAGGTCTGCATAGCCATCGGTGTAGGATTCTGGTCTATGCCCTTGTCGTAAACGTAGAGCGTAGGGTCGCCCTCGTTCATACTGGACACTATGAGCAGATCCTTGCCTCCGTTGATTGCAGGGTCGGTGTTTTTCATTATGCGGGGGCAGCTCAGGCAGAACACGCCCGCGTCGGAAACCGTCTCAACCGGCAGCAGCCTGTAGTTGCGGGGATCCTTGATGCTGATGGCCCACAGGTGCTTGGTCTTGTTGGTTTCGGCGATGTAGATGTAATTGTCGTCGATGGCCACGTTACGGTCGGAGCCGGCTGTGAATCCGTCGATGAAGCTGCTCCACGGCGCCGAAGTATCTGAGAAGTATCCCCACTCGCGGACTACCGAGAGGCCGGCCTCCAGATAGGTGATGCTCACATAGGTCACGAGGTTGCCGTACGATAATCCCTTGAGGTCGAACGCGCCGCCTTTGCGGGTGGCGGACAGGGCTCCGGTATCTATGGTGATGGGTATCAGGTAATTAGGGAAAGGCTGGAGCTTGCCCCCCGACAGCAGGACGGACTTGTCGATTTCGATCTTGAAAGTTGCCGATTCCCCGGATTCGGGTATGGTTACGGTGGGAGTCAGGATCTTCACCAGTCCCTCGGGAGCGGCCACAAAAGGCTCGTCAAGCCCGACGTTGGCCTGCTCAATGAGGCTGTTGTCGATCCTGACGGGGAAAGATAACCCTATGTCTTTGATGAAATGGTCCATATTGACGTCGAGGATGACGACCTCCTTGAGCTCGGGCATAACGTTATCAGCATCGGGCTCCACCTGTTTGTGGTTGATGACGCGGCCTATGTTCTTCTGCCCTATGCTCACGGACGAACGCAGGAAAGTAATCAGCAGATAATTCTTGTCCGGATTGACTTCCAGGTCCGAAGAAGATATGGCCACGGGAAGCACGTAAGCAACGTCGTCGGAGAGAACCTCGATAACCTTCAGGGGATCCCACGAAATGGTGACGTTCTTGACTATGTCTTTCTCGCCGAAGCTCAAGCTGCTGTTGTCAAGCGCGAAGAGCCCCTGCGGCAGGGCCTTGTACTCGGTGCCATAAGTCTTGTTGTAGCTGTCGACGGCGGCCGAAGCGCCGGAGGAGTTAAGAGACACATCCACACTCGCGGCCGTGGTGCCCTTGCCGTTCTTGGCGACGCCGAAGGTGAATGACCCGGCGTGCACCGATGCCTGGAGAAGGGATTCGCCGGCAGTGATACAGAAGGAGTCGGGAACCATAAAGTTCTCCCTGTCGTCGGGAATGCATCCGGCCAGCAAGGCCAGGGAGCAGGCGATTATAGTTAACTTTTTCATATTACCAGCCGGGGTTTTGAGTGAAATTGGTCATTTCTGCAATCTGGTTGGAACTGAAGGGGAAGAGGTAGTCTTTGGTGGTGAACTTGGAACGTCCGCCCATATAGTCGTCGCTGACTCTCTGGTAAGACTCCTCGTAGCTGGTGGCTTTAACGTGGAGGGTCCAGTTCTCCGCGTTGTACTCTTCTTCCGCCGTCATCCAGCGGTTGCAGTCGTAGTGACGCTGGCCCTCGAAGCACATTTCCACCATCTTCTCGTGGAGGATGAACCAGCGCAGCCATTCTTGGCCGGTGCGGGTTACTCCCGCTATGGTAGTAGTAGCCTGCGCGTTCTCGAAATCAATCTCGGGATAGGCCTCGCGTATGCCTTTGAGGCCGCTTCTTTCGCGTATGAGGTCGAGGTAGCGTATGGCCTCGGCGGCGTTGCGCTGAGGCATCTCGTTGCAGGCTTCGGCGTAGTTGAAGTATATCTCGGCAAGCCTGAATGCAGGGTAAACGTAGCGGATGGAGTTATAGTCGCTGGCTACGTGCAGGGGGTTGTTGGCCTTGTAGAGCCTGCGCCAGGAATAGCCTACGCGGTTTACCTGGCCCTCGCTCATCCATTTCACGGTGGCCTCGTCGGAATTGTAGCAAGTGAACAGCATCGCGGGACCTGCGTGAGTGGTCTCGGAAGGCCACCAGTAACCGTTGGGAACCAGGCAGGCATAGTAGCGGGGGTCGCGCCCTATGGTGCTGTTGTGGGCCTTGATGGGCTTAGCCCACGAAGGATACTTGCCGTCTTTGTACAGGTCGAAGTCGAGAGGCTGATTCCAGCCCTCGGTGAAGCCTTCGCTCTTGTATCCCGAAGCGGGGTCGATAATAGGCCTGGAATAATCCAGCAGGCCGTTGCTCTTGGAGTATCCCAGCACCGGGTAGCGTCCGCTCTCCCACATAGGGTAGGCATCGACGAGCTTAAGCGAGGGGGTGAGCAGCGAATAACCTTCGAGCGATATGATACGGGGTGCGGCAAAGCCTATCTGTACGCCCACCGAACCCAGATATCCGTCGTCCTGGCTGCGGTACCACCATCCCCAGATAGTCTCGGGATTGGTCTCCCAGCTTTGGAACCAAACGTTCTGCCACGATGCCTGGGCGTTCTGGAAGTCGTCGCGAGACTTGTTCTGGTCGGTTGTGAGTCCATAGATTCCCAGGTCGATGACGGCCTTTGCCGCCTTGGCGGCCTCGGTCCATTTTTCCGCGTCGTAGGCAGGGAATATCTTCTCGCCCTTGTTGTTGGTGAAGGAGTCGTAGATTCCGGTTCCGTTCTGGCCGTTGTACAGCGGCGAGGCGGCGTACTGCCTGACCCTCGAGAGTATGGCCATCGCAGCGCCCTTGTTGAGGCGTCCCATATTGGAGGTGAGGGGCTGCTGGATGTCGGCGAGCGAAAGGGGAAGGACCTCTATTGCCCGTTGGAGCTCTCCCGTAATGAATTCGAGGTTCTGCTCCAGGGTGTTGCGGTCGATGGTCTCGGGATTGATGTTCATATCCGAAGGCTGGTCGCCCCAGATGACCACCGGACCGTACTGGCGGAGCAGGATGAAGTAGTAGTATGCCCTCAGGGCCCTTGCTTCGGCCTTCATCACGGTACGCAGGGCCTTTTCGCTCTCGGATGCGGTGTCGAGGTCGACGTTCTCGATGAAGGTGGTGCACTGGTTGATGGCAATGTAGTACTTGCTCCAACTGTTGCCTATGGTGACTTTGCCGAGGTTATACACGGATGAATAATCTCCGCGCCGCACATAGTACCAGTAGGTTTCGTACTGGGAGGAGCCCATCAGCATCTCGTCCGAGCGGCCCACTGTGCCGCCTTCGTCTTCCCTGATGCGCTCGTCCATCGGAATGTATGAATAGAGGTGGGCAAGATAGCGCCTGGTAGCGGCTATACGGCCCATCGAATCGTCCAGCGTGGGCTGGTCTTTGAGATTGATGTCGAAGTAAGACTCGCACGAGACTGCCGAGAGTCCCAAAGCAATGGATGCCAGAGCTAATAGTATCTTTTTCATATCCAAAGCCTTTAGAAGTTAATGTTGAATCCCACGCTTACATTCTTGGTGAGCGGGTACACATTACCGTAGGAAGAACTGAGTTCGGGATCCCACAGCTTGAACTTGGAGAATGTGAGCAGGTTCACGCCTTGCACGAATACCCTTATGGCCGAAATGTTGAGCGGCTTGAGAACCTTCTTGGGGATGGTATATCCTATTTCGGCGTTCTTCAGGCGCAGGAAGCTCATATCTTTCTGCCAATAGGTGGACGGTACCTGGTTGTTGGAAGGAACCGCAAGGGCGAAGCGCGGATAGGGGGCGGAGGAGTCGTGGTTTACCGACCAGCTGTTGAGGGCTACGTCGGCGAATATCTGGCCCTGGACCAGGGCGTTGGACGCTGCGCCTCCGTAGAGGTTGTTGCCGCCTATGATACGGGTGACGTTGGACACGCCGCTGAAGAATACCGATGCGTCGAAGCCCTTGTAGTTGAGGCTGAGGCCGAATCCGTAATTGATTTCGGGCATTGTGGTGTATCCTATAGCCACGTAGTCCTGTGCGTCGATCTGGCTGTCGCCGTTGATGTCGCGGTACTTGATGTCGCCCGGACGTACGGCTCCGAAAGTCTGTATCGGCCAGGTGTCTATCTCCTCCTGGCTCTCGAAAAGTCCTTCTGCTATAAGTCCGCGCTGCTGTCCGCTGGCAAAGCCGGCGGTGTTCATATACGGCCACACCTGGCTTGGCTTGTCGTCGTATAGGATGCGGTTGCGGCAGAATGTGAAGTTGGCCCGCCCGCTCACCATCAGGCCGCCGGCAAAGCTGTGGTCGGCCTGGAGCGACATATCGAAGCCCTGGTTAAGCATACGCCCGATATTGACGTACTGCTGCACGTTTACGCCCACTACGCTGGGCAGCGATTCACGCCTGATGAAGATGCCGTCGCGGTTGTCGCGGAAGTAATCGAACTGGAACTTGAGGGCGTCGTTGAAGAAATTGACCTCCACGCCGGCGTTACGCTTGGTGATGGTCTCCCATTCGATGGCGGGGTTGCCTATCTCGCCGGTGGAAATACCGCTCACGTATCCCGGGGAACGCGATCCCCAGGAGAATCCGTTGGCGCTGGTATTCATAGTGGTATTGTAGCCGAAGCGGCGGCTTCCGCCTATCTGGTCGCTTCCGACCTTGCCTATCGATACTTTCAACTTGAGCAGCGAGACGGTGTTCTTGATGGGGTCCCAGAACTTCTCGTTGGAAATGATCCAGCCCAGAGCTCCGGAGGGGAAGAAACCGAAACGGTGGCCGGGCGAGAAGTTCTCGCTACCGTTGTAGCCGAAGTTGAATTCCGCGAAGTAACGGTCGGCGTAAGAATAGGTGGCGCGCCCCGCGATACCCAGGCTCTTGTAAGGGAAACTGTCCCAGTAGCTTCCGGGCGAGGTGTTGGCGCGCTCCCTCAGATAGTACATAAACATTCCGCTGACACGGTGGAGGGAATTGAAGGTGCGCTCATACAGGGCGGACGCCTCGAGGTTGAGCACCGTCTGTCCTGAGTTTCCGGCAGCGGACAAGGTTATGTATCCCTCCGGGTTGTTCTGCGCCTGGTAGATGAGGTTGCCCTCGGCGTCCCTTCCTTCGGTGTAGAAGAGACGGGGAATGATGGTGCAGTTGGCGGTGGAGGTGTTGCGCGCATCCCAGGACACCTGGATCTTGGCCTTGAGGCCCTCGGTAATGATTTCCGAGAAGTCCTGGGTCAGGGCCACCGTGGACTGGGCGTTGTTGGTGTTGCTGGTCCTGTAACCCTGGTTGTTGATCATATTGTAAGGGTTTGAACCCACGCGCGGATTGGAGAAGGTTCCGTCACTGAAGATGGTGGGGAATCCGATGGGCGTGTTCTGCAGGGTGTAGGAGTAAATGTCGCCCAGACCGCCGCCCGGCTGGTTCTTCATAGTGAACTGGGTAGAGAGGTCCATTCCCAGGGTGGTGCTCGGCGTAATGTCGATGTCCACGTTGGTGCGGAAGTTGAACCTGCGGAAGTTCATCTGCGAGTTGTAGCGGTCGTTGCTGGCCACGTTGAAGATACCGTCTTCGAAATAATAGGAACCTCCGGCGTAATAGCGGACGTGCTTGGTACCGCCGGTGACGTTCACGTTGATGGTGCTCGTCATAGCCCTGTCCTTGAAGATGGTCTTGATCCAGTCGACGTTGGGGAACAGGTCGGGATCGGCGCCCGAAAGGTACATCTGCCTGGCGTAGTCGTCGATCGCAGGGTCGTCGCCGTTCTCGAGGTAAAGGGTGTTGAGATAATCGATGAACTGCCCGGCATCGGCCATCTTGGGCAGTTGGGTGGGAGCCGTAAAGCCTCCCTGCATCTTTACGTTGACTTTGGGCTTTGATTCGCTACCTCGCCGGGTGGTGATAAGCACGATACCGTTACCGCCACGCACGCCGTAGAGAGCCGTTGCGGTTGCGTCCTTGAGTATGGAAAACGAAGCAATGTCCTCTACGTCAACCATATCCATAGAACGCTCCACGCCGTCCACGAGGATGAGGGGAGTCATTGCCTTGTTGTCGCCGAAGGTGTTTACACCCCTGATCCAGAACTCTGCGCTGGCTCCCGGCTCGCCGGTTCGCTGCATTGCAACTATACCGGCAAGTTTGCCGGCAAGGCCCGTGGACAACTGGCCGATGGGAGCCTGTAGCTGCCCTGCGTCGATGGTGGTGATGGAACCGATGACCGACGCTTTCTTCTGGGTACCGTAAGCCACCTTCACCACGCCTTCGAGCTCGTTCGCCTGCGGCACCAATTTGATAATCAGCTCAGTTTGATCGGCTACCGTGACTTCTTCATCGGCATAGCCGAGGAAAGAAACCAGCAGTACGTCGCCTTTCTTGGCTTTGATGGAAAAGCGGCCGTCGAGATCGGTCATAGCGCCTCCCGTTCCGCCTTTGAACTGGACGTATGCCCCGGGGACCCCGAGGTCGGTCTCGTCCAGAACCCTACCGCTTATCTCCCTGGTCTGTGCCGGCAAGGGGATGGAAAGTCCCAGGCCGGCAAGCGCGAGGAGCGCGGTTATGCTGAGTCGTTTCAAGAATACCATATAAGGTTTTATTAATTTGTTTCTTTAAATAAGCTGGCCAGGCCCTCGAAAACGGCGCCTTCGGGCGAGCGCTCTATGAGCAGGGCTCCCAGAGCATCGCGCAGGGGCTTTTCGAAGAGGCTCAGGGATGCTGAAATCTGCCCGCCGAAAAGAAGGATGTCAATGCCGGTCTCGCGCACTATGGGTGCGAGAGCCTCGGCAAGGCAGGAGCCCAGGAGCTCATAGGTCTTCAATGCCAGCTCCTCGCCTTGATAGGCCCTCATCGCTATGTCTTTGGCGCTGAGTTCGGCCTCTCCTCCGAGCCGGGCATATGCAGCGGTGATTCCGCGCGCCGACACCGCATCTTCCAGGATGCCGTCTTTATAGGGCAGGTCCCAGAGCCCGCGGGCAGGGGAGCCGTCGGGCCCGAACTGGACCTTTCCCTTTATGGCTATGGAGAAGCCCAGGCCGGTGCCCAGCGTGATCAAGGCGGCATTTGCGTCCTTGAGAGCGAGCATTTCTATGCAGCCGAGCAGCGGAGCGTTCACGTCGTGCAGGTACTTTACCGGAATACTGTCGGGAATTCCGGCGAGGCTGGCGAAATTCTGCCCGTACACGGCGGCAAACTTGTGGCGCATAAGGAACACGCCCTGGGTGTAGTCGAACGGCCCTGGAATGGCAACCCCGATTCCGCGGACTCCTTCAAGGGGGCCGACGCTTTGTTGGAGAGCTGCGGCTATCTGCTCCGCGCTCCCCGAGGAGGGCATAGCGACCTGACGCCCGTCCCGGCACTTGACGAATGTACCTCCGACGTCAAGCAGGATCGTTTTCGAATCCATCTCTCAAACAGGTTTTGTGTACTCTGATGGGCTCTTTGCCCAGATTCTCTATAACATATTTACCCATCGATGCAGGGACGCAGGCGATCTCCATAAAGTCGAGATCGAAGTAGCGCTCGGGATGCTCGACGCTCCTTATGCGTACGTGCTCTCCGTCAACGAGGGTAAGCACGTGGAACTTCTGGCCGCAGGTATCCTGCTGGCACTGCTTTTCGAACTCGAGGCGGCGCAGCGAAATGTACATCTGGGGATTCTCTCCGAGGATATATTCCTGCCAGCCCTCTCCCTCGCAGTCGAGACGGGGCTTCTGCACTATGTAATCTTTGCTCGCAGGGTCGTGGATGACGGAGGTACGGCGCTCCTGGTTGACGTTTATCTCGCCCAGGCGGGTGTGGATGGGCCTTTGCTTGCCGTCAAAGTCAAGACGCAGGTAGTCGTACATCTTGTAGGTGTAGGAGCCGATTGTGAGCGATCCGATTTCGAGTATGACCTGATTGCGTCCCGAGGAGTGGATGGTTCCGGCGGGGAGCATTACCTGCAGGCCCGGCCGTGACTCCTCGTAGCTGACATATTTCATATAGTCGCAGGGCCTGTGCTCAGTGTCGGCCGCCTCGATCTCCTTGAAGAAGGCGGGAATGTCGGCGTCGTCGCGGAAGCCTATGAAGGTCTTGGCCTCGTGGCCGGTGACAACCACGTAGTAGCTTTCGTCCTGACGCCCGAACTCGTTGTAATTCTGTACGTTGTACTCTCCGCCGGAGTGGCACTGGATGCTCATGTTGCCGGTAGAGTGGTAGCTGTCGTCCCAGTTGAAACGTATGGGGAAGTAGCCCTTGTACTTGTTTACGCACTTCTGCCCCATAAGGCTCACGCCCTCTTTGTGGACGAACGAGCAGTAGTTGATGTCCAGCAGTTCTTCTCCGGCTTTGACCAGTACGCTCACTTCCATAGGAATGAAGTCGAACACCCAGGCGGCGTTGCGCATTTTTTCGGGCAGGTGGCGCTTTTCTTTCATATAAGTGCCACCCCATACGCCCTCGAGGTAGCAAGGCTTGGCCCTGAAGGGGTATTTTACAAGTTGGGCGCATATATCGGAGAAGGCGCTGAAGGGCATCATCTGCAGGTTGGCGCGGTCGTTGTCGAGGAAGTACCAGTCCAGGGCGTCCTGGGCGAACAGCTCCTTGCGCAGCTGCACTGCATTCTCGAAGTCGCAGTAGTAGCAGCGGCGTATGGTGCGGTTGATAATGCCCGTGTACTTCTTGCCCAGGTTGGCGTATTCTCCCGCGCGTATGCGCAGCATACTGCACATAGGAGTAACGTCAAAATAGCACTTGACATCGTACAGGTCCCTGAAATCTCCTGCAAGCGAGCCATATCCGTACACGGCTACGATCTTGCCGGGAGCCTTGCGGGCGGGGAGTTCCTTTTTGAATACTTCGGCCTTGGCCTGGTCGGTAAGGCCGAAATAACCGCCGTGGTACACCTTGCCGTAAAGGAGGGTGGGGTCAACCTTGGTGTCCCAGATCAGCAGGGGGTCGATGATGGCGTCGATCTGCTCGCCGCTCTTGAGGGTGGAGGCGTCGAAGTCAACGGCTTCGAGCTTGAATCCTGCCAGTTCGCACTCGCGCGCGATAAGGCTTATAAATAGGTCCCATTTGGCTGTGGTGTAGCCGTCGAAAGCCACTATTACGCCTTCCTTCCTTACGGCCTCGGCAATGGCGGCGACGAACTTCTTGGCCACATTGGGCGTGCCGTCGGCGACGATGGACTGGACAGTATTGCTTGATAATTCCGGCCTGTTCACGGGTTTGGGGTCGTGATAGGGGAAGGGGTTGTACATAAAACTCATAGCTGCTTATCTGATATCGTAAAACTCAAATCCCATAATTTCTGCAAAAGCCTCGAGCTGCGGCCTCCAGTCTCCGTCCACCACGGCGAAATGCTGGGTGGTGCCTATGTTGAGAACCCTTTCGAAGAGCTCCTTGACGGGCACTACCGGCTTGAAGATGGTGTGGGTGTATGTGGCGAGCAGGTGCTTGATCTTGCTCTGCGGAGTGTCTTTGGCGTCGAGGCTCTCGGCCATAAAGGTCACTAGTTTGTAGCGCCCGTCCTCCTCGTAGAGGCCGGCGACGGTTTACATACCGGGGCTGATACGGTACCAGGCGAACGGGGCTCCGGCGTACTTCCAGCTGGTTTTGGCAAAGCGTACGTCTCTGGAAATGATGACGTTGTCCTGCCACTCCGGGTCGTTGTGGTCGTTGGGACCGGCGTGTCCTCCGGCGAAGGTGCCGAAATCGTCTTCGATATGGAAAGGTTCGATGAAGTTCACGTTTTTGCCGCTGATGAGCTTGAGCACATAGGTGGCGAGGCCGGCGCCTATGTCGGCTTCGGGCACCAGCACGCTCACATTGTCGTTGAACCACTGGGGATAGAAGCCTGCGCGGCACCCGGCGGTGCGGAAGGTGGCCTGGTCGATGTCGTTATAGACATAGCAGTCGATGTCGTTCTTCTCCGCCATTTTTTGTATAGCGAGGGTGGCCTTTACGCATCCGATGAACTTGTCGTACTCCACATCGGGCATCATCTTGTAGCTGGCGGTAAGCTTGGCGGCGTACGCGTTGACTTCCTCGTCGGAGAGGGCTTCGATCTCGGCGCCGTAGTCGCTGTAAGGCAGGTAATGGATCTCCGGGCCAATTTTGGTAAAGAGGTCGTAGTTGTCGATATACGTGCTCCACATCGCCTCGTTCATATTGGCCATCAGGCCCAGGTTGGAGTTGCGCAGTATGCTGCGCACCCTGGCTGCAGATGCGAAGACCTTGAGCTTTTCGGTAATCTGCCCGCGGGTTCCCATAACCGTGCGGACCCCCTTCCTGGGGACGCGTTTGATGCTTCCCGACGCCTCCAGCGAGCCTACAAGCGTACCGGCGCACAGATAATCCACGAAGTCGTCCTCGTCCAGCGAGGTCTCGAAACTCATACGGGGTTTGGCTACGTTGGCAAAGAATATCGGGACGTCGGGGCAGTCGCGCAGGAACCTTATCCAGGCAAAATCCTCGCTCCACGACAGGAATTCGGCATAGATGAAATCGACTTTGGCATTGTAGAAGAGATCCATCGCCTTCATAGCGTCTTCTCTTTCGTAAACAATGCCGGGGTCAACCAGTTCGAGGAATTCCATCGAGGCTTTGATGTCTTCAGTCGCTTTTAGTTTGCGCTCGTGATAAGTGCCGCGTTTGGGACCGTTGAGGTTCTTGAAACGGGGAGACGCGAGCAGGAGCAGTCCCGCCCGCGGTTTGCGGAGTTTTTGATTGGCTTGCATTATATAGAATGAATTTTATTGTAGTCTTTTTCGTAGTGCTTGCGGCTCACCCAGAGGCACGCGAGGCCGCAAAGCAGCCAAATCGCCCCCAGGATGGGGAAGGTGGCGTTGAGGCTGCCGGTGGCTTCTTTGATGAGGGCCAGGATGTAGGGCGCGGTTGCGCCCACTGCAAAACCGGTCATTATCATAGCGCTCGAGCAAGAAGCGTGAAGATGATCGGGGGTGACATCGTACAGGGCGGCGTAGATGTTGGAGTCGAAGAAGGCCCTGAAGAAGCCCCATCCGGCAAAGCAGAGGTAGAGCAGCCAGATGTTCCCCACGGTGCCCATAAACGGCAGGAAGAGGGCGCCGAGTATGAGGCCTGCGCCCTGGATGATCATACGCTTGCGGGGGCTCCTGGCGGCGAGCTTGTCGGACAGGGTGCCGGAGAGCAATACTCCCACGAATGCGGCGACGTAGGTCCACAGCATAGAGTGAAGGCCCGCCTGGGCGCCGGTCTGGCCGAAGTTCTCCTGCAGGAAGGTGGGAACCCAGGTCATATAACCCGTGATTACGAAGATGAAACCGCAGAATCCTATGGTGACCATAAGGGCGGTAGGGGTGGTGAAGACCGTCTTGAATCCGTCCCAGATGGAGACTTTACGGCTTGTGGCAGCTTGCTGTGCCGGGGGCAGCTCCCGCGGGGCGTCCTTGAGCCGGAGGGCCATAACCAGGGCCCAGATAACTCCGGCGCCGCCGAAAATGTAGAAGGCGTATTGCCAGCCAAGATGGTCTCCGATGTAACCGGCGAGCCAGCCTGCCAGGATGACTCCCACGTAGTAGGATGTCTGGTGGATTGACATAGCCCGGGCGCGGGTGTCGGTATGATACTGGCCGAGCAGGGAATAGTTGGCCGGCCCGAAGAAAGCCTCCCCGCCTCCGGTGGCTACCGAGCGGGTGAGGATGAGCAGGAACACACCGTTGGCAAGCCCGGTGAACATAGTGGCGACACTCCAGAACAGTATGCTGAGGGTGCAGACCCATTTGCGGCTGAAACGATCTCCCACCCAGCCGCCGATGGGAACCATTATTGCGTAGAAAAGATTGAAGAAAACAGCGATGAGGCTGACGGAAGTGTCGGTCAGCGACAGGCTGTCTCGGATAAGCGGAAGGACTGAATTGAAAACCTGGCGGTCTCCTTGGTTAAGCAGGTAAGCGACCCACAAAAGGGCAAGGACTTCCCATTTATACCATTTACTAGATGCTTTCATTTTTATCTGTGGTGTACTGTGGTACAAATTTATGACAAAAAATTGGATTCCACAATAATAATTTATTATTTTTGCAGCACTAACTGCACTTTATGAAAAGTATCCGAAAAGCTGGGCTGGTTTTAACTCTCCACGAACCTCTGGACGGGTTCTACAAGGGTACCCGCTTCGACAGGGGAGGGGTGTTCGACTCCCTGGAATTCAATGGTTTGCAAATGTGCGGACGCTGGTTCGTCAGCTATGACCCCCTCGCGCACGACGCGGTGTGCGGCCCTGCCGAGGAGTTCTCCCCGATAGGCTATGACAAGGCCCTCCCGGGCGGTATTTTCATCAAGCCCGGCGTGGGGCTGCTCCGGCGGGAGGACTCTTCCCCTTACGACCGCTTCCATCTTTACGAGATAGCCGATCCCGGGAGCTGGAATCTGCTGCAAGGCGATGACTATGTGCTTTTTGAGCACGTCCTGGACGGAGTCTATACCTACCGCAAGCAGATATCGCTGCTGAGCGGGGACAGTTTTCAGATTTCACATTTTATGCAAGCCGCAGGCGAGCCTTTGTGCGGCGAGGTTTACAATCATAATTTCTGGACCTTCGGCCGTATGCAAACGGGCCCTTCCCGCAAGCTTGACTTTCCCTTCACTCCCGACGGTCACTGGCGCTCGGCGTATGACAGCGTGGCCCTGTCGGAGAACGGGATACGTTTCAGCCGTCCTTTAAGCGAAGGAGAATCGGTTTATATGGGGGATATCCACAGCAAGGGACAAGAGGGTATGCCTTACCGGATAAGCCTTAGTGAAGGGCCTCTGAGGGTGGATATCCGGGGAGACGTGCCGGTTGTGCGCACTGTTTTCTGGGCCAATCACCGCGTTGCGTGCCCCGAGCCCTACAATGAGTTCCGTACCCCTTGCCGCTGGACTATAACTTACAAGATTTATGAGAAATAGAATACTGTTTTCGATTTTGTTGCTCTTTTGCGGGCTTTCCGCCGGGGCGCAGGTGTTCAACAGGCCTCCCCTGAGCGGCGGAGACTACGCCGCCCTCCCTCTCGGGGCCGTCAAGCCGGAGGGCTGGCTCAAAGACCAGCTGCAGCGCCAGGCCGCCGGGGCGACCGGCCATCTTGACGATCTGTATCCCGAGGTGGTAGGGGAGAACAATGCCTGGATAGGCGGTGACGGAGATACCTGGGAGAGGGGCCCGTACTGGATAGACGGCTTGCTGCCGCTGGCCTATATCCTTGACGACAAAGCCCTGATAGCCAAGGCTTCACGCTGGGCGGAGGCGATGATAAACTCGGCTACGGACGAGGGCTATTTCGGCAATGCTACCGATCATCCTTATATCGAGGGTCTGCAGAGAGGGAAGTCGCACGACTGGTGGCCCAAGATGGTGGCACTGAAGATTCTGCAACAGTATTACGACGCCACCTCCGACCCCCGCGTGCTCAAGGTCCTGGATGGATATTTCCGTTATCAGCTCAAGACCCTTCCTTCCACGCCCCTTGGCCACTGGTCGCACTGGGCACGGTGGAGGGCGGCCGACAATCTGGGCGTGATATACTGGCTCTACAATATCAGCGGAGAAGGGTATCTGCTTGATTTGGCCGAACTTATTCATTCTCAGGCGGAGGACTTCTCCTCTATGTTCCATTCGGGCGGGGTCTTCTTCAAGCAGAATTCCATCCATTGCGTCAACCTTGCCCAGGGCTTCAAGACTCCGGTCGTGTGGTGGCAGCAGTCGCACGCCGGGTTTGACCTGGATGCTCCGGGAGCTGCACTTGACTTTATACGCAACACTATAGGCTTTCCCACCGGTCTGTGGGCTGGTGACGAGCTGCTTCATTACGGCGACCCGGTTCGTGGCTCCGAGCTTTGCACCGCCGTTGAAATGATGTACTCCCTTGAGGAGATGATGCGCATAACCGGCGATGTGCGCTGGGCCGATTTGCTCGAAAGAATTGCCTTCAATGCCCTTCCCACGCAGGCTACCGATTCTTACGACGCCCATCAGTACTATCAGCAAGTCAATCAGATAGCCTGCACCAGGCAGACCCGTAGCTTCGTAACCGAACACTACGGTACGGACAATGTCTTCGGCCTGCTGAACGGCTATCCCTGCTGCGCCTGCAATATGCACCAAGGCTGGCCCAAATTCACCCGCAACCTTTGGTATGCTACCCGGGACGGCGGCCTCGCTGCCTTCTCCTACTCGCCCTGCAGCGTGACGGCCAAGATAGGGGGAGCGAGGGTCACCATTGTCGAAGATACTTTCTATCCTTTTTCGGACGAAGTTAAACTTAAGCTGTCGGTGAAGGGCCGATGTAGCGTCCGCTTTCCGCTGGAACTCCGTATCCCTTCGTGGTGCACTGGGGCAAGCGTCAAGGTGAAAGGGGAGGAGAGACAGGTGGCCGGCGGCTCTTTGCTGCGGCTCGAGCAAGCCTGGAAGAACGGGGACGAGATTGTTCTGCATCTTCCTATGAGTATCTCCACGTCGCGCTGGTTCGACGGGGCGACCGTTGTAGAAAGGGGGCCTCTGGTGTATGCCCTCCGCCTCGAAGAAAAATGGACGCGAAAAGAGTTCGAAGGAGCTGACAGGCAGCAGTACGGCCCTTATTATTACGAGGTTACAAGCTCATCGCCCTGGAACTACGCCCTGCGCGCTTCGGATATGACAATTGAGTTCCTGCGTGAACGGCCATATTCGGGCGATTATCCCTGGAACGTTGACAATGCGCCCGTTACGCTCAGGGCCAAGGCTGTCCGGCTCCCCGAGTGGAAGGAGTATAACGGCTCTGCAGGCCAGATAGCGTATTTTACCGAAGATGGCTGCGATACTGATCAGGAAGAGTGGATAGAACTGATTCCGTACGGCTGCACTACGCTGCGCATCGCCGAATTCCCGACCCGGAGATAGGAACAAAAAAAAGAGCCGTGCGGCTCTTTTTTATTGCTCTTCCTGAAGACGGAGGTGCTGGACGTAGATCGCTTTCTGCTTTGCGATACGCTTTTTCACTGAAGGCTTCTCGAAGTTCTTGCGGGCGCGCATCTCGCGCACGGCGCCAGTCTTCTCGAACTTACGCTTGAATTTCTTAAGAGCGCGCTCGATATTTTCGCCTTCTTTTACCGGTACTATGATCATTCTTTTATCACCCCCTTTTTCATTTTGGACGGCAAAGATAAAATATTTTTTTTATATTTGTAGTCTAATGACACTAAAAAAAATGAAAAGATTACTTGTTGTTGTCATTCTGACCCTTTTTGCATTCGGCTTAAATGCCACCGTGCCACATCGCTCGAGCATTCCGGATATCCCCGGATACATCACTCTCAAAGGCGATTTCCACATCCACACCAACTTCAGCGACGCCCAGGTCTGGCCCGTCACACGTGTTGACGAGGCCGATTTCGACGGTCTTGATTTCATCTCCATCACCGACCATCTCGACACCCATCACCAGCATATGGCCAAGGACTGGGGCGCCAACGTCAACCGCAACACCTCTTACGAAATAGCTGCCCAGGCTGCCAAGAAGTACGGCATAATGGTTATTCACGGCGCCGAACTTACGCGCGGCACCCGCATCTTCCCCGGGCACTTCAATACCCATTTCATTTCGGACGCCGAGGCCATCTGCGCGGCGGCCGAGGCTTCTGACGGCAAATTCGGCTCCGACGAAGTAAAGAAGGAAGAGACCGCCATCTTGTCCGGCCTTGCCGAGGCCAGGAAGCAGGGGGCGTTCGTTACCTGGAACCATCCCGACTGGGAGCAGCAGGCCCCCAACGAAACAAAATGGTGGCCCATCCACACCGAACTCCTGAACAAGGGGCTTATCCAGGGCATAGAGATTTATAACAGTTTCTCAGGCTTTGACCCCGAGGCCTTCCACTGGGCTATGGAAAAAGACCTGGCCATAACCACCGGTACCGATGCCCACAAGCCTATGTTCCAGTGGGTCGATTACGAGAAGGGCGAGTACCGCCCTATGACCCTGGTGTTTGCCAAAGAACGCTCTCTCAAGGGTCTTCGCGAGGCTGTTGACGCCCGTCGTACCGTGGCTTTCGCGGACGGCTGCATTTACGGTAAAGAAGAATTCATCAAGCCTCTTCTCGATGCCTGCATCAGCATCAGTGGCGTCAAGTTCTCGGAGAAGAAAATGACCGTCACGGTCAAGAACCTCAGCACCATTCCGGTGTGCCTCTCCAAGGCCCCGGGCAGCGAGATGGTGGTTTACAGCCGCCTGGTTCGTCTCAACGAGGGTGAGGAGATAAGTTTCACGGTCAACGGCATCGACAGCCGCAAACCCTGGAACGTTTATGATTTTGACATTAACTTCTATGTGACCAATTGGTTCACCGACACCGACACTCCTCTCAAGTTGTCGTATCACGTAAGTGTGCCCGCCAAGTATCGCAAGTAACCATCAATCATAACAAACAATGATCAAAAAATTAGTTCCGGGAGCTTACGTAGCTCCAGAATGTGATTTTGCAGAGGACTTCCCCCAGGGAATGATCTGTGAAAGTCCGGAAGGTATCACCGAGGATTTTGGTACCATTGAAGATTTTTCCTGGTAAATGAAGAGCCTTATGAAAACAAAGTATTTTGCTTTAGCGGC
Organism: Bacteroidales bacterium; assembly: GCA_017651465.1. Taxonomy (GTDB): domain Bacteria; phylum Bacteroidota; class Bacteroidia; order Bacteroidales; family UBA932; genus Cryptobacteroides. Next base: position 85,420 of record JAGCCX010000045.1, read on the forward strand.
GCTTGCATTTGCCGCGCTTGTCTCTTGTAACAAAGAGATTGCACCTGTTGAACAGATTCCCGAGCCTTCCGTGCGCGATGGATATGTTCAGATTACTCTTTCCGCCGGTATCGACAACTCCACCAAGGCCGTACTTGACGGCAGCAAGGTAGTATGGGCTGTCGGTGAGGAGGTCGCCGTTTATCCCGGCGAGGCCACCACGGCAGAAAAGTTCACTGTTTCTAGTGTCGACGGAAGCAACGTCACCATTTCAGGATCGGTGCCTGAAGGTACCACCAGCCTGATTGCCGTGTATCCGTTTGATAATGCGATCAGTCGTGACGGCAGTTCGGTGAAATACAGAATTCCCGACTCTCAGAACATTCCTGATGGCGGGACTATCGACCCTGTGGCGATGTCTTCCGCTGCGGTTTACACCGACTTGACCCAAACGGCACAGTTCAAAAACCTTTTCGCCCTCGTAGCGTTCAATGTGGGTAAAGCGAGCGATCTCAATATAGCCGGACTGATTGCCAATGACAACAAAGTCGCCGTTTCCGGTAATGTTCATGCAGCCCTCTCCGCTGAGGCCGATCCCGTTATCACCGCTCCTGACGGAGAAGGATCGAACGGCGTTGAAGTGTTTGCCGAATCGGCTTTCACTCCCGATCAGACATACTATGCAGTTGTAGCCCCTTGTTCCGTTACCGGATTTACTGTGGGTGTGGGTAACGATAGTAAACAAGGTTCTGTTGCAACCGATAAGTCATTTGCCCTTGAGCGCAATAAAGGCCTTGACTTTGGCGACATCGCATCCAAGGTGGCAATGAAGTACAGCAAAATACACAATGCTGCCGAGCTTCAGGAATTCCTTGAAACTGCAGACACTTACCTCGAGAGCGACGAGGTGGCTCTTGCCAACGACATTGACCTGACAGGTGTTACGCTTACCGCCGCGGAATCCTGGGCCGGTACCTTTGACGGCGGCAGCTTCAAATTGAAGAACTGGACTTCGGCCGGCGTGCCTTTGTTTACAACCAGCCTGGGCACCGTTAAAGACTTCACCGTCGACAGTTCGTGCAAACTCTCCTTCCCCAGTGAAGTCAGTGGTGCAATTGCATTTGTAGTGGCCAATAACAAAGGCACTGTGTCCGGTATCACCAACAATGCCGACATTACCAGTACCGTGGATTTCAAAGGCGGACGTGTAGCCGTTATCGTAGGCGAGTGCAACGCTACTGACCTCGGCCACGGCATCACCGTGGAGAATTGTGTCAATAACGGTAACATAACGTTCAATACCGAGGCAAATCTCGGCGGTACACAGTATGTGGGTACCGTGGTCGGTTCTATGGGCAATTCCACCGAGAATGTTCTGAAGGACTGCACCAACAATGGTAAACTCACTATCAACTGTACCGGCACCAACACTAAGAATTTCTACATCGGCGGCGTTGCGGGCGGAACCACGAATGGAAGCCAGAACATCAACGTCAAGAACACCGGAGACGTAACATTCTCCTGCGCAGGCCACGAAGCCGCTCTCTGCCTTGCCGGTATTTCCAGCTACACCACCGGATGCCTTACCAACTGCGAGAATACCGGAAAGATAACATTTACTTCCGGCGCCTCGCTCAAGGCAACCTTCGTTTCCGGCATTGCCGGTTATTTTGCCAGCAATACGATGTCCGGCTGCACCAACCGCGGCGACATTACCGTGACCGCCGCCCGTATCAACGGACGCAATGGCATCGGTGATATCAACAGCAAGACTTATAATGGAACCAATGCCATAACTGCAGGTCTTACCGTTGGCGGCCTTGTGTCGGCTACCGGCAGGAATCCTGTATTCGAGAACAGCAATAACTATGGCAAGGTCAGCCTTACTCTTAACAATCCGAGCAATGCTGACGGTACCCATACTGCAGCCCGTCCTTCTGTCGGCGGCCTCGTGGGTGACTGCGCCGGTCCAATGACCTCCTGCAACAACTATGGCGATGTGAAAGTAAGGCTCGGAAACGGCACCTCTTTCGTCCCCAAGAATGCAGGTTATACCTTCTACATTGGCGGTATCGTGGGTTCGGGATACAACTTCAGCGGCGCAACTACCTCTGAAGGTACGGATACGAACAAACTTAACAACTTCTCTCTTACCAATTGCAACAACAGCGGCAATCTTAATTACGAATCGGATAACAACCACACAACCAACAATGCCATCGGCGGCATCTGCGGTTGGCCGGGATCGGAGAACAAGACTACGCCTTACACTGCCACTAACTGCAGCAACTCCGGAAACGTAACCTTCAAGGGTGCCGGAGTCAGGATCCGCGCCGGCGGTGTGCACGGAGGTACCGGACGTATGGTCGGATGTTCCAATATCGGAACGATTACAGTCGAGTCAGCTGAAGCAGGCTCTGTGGCAGGCAGCGTGGCTGCATTCCACAGCCAGGCCCACACATTCTCCAATTGCACGGCTGGCGGCAAGGTGGAGAACAAAGGCACCATCACAGCAATAGGCGGCCTCGTGGGCAACCTTGGCAACGTAGCATTCACCGGTATGGACGGATGCTCGGTCAATTGTGCGCTCGTAGGCGGCCCTGAGGGTTGTACCGGTTTCGTTGTAGGTAAGTTCAACGGCACCTCCAATGCGATTACTCTCGGCTCCGAAGAAGATCCTATCGAGGTCCAGGGTACTGTTGACGGCACTGCTGTCAACGCCGAGACTGTTGCTGCGTATATATACGGCACCACCGGTTACGAACCGGCCTCGCACATAGTGTACTACTCCTTCGGCGGCTAGCCTAACAGCATCCTTAACGGGTGCCTTTACCGATATTTTTGAAAAACTAACTGAGACAAAATTTAGATTATGATAACTAAAGCATTAAACGGAGGCTACTTAGCTCCTTTTTGTGAAGTGGAAGAAGACACCACCGAGGGTGTCATCTGTGCAAGTCAAGATGCCGTAATCGAGGATTTCGAAGACGGTGGAGAGTTTAACTGGTAAACGCTGGAGACTATGAAAAAGTTTTTTGTTTTTGCAGCGTTTGCCCTGGCCGCTGCTGTTTCCTGTACCAAGGAAATTGCACCCCAGCAAGAGTCCCAGGCCGTACCTGCCGGATTCAAGGAGTTGACCCTCAGGGCGGTTTGTGATGTGGAATCCAAGGCATCCCTCGACGGAGTCAAAGTCGTGTGGGAAGTTGGCGAAGAAGTCGCCGTATATGCCGACGATGCTTCAAAGGCCCAAAAGTTTATCGTCGTCGCCGTGGACGGCAGTTCCGTAGTAATTAGCGGAACGGTTCCCGAGGGCGCCGCATCTTTTACGGCCGTCTATCCTTATGCAGCCGCCAAGGGCAACAACTCTGGCGACGTTACCGTTTCGGTGAGCGGCGAGCAGAATGTGGGAGCCTCCGTCCTGGACAGTGAGGCTCTCGCTTCCGTCGCTTACTTCGAGAGCGCCGAGGCTCAAGGGAAATTCTGCAACGCAGTGGCCCTGCTTAAGTTTACCGTCGGCGTGGACGGTGTCAAGAAGGTTAAGTTCTCTCCTGACAACTCCGGTAAACTCTCCGGAAACGAGCTGGTTTCCAAAGATGGCGAGAACCTCGTGATCGATGCCGGCAAACTGAAAGGGGAGTCCGTCGTGGTGAGCTGCGAGGGCGGTTTTGCAAAGAACACCCCTTATTACGCGGCTGTAATCCCCAGTGCGTACGACGGCTTCTACGCCAGTTGCTACACTCCTGACGGAATCAAGCTCCGCATCAGTGCAAACACCGGCACCTTCGCCCGAAATGCCATTGTTGATATGGGCAATGTTTCCGACGGCGCCCCTATGGTGGACGGTATTCGCAATGCCGAAGACCTTACCACCTTCCTCGACAATGCCTCCAGGTACGAAGAGACGGATGTGGTTAAGGTTTTGAACGATATCGACCTTACCGATGTCGTCATCTCCCAGGCCCTTTCTTTCAAGGGAACGCTTGACGGCCAGAACTACAGCTTCAAGAACTGGACTTCCGACGGCCACAGCTCGCTTATCCGCGCCTTGTGGGGCAAGATTGTCAACCTGAAGATAGACCAGAGCTGCAACTTCAGCCTGCAGAACACCTATTCTTGCTACATCTGCGACACTGTCAAGTACACCGGCTCCCTTGAAGGCATCGTCAATAATGCCACGGCGCAGAAGTTTACCGACCAAATCTCCGGCCTGCATTTCGGATATCTTTGCCGTATCTCCTACGGACAGATGAAGGATTGTATCAACAACGGAGATATCAACATCGATATTCCTGCAGCCACCGGCAATATCTGGGTAGGCGGCCTGGCGGCTTTCTTCAATTCCGGCACTGCCGACCGCGAGAAAGCCGGGCTCCCTATCGAGGGCGTGGTCAACTGCAAGAATACGGGTGATATCGATATTCAGATCGAGGGCACCTCAAAGCATATCTACCTGGGTGGAGTCGTCGGAGGAACAACTGCCGCCGCATATGCATCAAAGAGCAATCGCGGAGTTCTTGACGGGTGCGTCAACGAGGGATCTATCAGCTACAAGATTTCCACCAACGGAGATGGCACTTACGCCAATGTCGGCGGAGTGACCGGTTTTGTGTTCGGAAGCATAAAGAACTGCACCAACCGTGGTGCGGTGTCTTACGAGAATGCTTATGACGATGTCAATACTACCCGCCCTGCTGTGGGTGGCGTGGCTGCCTGCGTGTTGTATTCCGTCGAGGGCTGCAAGAACTATGGCGATGTGAGCATTACCGGAACCTTCGGCGCCGCCGGTTCCCTGGCCCAGGGTGCCGGAATCCATACCAATCCTTCCTTCGGCGGCGTTGTCGGCCAGGCCGGCTGCAATACCAATGCCGATGCCGACGAAGCCGGTGCTTACTTCAAGGACTGCGAGAATCACGGAAAGCTGGTCGCAAAGATCAATATGAAGGACACCAACAAGACCAACAATTTCGCCGGCGGAGTGGTAGGCTTTACCTGCGCTCCCGTCAGCGGCTGTCTGAACGACGGCGCAGTGGATGTGGTAACCAAGAGTTATTCTCCTTATGTGGCAGGCGTCGTGGGCAAGCTTTTCAATTCTGCGGAGGATTGTACTAATAAGGGCAATGTCGTGCTGGACGTGGTCCTGACTTCCGCCTCTGAGGCCAACCGCTCCTTAAGCAACAGTTTTGCCGGTGGCGTGGTAGGAGACCAGAATCAGGCCGGATTCTTGCTCAAGGGCCTTGTGAACACAGGTAATGTTGAGATGAAGGGCGGCTTCGGTTCAGTCCTTCGCTATACTGCAGGATGTGTGGGACGCTGCAACGCAAAGCTCAGTGAGATTTCCGGATGTACTAATTCGGGTTCCATCAAGGCTGCCACTTCGGCCGCCAACCGCGTAGGCGGAATAGGTGGAATGTTGAATACACTTGTCTTGAAAGACTGCCATAATACGGGTAATATCGAGGCGGTTATGAATGACGCTCAGGCATCATCCGGCGGCTTCTCGGGATTCATTACCTGCGGTGGCGAGGGTATCGAGGTGTCCGGCAACTCTACTGCCGGCACTGTATCCGCTTCCGGCGCACAGGGCTATTCCGCACTCTTCTGCGGCGGTATCGGCAACACCAGCCAGACCTGGGACGATTGCACCGTGGCCGGCTCTCTTACCGCTGCCGAGACTATCGGTGCCGGATATTTGCTGGGCGGTACTATAAACATCAAAGATAATTCCTCCTATGTCACCAATGTAGGAACCGTCAAGCCTTTCAAGATTGCAAATGATGCCTCAATTAACGGTGTCACCATCTCGGCGGGAGATATCCCCGACAAGATGGCCGGTTACATCAATCCTGTTTATACAATTAACTGGAATGTAGAGTTGTAGCTCATAGCTGTCAGATATCCATTTTCGGGAGGATAATTTGATGCCGGCAGGCAAATAATTATCCTCCCGATTTTTTTTGTACTTGTTCAATTTTTTTTAATTTTGCAAATTGGCGAATACGATTTAACATCATTATTAACCATATCATTATGATCAAAAAACCTTTGTTCGGAGCATACGCTGCTCCGGTATGTGAAACGGTAGAGAAGAGTCTCGCAGAGCTTCTGTGTGAAAGTCCCGATGCCAGTACCGAGGATTTCACCGAGCAAGAGTCTTTCGACTGGTAAAATGAGAGTTGCTATGAAGAAGTATTTTGTCTTTGCAGCACTCTTGCTTGCTGCCGCAGTTTCCTGCACCAGGGAACTTGCTACCGAGGAGATCGTAGGGCCCAGGAAGGGCTACGTACAGATTACTCTTTCCGCTAATTGCGATGTAGATTCAAAGGCTGTGCTCGACGGCAAGAAGGTCGTGTGGAGCGTTGGCGAAGAAGTGGCCGTATTCCCCGGCGGAACCGGAAGCGCTGAGAAGTTCAGTGTCAAAGCTGTTGACGGCTCCTCCGTTACCATCACCGGTTCAGTGCCCGAAGGAAGTACCACTTTTGTGGCCGCTTATCCTTTCAAGAATGCCGTATCGTGCTCCAACAACGTGGTAACGATGAAAATCGGCGACCAGACTATTTCCGGCACTGCAACGGTCGATCCTGACGCCCTTTCATCTGTGGCCTATTTCGAGAGCTTGGCATCTAAGCCGACATTCTACAACACTGTGTCGCTTGTTTCTTTCCAGGTGGCCCAGGAAGGCTTTACCAAGGTGACTTTCGCTCCCCTTACCGGATCGTTCGGCGGCACCGTGCAAGTGACTGCTTCTGCAAGTGCAGCCCCTGAAGTTGCTTTCCCTGCAACCCCTGCTGCAACTCCTGCCGTAGGCGTGGCGGTGTCATGCGCGGAAGGCTTTGCGGTAGGAACCACCTACTATGCTGCAGTTGCTCCCGGCCAGTTCAGCGGCCTCAATGTAACATCGGTTAAAGATGGCAAATCTGCCCAGAAGGTCAGTGAAAACGGTGCTACCATCGCCCGCGGCGCCATC
>JAGCCX010000004.1 GCA_017651465.1 Bacteroidales bacterium
GGACGTTCCGGGTACTGCAATAAGGCTCAATCCTTTCAAGGGGCTTGACGGTCCCGCCGGGGAGCCTGTACCCTGGAGCCCTTACGGACGCTTTCTGGAGAGCCGTCCGTCGTTTATCACCGACCCGCTGATGCACGCCGGCTGCTATTACGTGCAGGATTCATCGGCTATGTTCGTGGGGCATATCTTCCGGCGAGAAGTCCAAAGGCTCGGCAGCCCTTCCGGCATACGGGTGCTGGACCTCTGCGCGGCTCCCGGCGGCAAGACCACCGACATCTCATCTTCGCTGCGGGAGGCCTGTGGAGGCAAGTTTACGCTCTTCTCCAACGAGGTCATCAAGTCCCGCGCCGCCACGCTCGCCGATAATGCTGCCATCTGGGGCGATCCGGCGGTAAAGGTCATCTCGGCCGACCCTGCGCTCATCGGTAAGGCTCTTCCCGGCAGTTTCGACATCATCGTGGCCGATGTGCCCTGCAGCGGCGAGGGAATGTTCCGCAAAGATCCGCGGGCGGAGCAGGAATGGAGCCCCGAACTGGTGGACCTTTGCGCGGCGCGGCAGAAGCGCATCCTCGCCGACGTGTGGCCTGCCCTCCGGGAGGGGGGAGTGCTCATCTACTCCACCTGCACTTACGAATATGCCGAAAACGACGGCAACCTGCTATGGGCGGCAAGCACCCTTGGCGGAGAAATCCTGCCGTCCGAGAGCGGCTTTGCCTCGTACGGGGTCAAGCAGACCGAATGCGGCAATCTCTTGCGTGCCGGCGAGGTACCCGGCGAGGGACAGTGGGCTGGGGCGCTGGTCAAAACCTCCTCCGCTCCGGACCCGCTGGGAGGCAATCCGTCACTTCTGCGCCCCCTGTGGAGCGGCCCTCCCGCACCCGAGCGCAAGGGTAAGGACTTGATTCCCAATGCCGACGAGGCCCTGAGCATCTTTTTTGACAAAAACAAGTATCCTTGTGCCGAACTGGACCTTCAGACGGCCCTGCATTTCCTGCACCGGGATTCCTTTGTGCTCCCCGACGCCCCCGTGGGGTACAATGTAGTGACATACAAGGGGCATCCCCTGGGGTTCGTGAAGAATCTGGGCAAACGCTGCAACAATCTTCACCCCTCCGGACGCAGAATTCTGAAAGACATATGAAAAAGATACTGATTCTGGCGGCGCTGCTCGTGGGAGGCGTCGCGCAAGCACAGACCGATGCGGCTTCGTATGCCGCGCGCTATGAGCGCCAGGTGCGTAACGTGGGCGCTGCAGGAGTGGGCGTGGAAACCATCCTGGACCGCTGGGAGGCTGATTTCCCCGACGATCCTGGCGTGTATGAAGGCCGCAGCAAGTACTACCTGGCCAAATCGATGAGCAGCACGGTGGTGGCAAAGGAAGGCTCCAAATATCTGGGCGCCGATCCGATTCTCACCCTCAAAGACAGCCTCGGGCGCGACGTAAACTACTTTGAGGAGAGAATTTTTGTGGATTCTCTCTTTGCCCGCTCCCAGCAGGCGGTGGACAAGGCCATAGAGCTTTTGCCGTCGGAACTGGCCTACAGGGTGGACAAGATCACCGCCCTGGCTCTTTACGAGAAAGACAGTCCCGACCTTGCCACGCGCGAACTCCTGTCGCTTATCGACTACAACAAGTCGGCCCGTCCCAACTGGACCTACTACGGGATTGCGGTTGACGAAGAAACCTTTGTGTCCACTATTCAGGAGTACTGCTTCAACTTTTTCAAATTCGCCACACCTGCCTCGTACGAGGCTCTCAAAACGGTGTCGGAGACTATGCTTAAGCTGTACCCTTCCAACGCGGGTTTTATGAACAACCTGGGCTCTTATTGGCTGGTATATAAGAAGAACCCCTCCAAGGCGCTGAAGTGGTACAACAAGGTACTCAAGAAATACCCCGACGACTACAACGCCGCCAAGAACTGCGTGGTGCTCGCCCGCAGCGAAAAGAATATCAAACTCGAGAAGAAATATCTGCCCTATCTGATCGGGGCCACCGACTCAGATATGGAAAAAGCGGCCAGCCAGGCGCGTCTGGAGGCCATCAGCAAAAAGAAATAAGCCCGCTTACTTTACTCGTACGGTCACAGCCGGATCGACCTTGGAGATAAACAGCGAGGGGATGAGCATAAAGAGCATTATCACCCCGAATGCCACTATATCGACCGTCAGTATGAGTCCGATGTCCACGTGCACCGGCACGAAGGACACGAAATAATTGACCGGATTGAGTTTTATCAGATGAGTTCCGCCCTGCAAAGCACAGAACAGCAGGGCGGCGCCGTTTCCTATGGCCATACCTATCAGCACTATGCGTGAAGCTACCCGCAGGAACACCGACGCTATGCTCTTGTTGGGCATCCCGAGGCTCTTGAGAGTGCCGATGGTGGAGATGTTCCGGAACAGCAGGATAAGCAGTCCGGAAATCATATTGAAGCCGGCCACAACCGTCATAAGCAATATGATGGCCAGTACATTAAAGTCTATAAGGTCAAGCCAGTCAAAGAGTTGAGGGTAACGCGCCCTGGCCGTTTCGCCGTGCAGTATATCTTCATCTTCCTGATGCCCCGAGAGCGAAGCCAGGTACAGCTGGTCGGCAATGATACGGCTTCCGACGGCAGTGGCTCGCGCCGGGTCGATGCTCACTTCCAGCACGCTTGCTTCGTCGGCCGCGTAACCGCACAGCCGCTGCATATCGGCCAGGGGAACCTTAACGATGTAGGAGCCCTCGGAATCCATAATCCCCTCATAAGTGCCGCCTACCGTAAAACGGCGGGCGCGGACCTTATCTTCGATGAAATATGTTGTAAACGAGTCGCCTTCGCTGAGCCCCAGAGCGCGGGAGAGGGAATTGGGAATGAGGGCTTGGAGCGAGCAGCTGTCGGGCATAGGTACGCCTTTAACCAGCACCCCGCAAATGTCCGTCTCGCCCTTTATGATGCCGGGCTTCCATACTGCCGGAGCTATGGAACGCACTCCGCTTACTTTCTCAAGCGCCTCATAATAAGAGGGTTGAATGTTCACGGGCTCGCTGCTTCCAACAAGGCGTATATCGCCGGAGACCTCCGACAGGCCCTTGCGTATCTCGTACCTGAAGCCGGCGGAGATGGCCAGCGAGAGCACGATTACGAAGAACGAAATAGCAATCGCCACTATGGCCAGCCGTCCCGAGAAGCGCAGTTTGCGGGCTATGAAAGTCTGGGCGTTCATACTACGGGCAGATTTGGCGGTAACGGTTGCTGTACGAGTAAACCTGCCGCACGAAACTCACGGTCTCGCGGCCGTTGAACTTGCCAAGGGATATATGTCCCAGAGCAGCGATGGAGTCGTCCTGCATCTGTGGAATGACCTCGGCCACATTCTCCCAGCGCGAAACGTCCACGCCAAGGTGCCGCGCGTGGCTGATGCAGTCTTTGATGCGGCCCGTGCCGGCATTGTAGGCCGCAAGTGTGTATTTTGTGAGCTCTTCGCCCGAGGCCATCTTGCTGTAGCGGCTGCGGAGAGATACGAGCAGCTTGATCCCGGCGCTTATGTTCTGCGCGGGATCGAGCGCATCAGTGCACCCGAAAAGCCTGGAGGTGCGGGGACGCAGCTGCATAAGGCCTTCGGCACCCATCTGCGAGCGCGCTTCGATATGGAAACGAGATTCTTTATAAATGAGTGCGGCCAGCATATGCCAGTCCCATCCGAGCGTATCGGCCCACGCGCGTATGAGCGAATCGTAAGGGGAGATGAAGGATGCGCTGTCACGCTTGGAAGGGCTGTAAATGTCGAAATATGGCTGCCTTAGGGAGGCGTAAGCTTCCGAACTGCGGTATTCCTCAAGCCATTCGGAGGCGCGTTCTGCCCGGGACTCCTGCGCGCTGAATACCCACAGCCCGCAGCTGTCTACGCTGATGGCCAGCAGGGTGCTGTCCTGCGAAAGCGAGTCGATGTACGGGAAGGACACCACGTCCAGGCTTCCGCTGCGCAGCGAATCGAGCAGCGACTCCTTGCTGCCGGCGAGCCTTATGGCGGCCTTGCTGCCGGTGGCAGAGGCAAATCGATGAAGCAGGAAATGATTGTAGCCGCACAGCAGCGAGGAGCCGCTTGACTCGCGTCCGTTCAAGCTGATGGCGCAGGCGAGTGCCTCTCTGCCGTCCTGCTCTTCTTGTTTGCAAGAGGGGATGCAGAGGAGCAAGGCCAGAGCTGCGCACGCACTAATGATTGCCCCCGTGCGACACATGCTTTTCGGTTGAGAAGTAGAAGGGCCAGAAGATACCGAGTTTCAAACCGTCGGTGCCGTCAAGAGTCGTGATGTAGTGGTCGGCGGTGAAGTAGTCTTTACGCCGCATCGGCCAGCCGCGTCCGAAGTTCTGATACTTGAGGAAGATGCAGCAGCGCTTCCACTGTATATTCATAAAGATGTCGAAATACGGACCGTTCTCGTACAGGTTGAGGTTCTGGTTATGGAACACGCCCAAGGCCGGATTCCAGGCGGGAGCATACCACTGGGTGTTGTAGAAGGCGTTGATACCTATCTGCATTTCCATCACGTTGTGGGTCTTGGCCTCGTTGCGCTGCACCACGAACTGTGCGTACCATCTGAGGTTGAGCGCCAGGGTGGGCAGGGGCACTATGTCGGGCTCGGAGGAGTACTGCACCAGCACCCTGTTGTCTAGGTGCATAGGTCCCAGCACGAATTCTTTGCGCAGAGAGGCGGACAGCACGCTCATAGGCACCGGATTCTGCTTTACTATGCCGAGCGTGTCATAGTATATGTTGTTGACCAGCAGCGAGTAGCCTACGTCGGCGCTCAGGCGCCAGCGGGGTATGGAGATATTGCCCCTGATCTGGGTCGTAGATATCTTGCTGAAATCGTTCTCCCAGCTGAAGTGGTTGGTCTGCAGCATACGGGTGTAGTAGTCGGGAGTCTTGAGACTGGTTTCGAAGTGGGCTCCTACCGAAATGGGGCTCTTGCGGGCGCGCCTGAACGGGTAGAAATTGAGCCCGGCGTTGGCCTCTATCTTTGTGTCTCCGATAGCGGGTCCCAGCACGTTGAAATGCGCTTTTCCGTCCCAGTTGAGGTAGTTTCGCCATTGCCCCTCGGCGCCCGCATACACATATACCGAGTTCTCCGAATGCAAGGTCGGACGTACTGATGTGCTGTCGAACCATTGCATAAGCCTGTCGCCCACGCCCACGTCGAGCTTGGACACTATGCTCTCGCTGCCCCAGGGTTGCAGGCGCAGGAACACTTTGTTGTCGAGCTTGATGGTGCGCAGCGAGTCGGCGCTCTGCTGGCCATAGTTGAATACGTCGTGGTAGAAGTCGCGGCCGATCTGGGACGTGATGTTGTCGGTGTATTTGCGGGTATAACTCGACCACTCGGAACTATGACCGATGAAGGCGGTGGTAATGTCGCGGCGCAGGGTGTCGGCATCGACGGCCAGGGTGGTGTCCTGAACTGCGGCGGTGTCTTTGCGGGCCTTCAGCTTCTCGATAAAGTCGAAGGGGATACGGTACTGCTGGTTCAGGAAGAAGGTGTTCTTGGTTACCCTGGACGCCGAACCGCTTATGGCCACCCGTATTTCACGGGCTTCCACGGTGGTATCCCTGATCCACATATTGTCCACTATACCGCCGTTCTCCTGGCGGTCCACCATATTGTAGATGTACCCGAGGTGGGCCATATACTTCTTGCCTATGTAGTTGAGGCGCGGCGAGAAGGTCTTGTTGGCCGTCTGCTCGGCCTCCAGCATACCGCCTCCTCCGAAACGGTCGAAGCTGATGGTTAAATTGAGCTCCGGCAGTATGTTCTGGGTGGTGAGGATGTGCAGGTTGTCCGACTCCTTGGCGTCGCCGGCCAGCAGGGTGCCGGAGTAGGCGAGCTCGGTGTGTGGAGTCTTGGTGTTGTAGTGGGGGATGGTGCGCGGCGAGTACGACCAGGCTTCGAGGGCGTTGTAGAATTCTACATCTTCTTCGCTGCCGCGGAGTTGGAAGTTATAGTACTGGAGGGGCGATCCTGCCACGCCGAGCCACGTGGCGTTGACATCTTTGCGCAGGAACGGATAGTCGTAGAAATGGTAATTGTAGGTGGTGTCGGGCTCCTTGACGTCCATACGGTGGAAGTCCTGGTCGACGGTCCATTCTATAATGCGCTTGTACTGCATCGAGTCGGGCACGGCGAAGGTGGACAGGATACGCGGCGTGTACTCCGTGACCGAGTCTCTGTAGGCTTTCTTGTCTTCCTCCAGCTTGCGCAGGGAGTCCATCTCGGCAAGTTTTGCCGGCAGTGCCTGCTCCATATCGTATTTCCTGCGCTCGCTGCGGCTCAGGGAGTTGTACCAGGCAAGGAAGGCCGCCTTGGCACGTGCGGTGGAGTCGGATACGTAAATGGAATCGAGCTTGCGCCAGTCGAGCGAGTCGCTGAGAGCCAGTGCGCGCATCCCCAGCGACAGACTGTCCAAGCCTCTTGCCTGGAGCGTGTCGGCCACCACTTTCAGCGAATCGGAACTGCGCTGGAGAGAATCGCGCACAATGACGTGGGTGAGCGAATCCAGCAGGGCCACATAGTACTTGTAGCGGAACGGATCGATGAAGCGCAGCGAATCGGGCACTTTTATGGTGTCTCTTGCGGTCAGGTGCGGCAGGGTGTCAAGTACCGCCGACGTGTCGGCGTCATCCGTCAGAAGGCTGTCGGCAATCTTTACGCTCTCGAAGTCTCCCACCCGCTTGAGCTTGTAGGCGTCTTTGGGATACACCACGGTATCCGGCACGGGCAGAGGGTCGGGAATATGGTGATACTCCACGCCCTGCCGGCCGAAACCGAGGGCACCGGCGATGGCCGTTACCATCACCGCTGCGGGGAACCATATTCGGGAGATTACATTCACTGCCTATTCGAGATATTTTGCCAGCATTTCTTCCAGTCCGTCCTCGCCCAGCAGCCTGTCGGCCACTTTACCGTCGGGAGAGAACAAGATGAGGGTCGGTATGCCTTCTATGCCATATGCCTCGGTAACTTCGTTGCCGGAGGTAAAAATAATGTCCCAGTCCATTCCTTCGCGCTTGGCGCAGGAGGGGCCGTCTTCGGGCTTTTGCTCCCATACGTTTATGCCCACCACCACCAGTCCTTTGTCTTTGTAGCGGTCGCGCAGTTCGCGCAGGGCGGGCATTGCCATCATACAGGGTCCGCACCACGATGCCCAGAAGTCGGCGAGCACGTAATTGCCTTTGCCGGCAAAGTCGCTCAATGAGGTGGGGCTGCCGTCGGCGGTGGTGCCTACTATCTCCACGAAAGGCGAACCGGCGCTTGTGGCCCAGGCGTTCTGCTTGACCTTTAGCAGCGCGAGCAGAGCCTCGTCGTTGCGGATGAAATCGGCGCCCTTCGACAGGAGCTCTTCAAGTTCCGGGGCGTCCAGGTCGTTGAACAGCTGGGTGATGGCCTGCCTGCCAAGGGCGTTGTCGGTATTGGCGAGGTAGGTCTCGCGGCTCAGTTCGTCAATCTTGGCGAGCTGTGCCTGGTAGATGGAATCGGCGGCGCGCGTGTCGCCGTTCATCGTAAGGGAGCCGATGTCGGTTTCGTGCTCGTAGTAGAGGTTCATCGTGTCCTCGCGGTACTTGCCTATGGCATCGGTAATGGGACTTCCCGTCACGGTGGCGGGGTAGTCGAGATGGATGCGTATGCGCTCTACATCGGGCACGAACGAGGTCAGGAAGCGGTCGTCGTACTTGTCCCTTCCGGGGAAGTGCAGCATAACGACCAGCTGCTTGGTCTTGTCTATCTCGCCCTTGAAGGTGAATGAGTTCTTTTTGACAGCGGTAGAGTCGATCGGACCGTCGGGACCTATGAGATATACCATACTGCCCGGCACTCTGGAGAGGGTGTCGGTTACCACTCCCGACACTGTGAAATGCGTCGATGGGCGGTTGCAGGCGGCAAGACACAGGAGAGCGGCCGCCAGGACTGCTGCTGCGTTAAACTTCATTCGATTCGAATATTGAGGGGATTTCGTCCAGGTTCCCGGTGGGGTCCTTGAGCTGGATCTTGCGGAAGGCGAGGACCACCAGTATGGTGATTATCACCGTCGAAGCAAGCACTATGTAGTACAGGGGAGCCTTGATGAGGTCGGCCCAGGTGTTCATATCTTCCAGGGCGCTTATATGTCCGCAGACAAGAGCGAAGGTGTTGTTGACAAAGTGCATCAACATCGTGAGCTTGAGCGATCCGGTCTTGTAGTACACATATCCGAACAGGCAGCCGAACAGGAATGCCGGTATGGCCTGCCAGGGATTGAGATGGATAAGTGCAAAGAACAGGGCCGAGATGACTATGGCCCACACAGGCTTGATGCGGGAGCGCTTTAGAAGTCCGCGCAGCACCATACCGCGGCAGAGCCACTCTTCGCACACAGGGGCGAAGATGCTGACGCATAGGAAGTTAAGTATGAAGTTGCCGCCGGTCAGGCTCTTTAATGCTTCTTCCAAAATAGGGGGCATAGCCGGGAGCAGGCTGCTTATGGCCTCAGCCCAGAATCCGATGGCAAGGGTGCCTATCGTAACCAGGACTACACAAAGTACGGCGCCGAGGGGAGCGAGGTTATTGCTGTCGAGCTTCACTCCCGACTCCGTCATACTCAGCGAGTTGCTTTTTACGGCGGCGTAGAGCATAGGAGGTACGAACATCAGCGGGTAGCTGATGAGGTTGCCGTACTCGGTGCCTGCGTCCTGACCGAACACCCCGATAATGATCAGGAGGGCGATGCTGCCCAGCAGGGCCCCGACCAGCAACCAGGCCAGCAAGCCGAACATCCCTCCCACTCCGGGGATGTACCAGGAGAATTTCCCCAGGAATTTATAGTTGCCGCGCTTCCTCATATCAATAAAGAGGGGAAGGATAAACGCCTTCCTTGACCAGTTCGGCGAATTTGGCTACCACTGCGGGACGGTCTTCCTTGAAGGTTACTCCAAACCAGCGCGAAGGGGTCGAAAGGACATCGCACTCGGCAAGAGCGTTGTGAATCATATAATCGACGGCGAAGGGGATGTAGAATTCCTTCTTGAGTTCCATAATGTTGTCTTTGAGGAACTGCACGAACACCTCTGCGCTCTTGGTGAAGTAGTCGGGAGTGAAGCACCACATATTCATAGAGCAGAGGTCCTTTGCCTTGAGTTCCACCCTCTCGCCGGTCTGGGAATTATCTCCGCGCAGCACTCCGTCGGGCTCGATGAGCACGTTGTGATGCTCTACCACGGTGATCAGGCGGCCGTTGGCGTCGTACTGGCAAATGCCTCTGGACACGCCGCCCGACTCGCTGAGGGTGTTGTCGATCTCGAAACCTACAATACCGTATGTGGAGCTGCCGCCCTCGTGGGCGAAGCACCAGTCGGCTGCGATGCGGAAAGAATCACGGCCGTAGAAATCGTCACCGTTGATGACCACGAAGGGCTCGTTGATGACGTCTTTGGCCATCAGCACGGCGTGTGCGGTGCCCCAGGGTTTCTGCCTCTCGGGGTTGAGAGTGAAACCGGAGGGTATCTTGTCCAGCTCCTGGGTTACGAACTCGAACTGAAGGGGCTCTCCGTCGGGGCAGGTGACGTGGCTGTATTTCTGGGCCACCGCCTCTTTGAACGCATCCAGGAAATAATCCCGGACGATATAAACTATCTTGCCGAAGCCGGCGCGTACCGCATCGTAGATAGAATAATCTATAATGGTTTCTCCAGACGGTCCCAGAGGGTCGATCTGTTTGAGTCCGCCATAACGGCTGCCCATCCCGGCAGCAAGAACTAAAAGAGTAGGTTTCATAAAAAAAAGTCTTTATAATCCGCAAATTTAACTATTTTTGTGATTATGGGAAAATTTAAGGACATTTGGGACAAATCAAAAGACGGAAACCGTGCTCCGCAGCGCTCCTTCCTGCGCTTCGCCATAATCATAACCGCGGTGTTCGTGCTGTTTTTGTTCATCAAGAAGGATTCGTTGGTGCGCTGGGTGCAGGCCGGATTTACCTTGCGCAGCCAGGAGAGGCGTATAGAGGCCCTGAAAGAAGACAACGAGAGGCTGGACGCCCGTATCCATATGCTTTCCACTTCCCGTGATTCACTGGAAAAGTTCGCCCGCGAGGAATTCGGCTTTGCCGAGCCCGGGGACGATGTTTATTTGGAGGAAGAGTAATGCTTGTTGTAATAGAAGGTCTTGACGGGGCCGGCAAGTCCACCCAGGTCAGGATGATGAGGGAGTATCTTTCCGGGCGCTGCCCGCAATTGGAATACATTCATTTCCCGCGTTACGACGCCCCTGTTTACGGCGGACTCATTGGCAAGTTCCTGCGCGGAGGTTTCGGCCCCATCGACAAGGTGCACCCCCAGCTGGTGGCCCTTCTTTTTGCCGAGGACCGTCGCGACGCGGCTCCCCTGATACGCAAAGTGATTAAAGAAGGCGGCACTGTGCTGCTCGACCGCTACGTCTATTCAAATATCGCTTATCAGTGTGCCAAGATGCCCGACGAGGAGGGCGCCGAGGAGCTGCGCGAGTGGATACTTAACACCGAATACGGTCAGTTCGACCTTCCCAGGCCCGACTTGAACATTTTCCTTGACGTCCCCATTTCCTTTGTGGAGCAGAGCCTCTCGCGGCAGAGGGTCGGAGGCGAAAGGGGATACCTGAACGGGGCGAGCGATATCCACGAGGCGGACATTGAGTTCCAGAAGCGCGTACGCTCGATGTATCTGCGGCAGGCATCGCTGGACAAGTCGCTGGTGCGGGTCGATTGTGCCGCCCCTGACGGCTCTATGCTTGCTCCCGAGGCTATTTTTGCTAAACTGCGTGCAGTATATGAAGAGCGTTAAGAGGATTTGTGCGTTCGTGGCCGGCTTCGTCCTGTTCGGCGCGGGATTGCTCAAGTTGATGGACCCCGTGGGCGCATCGCTGGTGGTGGGGGAGTATTTCAACTTCTTCCATCTGGGCTTCCTCGCTCCTATCTCCAAAGTGACGGCTGTTTTGTTCGCTATGCTGGAGGCGGTAGTGGGTGCGGCTCTCCTTACCGGTGTGAGCCCCCGTATTACCTCTGTGGTGTCGGGAGTGCTGCTGCTGTTTTTCACCGTGCTTACCTTGATTCTGTGGATCAAGAATCCACCGATGGACTGCGGCTGCTTTGGAGAGGCTATACATCTGACTCATTTCCAGTCGTTTATAAAGAATGTGGTGCTTTGCGCCCTGTGGGCGGTGGCCTTTGTGCCGCTCAAGAGCGTGTGGAAGCCTCCGCGCGTAAAGATAGGTTCGTTTGCCATTGCTATGATTTCGGTAATGGCCTTCACGGTTTACTCGCTGCTTCACGTGCCGGCTATGGATTTTACCCCTTTCAAGCCGGGTGTGACGCTGATGCAGGCTCAGGTTACCCCTTCTGCCGATGCGCCTCTGCTGTCGATATGCGCGCCAGACGGGGAGTATTGTGACGAGCTTCTCGCCTCCGGGCACAAATTGCTGCTGACGGTTTATGATCCGGACGATTTGTCTGCCGGCAAGGCAGCCTCCCTGAAGGAGTTCGGAGATGCATTGAGGGAGCTAGGAACCGCCGAACCCGTGTATGTTGCCGCGGGAGAGTTTCCCGGAGTTGAAGGAGCGTACACTGCCGACCGGCGCAATCTTATGAGCTTGAACCGCTCCAACGGCGGCGCCACGCTCATTTCCAACGGTATGGTCATAGCCAAGTGGCCCGAGCGCTCGCTGCCGGAATTCTCCAAGATAGAGTCGCTTGTGGCTCTTGACGGGGCCTCTGCGGTGGCACAAGAAAATACCCCGCGGCGTTTGAAGCTGCAGGGTTTTCTCTTGTATCTGTTCGCAGTAGTGCTGCTAGTTTAAGATCTTGATTTCGTAAGGGAGCCGTGCCACGATGCGCGGCTCTTTGATTTTCTGGTAGATAGCCTCGATGCTGTAGTCCTGCTGCTTCCCGCCCATCGAATTCATAAGGGTCTCCATTGTGGTGGGAGGTGCGGGGTAGGCTTTGACGTTCCAGTTGGCCAGGGTAGGGTCGCCGGCAAGGTCGGCGGCGTAGGCAACTGCATCGTCAAGCGTTCCTATTTCATCTACGAGATTGATTCCCAGGGCGTCGGCGCCGGTCCAGACGCGGCCCTGACCGATCTCATCAACAGCTTCTTTGGTCATATCGCGTCCGTCGGCCACCAGGGAGGTGAAACGGTCGTAGATGTCTTCGATGCTGCGGAGCATATAGTTGTATTCGGCCTGGTCGAAGGGCTTGACCAGCGAGTACATTGCACCGTGCTTGTTGGACGACACGGTCTCGACACCCACGTTGAGCACGTCGGAAGCTGTCTTGCTGAAGTCGGGAACCATTCCGAATACACCTATCGATCCGGTGAGGGTCACAGGGGTGGTGAAGATGGTCTCGCAGTTATTGGAGATCCAGTATCCGCCCGATGCGGCATAGTCACCGTACGATGCTACGAGGGGCTTTTCGGCCTGCAGGCGGTCGAGTTCGGCCTTGATTTTCTCCGAAGCCAGCACGCTTCCGCCGGGGGAGTTGACCCTCAGCACCACGGCCTTGACGCTCTTGTCTTCGCGTACTTTTTCGATGATGGAAGCAAAATGGTCGCCGGCCACATTATCCTCGGCGCTGCCGTCCACTATATCGCCGTTGGCATAGATGACGGCAATCTTTTTGGTGCCTTTGCCGGGGAGTACCTTGGCGGTGGTGTAGTCGGCAAAGGGAATCATTGTCACATCCTTGAAATTGTCGGCCACGGCGAGTACTGCAAGCTGGTCTTCCAGCCCCTTGCGGTCAAGCAGTTCGTCCACCAGGGAGTGGTCGATAAAGTCCTGGGGCAGGCAGAGGCTCAGATTGTCGATCAAGTCGTTGAATTTGTCGATGTCTATGCTGCGGCTCGCAGCTATGTCGGTAGCGACGGCCTTCCACATCGAGTTGACCATCACCTGGTACTGCTCGCGGTTTTCGGGGCTGGAGTTGCCGCGCGTAAACATCTCGCCGGCCGATTTATACTTGCCGTGACGGATGAGCTGCACGTTTACGCCGAGCTTCTTGAGAAGGTCGCCCAGGAAGAACATCTGGCTGCTCAGACCGTTCATCGAAACGGTTGCACCGGGGTGCGGAGTCATATAAATCTTGTCGGCGACGGAAGCCAGATAGTAGCTGCCGGTGGAAGGGGATTCCATATATGCCACTATGGCCTTGCCGGAGCTCTGGCGGAAAGTGTTCAGGGCTTTGCTGAATTCGTACATCTTGGCAAGGCTGGTCATCGAACCGTCGGTCTTGAGGTATATGTATTTGATGCCGGGGTCGCTGGCCGCCGCGTCAAGGGCGCGCGCCGCTTCCCAGATACCTATGGTGGCGGGAGACTGTCCGCGGCTCTGTATCATTGTCATAGGGTCGGTCTCTTTGCTCTGCTCGTCGATGATGATCTTGGACATATCGATCTTCAACACGCCCTCGGCGGGGACGGAAGGCGTCCCGGAACTGGCCAGGCCGGATACGACGGCTATGATGAGCGCGTTCAGCAACAGGATGCCGCATATAACTGCGAGCACCATTTTCAGAAAATTCTTCATCTTACATTAATTTATTTGTGCAAAAGTAAGTAAATTTGCGCAATTATGTCACAAATACCTTCTATCCCCAAGGGAACCAGAGATTTCGGCCCTTCGCAGATGGCTGCGCGCAACTATATTTTCGATACCATACGTACCGTTTTCAAGACCTACGGCTATGCCCAGATAGAAACTCCCGCTATGGAGAACCTGGGCACCCTGCTGGGCAAGTACGGTGAGGAAGGAGACAAGTTGCTGTATCGTATCCTTAATTCCGGAGATGCTTTCGCCGATGTCGATTTCGAGCGTCCGCTCGCTCCGCAGGTGTGTGAAAAGGGCCTCCGTTACGATCTTACCGTGCCGTTCGCCCGCTTTGTGGTGCAGCATCAGGGTGAGATTTCTTTCCCGTTCAAGCGTTTCCAGATCCAGCCTGTGTGGCGTGCCGACCGTCCCCAGAAGGGGCGCTACCGTGAGTTTTATCAGTGCGATGTCGATGCCATAGGCTCCCGTTCGCAGCTGTGCGAGCTGGAGTTGGTGCAGATTGTGGAAAAGGTGTTCAGCCTGCTGGACGTGAGGGTTTGTATGAAGATCAACAACCGCAAGGTTCTCACCGGCCTGGCGGAAGTGTGCGGTTTCCCCGACAAGGTCGTGGACATAACGGTAGCTATCGACAAGCTCGACAAGATAGGTCTGGACGCGGTGTGCGCCGAGCTGCTGGAGAAGGGACTTACAGCCCAGGCCATCGAATGTTTGAAGCCCGTGCTGCTGCTAGAGGGGAGTTTTGAAGATAAACTGGAGTCTATGCGCAAGCTGCTTGCCGCCTCGCCCGAGGGGCTCAAGGGCCTTGACGAGCTGGACGAATTGTTCGGCCTGATACACGCAGCCGGCGTGCAGATGCCCTGCCAGATGGACCTTTCGCTTGCCCGCGGACTCAATTATTACACGGGTGCAATCTTCGAAGTCAAGGCTCTCGACTGGCAGATAGGCTCGATATGCGGCGGTGGCCGGTACGACAATCTTACCGGAATCTTCGGCCTTCCCGATATGTCCGGCGTGGGCGTTTCGTTCGGTGCCGACCGTATCTACGACGTGCTCACCGGGCTGGATAAATTCCCCGCCTCGCTTTACTCGGGAGCCGATTTGCTCTTTGCCAATATGGGGCGTGCGGAGCTGGAATATGTGCTGCCCGTTGCGTCGGCGCTCCGCTCCGAGGGCGTGTCGGTAGAGATTTATCCCGACTCCGCCAAGCTTAAGAAGCAGTTCGACTACGCCGACCGCAAAGGCATAAAGTATCTGTCGATCTGCGGCGCCGACGAGGCCGCCGCCGGTACCGTCCAGCTCAAGAATCTCTGCAGCGGAGAGCAGCGCAGCTTTGACAATCAAGACCTTGCCAGTATGCTCGCCTTCCTGTCCGGTCAGGCTTAAGCGACAAAACGTCGGAAAAAATTTGCAGTTTTAAAAAAAGTTCCTACCTTTGCAGTCCACATCGCGGGGTAGAGCAGTCGGTAGCTCGTCGGGCTCATAACCCGGAGGTCGCAGGTTCGAGTCCTGCCTCCGCTACTAAACAGGACAAGTCGCAAGATTTGTCCTGTTTTTTTATTTTATCTGTTTCGTAATCTGTTCCATTGTGCTCATCATTCTTTATCTTTGTACCTACAACAACATAGCGGAACGATGGCGAATGTAAATGGAAAACAGGAACGGATGGTCGTACATCTGGAAATCGGCGGTCAGCATTACTACTACGGGAACCTGAAAGCCCTCTGTGACCATTGGGACAAGGATGCCCTTGGGGTCGGGTACGCCTATCTCCGGAACTACGGAATCAGTGAAGAAAAACCTTTTCGGAATACCAAGTGCATTTACATCGCAAAGAATAGCATAGCAGCCCCAACCTCGTTATTTCTATGAAAGTACCAAAATTGACATTGGGTTCTATACCAGCACTTGTATCCTCTATTGTCTGGGGGGCATTGGGCTTTTATGTCGCTATCTATGAACTGATTGACTTCTTTGTCAATGTTTGGACTTATCCCGACTTGATGGATATGACCGCATTGTTTTTCTTGATTGGCTTAACCTTGGTGGGGTCTGCCATTCTACAATGGAATAATAGAAAAAATATTAAGATAGCCACAAATATCTATCTGATTCTCATTTCGCTGGGGATGATTCCTATTTCTATGATAGGTGCCGCTTCTGCTCATACATCTACGTCATTGTTTGCGAAGGTCTTTCCTTGGGTTGGTGTTGCTCTTTCACTTCTTTGTATTCTTTGTGCTCTTATCGAGAAGCCACAGAAACAATAGGCACTTGAATAGCGTTAGTTAATTACAAAATGATAAGATGGAACGCTTCTCCTACCCCGGGGGGCGTTTTCAATGTTAAAATGATACATTTGGGAGCGGTGGCGGGCATCTTGCTGAGTGTCAAGCACTTCCGAGATCTGCCTGCACGAAAAATGATGCAGGCAAAAGCAGCAAGGCGCTGTGGGCTAGTTAGTTAGCCGCCACCGCGAAATCTATTAAGAAACGGCTTTATTCCCGCTGGCACGAAACTTCAAGTTGAAGTTAGAAAGTCCGGTCTTGCCCACGTGAATTCGTACATTCGGATTCAAAACGTTAAGCCATTGAAAGTCCGGTATTACTATAGACGCTCTCAGGATGCGAAAGTAGTATCTGTCCGGATTAGAACCAAGTAAAGTAGCCTTCTTCCGTCCCTGCAGCACGGGGAGAGCTTCGGCCCTCCTTTTTCTCTTTGTGTTAATGCATGCGGCTATAATGCCATCGGCATTATTTTTGGTGTATTCGACTTCTTTGATGACGGATACGTGGTTTCTGGCGAAACTGTTTTTATTCCTCGTATGCGTTCCAAGAGAAAGAGGTGATTGATGGATCGATAGAATAGATATAATATGAGATACAGTTTTGTAATTGTCCTTTGTATTGTAATTCTTAACACTTTTACTGTCAGTGCTCAGGATCGGCTGCATACTGCAGATGCTTTAGAATATGCTATATCGCAAGAACGTCAGTTGGAATTAAAGACCGTGTTGGGGGATAACGAGTCTTTGTGTGATGGCGCATTTATCGATGAAAGCAATTGCCGTGGTTTTAGGATTGATCTGAATAAATCTATAATCACACTTACTAAGTACTCTCTTGGTTATGAAGATGATAACTGGCGCTTGAGGAATTCAAAGAGCTATTCGGTTGTTATTAATCGTTCCGTTTGCACTAGATTGTCTTGGCTGTATAACCTTGCAGTTTCTACGTCATCTCCACAGAATCCGCCTTTCGTTATGGATGGAGAACCGTGCTCTTTTGTCTTCAAGAATATGATTGCTGATTGGAACTGCAATGGCTCGTATTCGTTAATAGAACTATCCAGAAAAGTATGTAATGCTGTCGAGAGTGCAAATCCAGCTGCGCTTAATGCGTTGAAAGACAGCATCGAGCATCTGATAAATGATTATAAACAATTCGCCAGTTTGGAGGTGGTGTCGGATTCAGATGTAAATTATATTGGCGTTGGAAGTCTTATGGGCCCTTTCAGTGTCAGTGTATCCTTATATCCAAATGCTGTGTCTGCCATTGACGAAAAGACTGTCAGAGAGTTTGCCGGATACTTATTAGAAAAGAGTATGCACCCATTTCATTATCACATTACAGTGACTGATGACTCGGATTGGTTTAAAGTCAGTGGCTCTGGGACATTTATTGATATAGGGATTAGGAGAAAGGATTGTTCACTAGAAAAGCTAAAACATATGAGCCAGGGGTGGATATGGTAATAGTATTTTTTTATTATCATTGCCAAGATTCCAGAGAAACCCAACCGTGAAAATTATGCCTTCCAACACCGTTTTGATTATCCTCCTGATTTTAGCCGGGGTGGCTCTTTTTGTTTATCAGCGAAGAGGCAGACCGGATCGAGTCAGATTGACGGAAACCCAGCAAGATCCATTATATTGGGAAATCATGTCTCTTTGTAGACCAGTTGACGAGTGTGAAGTTGATACTAACGCTGCTGTTAGCCGCTTGTCTCAAGAAGAGGACGAGGTGATTTTCAGATTTGAAGATACGCTGGCAGATTTACTGGCGTTGTTAAACAAGCCCTATTATATTCACTCATTCATTAAGAAGAACCCAGGCGAAGATGATGCATTCTTGTATGCTCGTTGCACGGCAATGATTCACGGGATAGAGTTTTTCAAACGAGTTCTCGAGGGAAAGGAAAAAGATTTTTGGGCCAATGAAAGTGAAAGTGTTTTATATATTGCCAAGGAGGCGTGGGCAATGAAGCATGGGTCTGATATAGAGAGTTTCCCTCACTCATCGAAAGATGCTCTGTATTTTTAGTTTAGCTCATCAGATTGACCAAAAAAGCCTGGATTTCCTGTAACCCCTCCAGGAACCGGAGGTTCGAGATTCGGAGTGTTTGGTCTACTAAACAGGACATTTCTTCGGATTTGTCCTTTTTTCGTGCCTACACTATTGTATAATTTTTGTTTTGAGTTCGAAGTAGTATTTGTGGGCTTCTTAATTATAGCTATCTTTGCCTTGAACAAGCAACATTCATCCATGAAACAGAGAGATTTGATACTACGCCGTTTTAATAGCTTTCGCTTCAAACAAGCGGCCCATGAGATTGTAAAATACGAACCACAGTATTACGACGAGAATGGGGTATATCAAAAAGACGAATGGACTTATTATGGTGATATCGGTAAGGAATATGAAGGGAGGGTCGTTACGATGGAAGATTATCTGGATGTGGAAAACAGGTTTATAGATATCACTCGGACAATTCTTGAAACGGCTGGATGCACATATATCACGCTAGGATATGTCGAAGTTCTTGGAAAGAGAAGGAGCATCGAAGCAATGAGAAGGATGGGATTGAAAGAGGGAATGCGTATTCGGGTTGAGAAGATAGACTCGTACTTACGAATGTCATTACGAGGGGAAGCTTTCATCGTCTTTATCAATAGCAGGAAAGGGGTTCAATTCGATTTCAGTGAGGATGTCCTGTATATGCACCTTTATTGCCGAATTCCTGAAGAAGAGTTGCGTACTATAGTTGAAACTCGAGGGCTGTATCTTGACCCTCGAGTCAAGGTGATTGTTATATAGAAGGATGACGGGACTTTAATCAAATATATCTTCAAGAAGAAAGAGTTATAGTAGCTCTTTTGTTAGGATGGTATCTTTGAACCCAATCACTGCTATGAATCCGTGAATGAACTCGTTCGAAATTTCTAACACCTGTTTTCGTGTTTACACCACCGTAGAAGACTCTTTTTTAGTTCGAAATCTATAAACGAAGGCTAAATATCCTTATATTTGTATTAAATGCAATCGTAGTACGGGTATCTCTGATTGGAAATTAAAACTTCGGTACGGAAAGTTAAAAACTCCATTCTCCCATTTCACGGTGTTAGCCGAGGGGAAAGTTATAAAGGAAATGGACGGTTTTGACTGTCCCAAAGGACCCGCTTGGATGGGCATTAAAGTTTGGGCCATAGATTGCGGTATGGCCATAGACATGGCTCGAGTCATCGGTGAAGATATTGGTTTTAAGGTCAAACAATCTCATGACAGTATCCTTGTCTACGATACCGCTCCTGAAGAACCACCGCGTGATAATCCTTACGGATATGACATTAAGTTCACTCCATACACTGAAGAATAATAGCTTTTGGATTTTAAGATTTAAACTCTATTACAGCCTTGAAACCGAGGATAAATTCGTTCGAAATTTCTAACACTTGTTCTACTAAAGCCGGAAAGTCGAAAGATTTTCCGGCTTTTTCTTACCCTCCAATAATTCCACCATCTCTCGTGGCGTTACGACAAACGGTTTCTTCGGAAAGTGCTTGATATTCCCGGTTACAAGATAGGCGTCTTCCTTGCTCATTTTGACTTCATAGAACACAACATCTTTAGGGTCGGGAAAGACTTCTCCTTCAACATTGGACCGCTCGACACTTAAGCCATAACCTGTAATAACTGCAATGGCGCTGTCGACATCTGTCTGATCAAAATGAAACTTTCTACGTCCTAAAACTTCCCGATACTCCTTGATAATCTCATCGTTAAATACAGGGGTTATGGCGCCTGAATAGACGTGAGCCATAACAGCCAGAGGATAAGAGTCGGGACGGCTTGAAAGAAGGGCAGATACAATAACGTTTGTGTCGATTACCGCAAAAACACTATTTTCCATTCCTTACCGCACTTATCTCTTTGTTGATGTCATCAAGGGACATATCGGCAATGCCGTTTGCCAGAGCATATTCCCTCATCCTCATAAACGCTTCCCAACCTTGCTTCCGGACATCGGCTTCAGAGTCGGCCTTGATTTCGAAAGGTATGCGACGTTCACGCACTACGGCTTTCATAAAGAGGCTGAGTGCTGCCGTGTTGCTAAGACCGAACTGGTCGCAAAGGACATCAAAATTCTTTTTTAGCTGTTCATCAACTCTGATAGTCATTGAGGTCATAAGGCAATTTGTTTATGTTTGTAATGCAAATATAATGCAAAAATAAATACAAAACAAGCTTTTCATCTTTAACTATTTGTTTTCCAGATTAGGAATTGATGGCATGGGGCTGTTTTTTTCATTATCTTAGCGGTATGTTTCAGGACCTTCTCTATTATCCTCTGGGCCCGGGTGTAGAAGCTTTTACTACCCGAAGAGATTCTGCCCTTCCTTATCCCGTCATTCAAGGCCATCAGGTACACGGGTCGAGGGTCGCTATCGTAGACCGGCCGGATATGACGAGGGAAGATTTGGAGGGTTATGATGCTTTTATAACGAATCTCCCTGGGGCCGCTATAGGAGTAAGAACGGCCGACTGTGTTCCGATTCTCCTATACGACCCTGGGAAACGTGTTATAGCGGCCATACATTCTGGGTGGAAAGGGACGGTGCAGATGATTTCCAGAAAGGTTATCGGAATTATGGAAGACAGATACGGAACCAAGGCTTCAGATCTTCAGGCGGCTATAGGTCCCTGCATCGGTCCGGAGAGTTTTCAGGTCGGAGAGGATGTTGCAACGATGTTTAAGGATGCCGGTTTTCCTATGGACCGCGTCTGGCAGTTCATGGGCCCTAAAGGAAAGAAGCCTATGTCGGGTGGTCATCATATCAATCTGCCTGAAGCTTGCCGGTGGATTCTCTTGGAGTCTGGCATGACGGAGGAGAATATCCAGATCTGCGGCATCGACACCTACCATGATCCCTCCTTCTTTTCAGCCAGACGAGAGGGAATCGAGTGTGGGCGGAATATCAATGCAATAATGTTGAAATAGTTATGTTGAAACCAGTAGGGATGTGTATCTATTTCATTCTCAACACTTTGCGAGTACGCGTCAAGAGCGGCGAGGTCTTCAAAAAAGTTCGAGGATTTACCTGTGTAGTCTACTAAACAGGACAAGTCGCAAGATTTGTCCTGTTTTTCATTTGTGGAAGCCTCGTAACTTCTTGATTTGAAGCGAAATAGACCCAATACTTCATTCGCATCCCCGGTTAGATTACATTTGTGACTTTTCCAAAAAAGTAGTAACTTTGGCTTGGATTTCATAGTCAATAAGTTATGAAAACTCGCATCATTGTATTTGTCTTATTATTGGGCGGTCTGCTTCTTCCTCCACCAGTAATGAGAGCTGGTTTCACC
>JAGCCX010000046.1 GCA_017651465.1 Bacteroidales bacterium
GCCGCCCTCGAAGTTAAATACTCCGTGGTCGTCCCAGCCGTGCTCGTCGTCACCGATGAGGAGGCGCTTGGGATCGGTGCTGAGGGTGGTCTTGCCGGTTCCGGACAGACCGAAGAAGATGGCGGTGTTCTCACCGTTCAGGTCGGTATTGGCGGAGCAGTGCATTGCTGCAATGCCCTTAAGAGGCAGATAGTAGTTCATCATCGAGAACAGACCCTTCTTCATCTCGCCGCCGTACCAGGTGTTGAGGATAACCTGCTCCTTGCTGGTAACGTTAAATGCGACGCAGGTGTCTGTGCGAAGTCCAAGCTCCTTGTAGTTGTCCACCTTGGCCTTTGCGGCGCAGTAAACCACGAAGTCGGGCTCCTGGTCGAACTCTTCCTCGTTCTTGGGGCGGATGAACATATTGGTCACGAAATGAGCCTGCCAGGCCACCTCCATAATGAAGCGGACCTTCATACGGGTATCCTTGTGGGTGCCGCAGAAGCCGTCCACTACGAACAGCCTTTTGCCGCTGAGCTGCTTGAGGGCAAGCTTCTTGACCTCTGCCCAAACTTCCTCGGACATCTTGTGGTTGTCGTTGGGATAGCCTTCGGTTGTCCACCACACCTCGCCGGGAGCGCCTTCCTTGGAGGTCTCGTCGTAAACGATGTACTTGTCTTTAGGAGAACGGCCGGTATAGACGCCGGTCATAACGTTGATGGCGCCGAGCTCGGTCACTACGCCCTTGTCGAAGCCGGTAAGGCCGGGCTTGGTCTCTTCGTTGTAAAGAACTTCGTAGGTAGGATTGTAGAGCACCTCGGTAACGCCCTCGATGCCATACTTGCCAAGATTGATTTTAGACATAATTTATTAGAGTTTTATTTGAAATATCCAATCCACAAATATAATCATTTTTAATGATTAGTCAAGCAAAACGGCAGCACAAACGACAAAAAACGGCGATATCTGCTCCGCGGTCGTAAGCACCCTCGCTTGTAGAGGGAGGGACCCTAGTTGCGGGAGGGCGAGCGCAGCGAGGACTGCGGAGCAGATACCGCCGTTTTTTTTGTATATTTGCACTTGTGAAAGGAAAGTTATATCTGATACCCTCGCCCTTGGGCGAATATGACCCTGCGCTGGTGCTCCCGAAGAGCGTGCTGGAACTCCTCCCGTCCCTCAAATGCTTTGTGGTGGAGGAACTGCGCACCGCCCGCCGCTTCCTTTCGTCCGCCGGGCTCAAGGGACATATCGAAGGCCTGGAGTTCCATACCCTCAACGAACACTCTTCTCCGGAGGATATCCAAGCCCTTGGGGTCCTTTTCGACAAAGGAGACGTAGGACTCATATCCGAAGCCGGCCTCCCCGCTGTGGCCGATCCCGGCGCCGACCTTGTGGCGCTCTGCCACCGCAAGGGCATAGAGGTCGTCCCCCTGGTGGGCCCTTCCTCTCTTATGCTCGCCCTTATGGCCTCGGGCCTCAACGGCCAGAGCTTTGCTTTCCGGGGCTATCTGCCCGCCAAGACCGACGAGCGCCGGAGCGCCCTCAAAGAGGTGGAAAGAATCTCCAAGGCGTTAAACCAGAGTCAGATATTCATCGAAACCCCTTACCGGAACGACGCCCTTCTTGGCGACTTGCTCAAGTTCCTCCAGCCCTCGACCCGCCTTACCGTGGCCGCCGACCTTACCCTGCCCACCGCATTCATCCGTACGATGAGCGTCGAGCGGTGGCGCAGCAACCCCATAACCATAGGCAAACGTCCCTGCGTGTTTATCATCCTGGTATGACGGCAGAAGAAGTACTCAAGCGCTGGTGGGGCTACGACAGCTTCCGGCCGATGCAGAAAGAGATTATCATCTCTGCTCTTGAGGGCCGGGATACCCTTGCGATCCTGCCCACAGGCGGCGGCAAGTCGGTGTGCTTCCAGGTTCCGGCAATGCTAAGGGAGGGTCTGGCCCTGGTGGTCACTCCGCTCATAGCGCTGATGAAAGACCAGGTGCAGAACCTCTCGCAGAGGGGCATCAGGGCCCTTGCCATCCACGCCGGAATGCCCCGCCGCGAGGTTGACCTGGCGCTGAACAACGCCGCCTACGGCGACTGCAAGTTCCTGTACGTCTCGCCCGAAAGGCTCTCGACCCAGCTTTTCAGGAGCTATCTCGGGGTGCTGAACATCAACTTCATAGTGGTTGACGAGGCTCACTGTATCTCGCAGTGGGGCTACGACTTCAGGCCCGACTACCTGCAGATAGGGGAGCTGCGCAAGGAGATAGACGCTCCGGTGATAGCGCTCACCGCAACCGCTACCCCCAAGGTGGCGGAAGACATAATGAAGCGCCTCTCGCCCAACCCCCGCAAGCCCTCTTTCCGCCTGCTGCGCAGCGGTTTCGAGAGGCCGAACCTGAGCTACATCGTTCGTGAGTGCCGCGACAAATCGGGCCAGCTGCTGGATATATGCAACGGAGTGCCGGGCTCGGGCATAGTGTACCTGCGCAACCGGAGCCGCTGCGAGGAAGTGGCGGCCCTGCTCAGCGCCAGGGGCATAAACGCATCGTACTACCACGCCGGGCTGGGGCCTTTGAGCCGCAGCCAGAGGCAGGAAGACTGGAAGAGCGGGCGCATAAGGGTGATGGTGTGCACCAACGCCTTCGGTATGGGAATCGACAAGCCGGACGTGCGCTTCGTGGTGCACTGGGAGCCGTCGGACAGCCTGGAGTCATACTTCCAGGAGGCGGGACGAGCTGGACGCGACGGCCTGCGCTCGTATGCCGTGCTGCTATGGAACTCGGCGAACATCACGCACTTGCGCCAGATGCTTGACACCTCGTTCCCCCCGCTCGAATTCATCGAAGATATATACCAGAAGCTGCACATCTTCCACAACATCATATACGAGACCGGCGAAGCTCGCTCGCTGCGCTTCGACCTCGATGCTTTCTGCAAGCAGTGGGGCCTGCAGCGTCCTGCGGTGCACTACGCGATACGCTACCTCGAGCAGTCGGGGCACCTGAGCTACACCGAAGATGCCGAATTCCCCACCAGGGTGCGCATTTCCGTGCCTCGTAACGCCCTGTATGATACCGACTTGCCCGACCCTCGAATGATCCCTCTGCTGGAGCATCTGATGCGCTGTTATCCGGGCATAATGTCTTATTCGCTGCCTATCGACGAGGAGGGCCTTGCCGCCTCCTGCGATGCCACCATCCCCGATCTGCACCAGCTGTTGTACCGGCTGGCGCTGGAGCGGGTCATCAATTATATCCCCTCCGAGCGCAGTTCTATGGTGTATCTGCATCACAACCGTCTCACGCCGGGCAACATCGACCTGCAGCCCGAGCGTTACGCCTTCCTGAGGGGTATGGCCGAGGAGCGTCTGGAGGCAATGGAATCGTACCTCACGGACGATCAGGAATGCCGCTCGAGGCAGCTGCTGCGCTACTTCGGGCAAGAAGATTCCTCCGACTGCGGGACCTGCGACGTGTGCCGCTCCCGCGCCGGCGAGGAACGCACCAGGGCCGCTCTCCTTAACTTCCTGCGCGCTCATCCGGGAGCGGGAGTCAGCGAGGTAAAACAATTCTGCGGCAACCCGGGTAACGGAATGCCGCAGAACGCTATGGAAGTGTACCGTCGCCTGGTGGACGAAGGCCTGGCAGACTAAAGCCAGTCTTTGATTATCTGCATCGCCTTCTCGGGATCGTCGGGGAAGTGATTGCCCATTACGAAGAAATTCTTGATTTCTTCTTTCTTGTCGGGGAAAAGCTTCTGGAGGTTCTTTTTATTGATGGGAACCACCTTGTTGCGTATATACATAAACAGCTTTTCCGTCACGGTGTAAGGGTTGTTACCCGTTTGGTCGATTCCGTGGGCTTCCCCGTCGGGATATACCGAGCCGTATTCGATTATGGCGTTCGACCTTGCCATACCGGCCATAGTAGAGCCCAAACGTATGTCTTTCCGGATGTTTACTTCGCGCTTGAGCGCAAATCCGAAGATGTCGGTTACCGGATACATACGGAAGTACAATCCGCCACTGTGGATAAAGAACACGTTGTCGATGAGCACCTTTAATACGTCGTTGCCTGCATTGGCCACGATTTCCTGCCCCTTGTCCATATAGCGGAGGGTATTGTCAACGGCGCAGATATTGATCTGACCCTTGACTGGCGCCTGTCCGGCAAAGTAAACCGTGCCGTTGCTGAACTGAGGCATAAGGTAGTAAACATCGTTGGGAATGCCGTTTACATCCCCATTCTGGGCGTTGGCGCTCACTGAGGCAAGTGCGAGCAGGAGCGCTGCCTGAATAAATAATGCCGTGCGTTTCATAGTCATCAATAACAATAATTACGGACAAGGCCTTTTTCTGCAAATTTGATGCCCAGCTTTTCGAGCAGAGCCTCGGGTTTAGGGTCGTGGCCGCGGAAGTTGCGGTACAGTACGGCTTCGTCCTCGCTGCTGCCGCGTGAGAGTATCTCGCGGCGGAATGCGCCCGACACTTCGGTATTGAAAATGCCCTTCTCCTTGAACAGGCTGAAGGCGTCGGCCTCCAGTACTTCCGCCCACTTGTAGGAATAGTAGCCGGCGGAATAACCTCCGGAGAAAATGTGGCTGAAAGAGGTAGAGATGCAGGTGTGGGGTATCTGCGGCATTAGGGCCGAGGGCTTGAGGGTCTCCTTCTCAAACGACTCGGTATCCTGCGCGGGAACTTCGGTGAGGCAGTGCCAGGCCATATCCAGCAGGCCGAAGTCGAGCTGACGCACCTGAGAGTAAGCGGCAAGATAATTCTTGGCGGCAACGATCTTTTCGATCATCTCCTCGGGGATGACCTCGCCGTTCTGGTAATGGCGGGCGAAGGTTCCGAGATACTCGGGCTCGAACGCCCAGTTCTCCATTATCTGCGAGGGCAGTTCCACGAAGTCGCGGGCCACGTTGGTCCCAGTAAGCGAGCCGTAGCGTCCCTCGGCCATCATTCCGTGCAGGGAATGACCGAACTCGTGCAGGAAGGTGGTGAGCTCGTCGTGGGTGAGCAGCGAGGGCGAGTCGGCGGTAGGCTTGCTGAAATTGGTCACTATGCTTATCAGTGGCCTCTCTTCTACTCCGTTACGTATGCTCTGGCCGCGGAATTCGGTCATCCAGGCGCCGCCTCTCTTGGAGGCGCGGGGGAAGAAGTCGGCGTAGAACAGGGCAAGATGCTTTCCGGAAGCGTCGCAGACATCGTAAACCATTACGTCTTTGTGGTATCCGGGAAGGTCGGGTCGCGGGGTGAACTGTATGCCGTAAAGGGTGGTGGCCAGGCCGAACACCGCGTCGATGCAGTTCTCAAGCTTGAAATAGGGCTTGAGGGCGCTCTCGTCGAGGGTGTAGGTAGCCTGTTTGTACTTTTCGCTCCAGAAGCTGAAGTCCCAGGGCATAAACTCTCCCTCAAAGCCGTGCTCCTTGGCGAACGATACTATCTGGGCTACCTCCGCACGTGCGGCGGGAAGCGAGGGGGCGAGCAGCTCGTCGAGGAAGGCGTTCACCTCGGCAGGCGTTTTGACCATCCTCTCTTCGAGGGCGTAGTCGGCGAATGTGGGGTATCCAAGGATATTGGCAATCTTTATGCGATGGTCAACTATGTCTTTGATTATCTGACTGTTGTCGTTCTCGCCCGAGGCCGCCCTGCTATTGTATGCCATATACATCTTCTCCCTGAGGTCGCGCCTTGCGGAATACTTCATAAAGGGGGAGTAGCTGGGATAGCTGAGGTCGAAAACCCAGCCTTCCTTGCCTTTCTCGCCGGCGGTCTGCTTGCCGAGGGCCACCAGGAAATCGGGCAGTCCGTCAAGCTCCGCCTCGTCGGTCAGCTCGAGTGTGAAGGCGTTGGTGGCGGCGAGCACGTTCTTGCTGAACGAAAGGGTGAGCAGGGAAAGTTCTTCGCTTAGTTTGCTGTACACCTGCTTGTCTTCGGGCGGGAGGTTGGCTCCGCCGCGGGCAAAGCTCTTGAAGGTCTTTTCCAGCAGGCGCGCCTGGTCGGTCTCCAGGGAGAGGCTGTCGCGTCCTTCCCACACCGCCTTTACGCGCTCGAAGAGTTTCTCGTTGAGCGACACGTACATCGAGTACTCGGTAAGCATAGGCGACACCTTCTCGGCAATCTCCTGGAGAGTGTCGTTGGTGTCGGCCTCCATAAGGTTGAAAAATATGCTGGATACCCTCTCGAGGGTCTTTCCGCTGAATTCAAGTGCTTCTATGGTGTTCTCGAAAGTGGGGGCGTCGGGGTTGGCCACTATGGCGTCTATCTCGGCCTTGGCCTCTTTGATACCCTGCTCGAAGGCAGGAAGGTAATGTTCGTTCTTGATCTGGTCAAACTGCGGGGCGCCATACTCCAGAGGCGACTCGCACAATAGGGGATTTTGCATTTTGCAGGATGTAAGCGCTGCCGCAACAAGCGCGGCTGCGAGGATGGTTTTTCTCATATATGCTTATTCTATTATCATTCCGTCAAAAGCCGGATGCACTCCGGAGGGCAGAACCTTGTCAAGCAGCGCGTGAGGCGGCAGGAGGTGGGAAATATGGGTGATGTACGACTGCTCGGCGCCAACTCTCTCAAAGAACTTAAGTGCCTCGTGGAGAGAGAAATGCGCGTGATGCGAATCAAATTTCACGCAGTTGATCGTAACCGCCTTGAGTCCCTTGAGCTTGTCGTACTCGGGCTCCTCAATCAGGTTCATATCGGTCAGATAAGCGATGTCCCCGAAGCGGTAGCCAAGCACCGAAAGCTTCTTGACTTTATGGTGCCAGCCCTGTATGGGGATGACCTCCACTCCGGTGCCGGGCTCGGAATGGCTCTCGATGTGCCGATACCCGAAGCCCTTCTCCCAGCTGAGTATCTCGTCGGAAGCATTCGAGTACACCTTGAAAGGTGCGCTTCCGTCTATGGTATGCATATGCCACTCGGGAGCTCCCTGGTAGCGCGGCTCGGCAAAGGCGTAAGCATAGGTGTGACGCAGCGACTTTTCTACATACTCCTCGCAATAAATATTCACCGGATGCCTCTCGCAGAGGTTGAGGGCACGCGTGTCGTCAAGCCCTCCGACGTGGTCCATATGATTGTGAGTCAGGAGAATAGCGTCGAGGTGGCGGATACCTGCGCGGAGCGCCTGGATGCGGAAGTCGGGCCCGCAGTCAATAAGTATGCTCAAGCCTCCGTATTCCACCAGTGCCGAGGCCCGCAGGCGGGAGTCCCTCGGGTCGGACGAGGTGCACACGGGGCAGTTGCATCCAATCATCGGTACTCCCGACGAGGTGCCCGAGCCCAGAATAGTAAGTTTAGCTTTCATATCGTAACGTCCACTATCTTGCCGCACAACGATGCCTCCCAGGGGCGCCGTATGCGAATGTAATTACCTGTATAACCTTCCATAAAGCCCTGCCTGGAAGTAGATTCGAAGAGCACCTTTTCCTTTACCCCGCGGTTGCTCTCCACAAACTCCGCGTGCAGCCGGGAACAGAGCTCTTCGAGGGCGGCGACCCTCTCCTTCTTGACTGCTTCGCTCACCTGGCCGCTCATCGTGGCGGCGGGAGTGCCGGGCCTGCGCGAATATGGGAAAACGTGTATGAAAGCGGGACTGATCTGCTGCAGGAAGCTGTATGTCTGCTCGAAGAGGGCCTCGCTCTCGCCGGGCAGCCCCACCATCACATCTATCCCGAAGAACACCTTAGGGCCGCCGCTGCGCTCCAGGGCCTTGCGTACATAGTCCAGCTTGGCTGCAAAAAACGCAGTGTCGTAGTGCCTACCCATCCTGGCAAGCAGCTCGTCGGAACCGCTCTGGAGGGGGATATGGAAATGCGGCTGGAATTTGGTGCCCGATGCAATCCAGTCTATTATCTCGTTGCTGAGCAGGTTGGGCTCTATGCTCGAAATGCGGTAGCGCTCTATCCCTTCCACCTGGTCGAGAGCCTTGAGCAGGTCGGCGAAAGACTCGCCGGTGCTGCGCCCGAAGTCGCCGGTGTTGACCCCCGTGAGCACTATTTCTTTAACGCCCAGCGAGGCGATGCTCTCGGCGTTGGCAACGCAGCGCGCCAGGGGTACGTTGCGGCTCTCGCCCCGGGCGTAGGGCACGGTGCAGTAGGCGCAGAGGTTATTGCATCCGTCCTGGACCTTGAGGAAGGAACGGGTGCGCTCGCCGCTGCTCCAGGCGTCGAAAACGGGCGGAGGGGGAGTGGTGAGCGCGCTGGTGATGCCGAGGGCTGCGAGGGTGTCCGGCACGACGGACGATTTTTCGTTGCAGCCGAACACGCGGGTCACGCCCGGAATGGCTTCTATCTCCTCGCGCCTCAGCTGGGCGCTGCATCCCGTAACTATTACGGCAGCACCGGGATTGAGGCGCTGGACCTTGCGTATCAGGTTGCGCGATTTGGCATCGGCCGTCGCCGTTACTGAGCAGGTGTTGACAAGGTAAATGTCCGCAGCCTCCCCGCGAGGGGCGGCCTTGAGCCCCGCGGCACTGAAGAGGCGCTCGTAGGTGCTGGTCTCGGCGTAATTCAGCTTGCAGCCGAGCGTCAGGAACGCTATAGTTTTATACTTACCCTCGCCCATTCGCATTCTCCTCCCACCGGAGGATTCTTCTTGGATACTGTCAATTCGAAATGCTCCAGAGACGGAAATTCCTCCTGCAGGCTCCGGGCTATGCGGCAGCACAGGTGCTCCAGCAGCCTGGAGGGCTCCTTCATTTGCTCGGCCACTATCTCATATACCCTGCTGTAGTCGAGGGTATCTTCAAGCTTGTCGCTCGCCGAGGCGGCGCCAAAGTCGCCCGGGCAGCGGAAATCGACCACGAATTCGTTCCCCTCCAGACGTTCGCTTTCGAGGCAGCCGTGGTATGCCCAAAAACGCATTCCGCTCAGTTCGATGTATCCTTCCATCATTCGCTTATTTGTATGGTCTTCATCTGTTTCTTCTTCTCCGCCTCGATGATGGCTTCCTGCGCCCTGCGCTTCTTGTTCATAAATAACTGACGAATGAAGGTCCAGGTGTTGTCGAACTCCTTCTGGTAGGTGATACCGCCGCCGTTGCGCTGCGAATAGTCGAGGCTGCTGGTGTATTCGTCGGCCGAGTGCGAGAAGAGCTTGAGTATCAGCTCGCCGCTCTTGATCACCTTGTAACCTATGTCGAGGTCGCCCACCACGTCGCCGTATGCGCTGGTGGAAGTGCTGTACTTGCGGTTGCCCACCGAGCCGTTGACCACGATGCGGTTGTTGAACAGCTGGGTTGATACGGCCACGTCGAAGATATCCGTGCCTCCGTTGTCCTGCTGGTAGCCGAAGCCGAAGTCCAGGGGGATTTCCAGCTTCTGGAGTATGTTGTTGAGCTGCCCCGACACTATCTCACCCACGTTGGCGAAGAGCATATTGGTGCCGTTCACGACTCCAGCGTTCTCTTCGGGCAGGAAGGTACCGAACAGCAGCAGGGCCACGAACTGTTTCTGGATCTTGTCGTTGGTGCTAAGCGCGGCGTCAACCAGTATCTTGGTGTTCGGTTCCAGGTCGGGAACGTTGATTCCGAACGTCACCTCGGGGTTGCGCAGCTTTCCGCCTATCTTGAGCTGGCACTCTACGTTGCGCCGGCTCGACACGGCCGTGGAGTCGGCGGGCACCAGCGTGGCGAGGCTGGTCTTGACATTGTGCACGGCCTCGATGTTGAGCGTGCTTTCCATAATGTCGCCGTTGAATTTGAGCGTGCTGCCGTCCTTGATGTCGAATTCCTTGCTGACTATTCCGGGGATGTTGAAGAGGTACTTGCCGCGGTCGAGTATGTAGTCTCCCTTGAGCTGGAGCTTGTCCTTGGAAGTGTCGAGGTCGAACACCACCGAGCCGTTGCCTCCGGTGGTGAGCACGTGTCCCGATTCCTTGTCGATCTCGACGTTGGCGGTGACTTCCGAGGAGATGCCCATCTTGGCGTGTATGTTTATCTTGCCGGACGGCTTGATATATTTGCCGCCGGGTGCAGCGGAAGCTTCTGCCTCCCCGCTCTCCCTCTCTACGAAGGTGAGCAGGTTGCTGCCGGCCGCAGCCGAGGATGAAGGTATGGGAACGTTTACATTGCCCACGCCGGCCGTCACTATGTCGGCGTCGATGCTCAATGCCTCGAATGGGCCCTTGATGCTGCTCCTGCCGGTTACGGCAAGGTCGCCATACAGCGCGGAAGAACCCTTTACCGGAATGTCTATCGCCTTGAGCTTGTGCATCTCGAGGTCGGTATTGAGACGGAAGTCTTTGAAATTGCGGAACCCGAGCGAACCGTTTACCACGCCCAGGCCGCCGTAGTCGTCCTTGACGCCTATGCCGTTGAACTTGACTCCGTTATTGTCCAGTCCCACAGTGCCGTTGAGGGTATAGGCCACGTTGGTGTAAGCCACCCTGGTACGCAGGTCAACCAGTCTTATGCCCTCGCTCTCGAGCGAGAGTTTGTTCACGGGGCCGCTGGCCTTTACGGAGCCGTACAGCTTGCCGTCGAGCTCCGTAAGCGCGCTCTTGACCAGTGGCGCCACGAGGCCGGCGTCGAATCCGTCCATACCCATCGTGGCTACCAGTTTCTTGTCGTTGAGGGCGTAGTTGCCCAGAACGCGCAGCATCTGCTCCTCGCCGCTGGAGTTGATGAGCCTGAAGTTGATGAGCTTTTCGTCGTCGTCCCATTCGCTGAGCAGGCGAATGTTGCCGGCCGGGCGTCCCCACAGCTGCAGATCGTCAAGGGTGAGGTT
This sequence comes from Bacteroidales bacterium, assembly GCA_017651465.1. GTDB lineage: Bacteria > Bacteroidota > Bacteroidia > Bacteroidales > UBA932 > Cryptobacteroides. The sequence goes on from JAGCCX010000046.1 coordinate 10,710, forward strand.
GGCGCTGATGCCGAGCTCCGAGGGGAGGGGAGAAATTACCGTGGCGTATCCGTCCAGGATTCCCTGGAGGTTGAGGCCGCCCTCGGGCATAAAGTCGTTGATGATGCTCAGGTCGAGGTTGTCGAGCACCATCTGCATCTGCTCGTGGCTGTTGGGGCTGATTTTGCCGTTGATCGATATGCTTTGCGTGTCGCTGAAGAGCTTGAATCCCACCGCGTCCAGGCCGCCGTCGTGCAGCAGTACCGAGGAGCGGGCCAGCTCCCACACTCCGTCTTTCACCCTCAGGTACGAGGGCAGGGTCTGGATGTCTATCTCCGGCTTGCCGTCCTCGCCTTTGCGCAGTCCGGCGTCGATGTTGAGCTCGCTGCCCTTTTCAAGCACGTCGGCGCCTTCGTACAGCAGCGAGAGAGCCGCACGGTCGTCGGCCGCCTGCGCGCTGAACTGGGCCTTTTCGAAAGTCATTCCGTTGAACTTGAGGCTGCCCGCGTTCAGGCTCAGGTCGAGATTGTCGAACTGATTGTCTATGGCGAGGTTAAGCGAGGTAGCGCCTATGCCTCCGAGCGATATGCTGGGAGAATCGACGTATCCGAGCAGACGTCCCTGGGAGTCGAGGTCGATGTTCGCGGTGGTGCCGCTCTCGATCGAGAGCCCCGGGATGATGAACGACAGCAGCGGGTCGGCGTCGTGGAATACGGCGCTCACCGTGGCCTGAAGGCCTCCGCTTTCGGCACCGGAGGCAAAGTAGTCCGGGAAGGCTTTCTCCACCGTGGCCAGCTTGACATCCCTCACCAGGCCCTGAAGGTCGCTGGTGCCGGTGTATTTGACGTCCATACAGTCGGAGTTAAGGATGAGCGTAAGTATGGAGTCGCCGATACGGGCTTCAGCGTCGATGTCGCCGATGTAGTGGTCTCCGGCGTCGTTGCTCAGAACCAGGTCGCCTATCTGCACGTGCATAGGAGCGTGGGCTTCCACGCCCTGGTCGGCATAAATCGAGCAGGATACTTTGGACGCCCCTCCGCGGGTGTCGATGTTGAGGGCCGCCAGATCCACGTTCCGGAGCTCACCGCTGATGCGCCCGCTCTGGTTCTTGGTGTCCATCGTAGCCTTGAGGTTCAGCAGGGCGTTGGGGTCGTCGCTGTTCAGCGAAGCGATAAGGTTGCGGCCGTCAAAACTGGCGTCGAGGTCCAGTCCGCTGTAGTCGTAACCCATAAAGTTGAGCCTCGAAATGTTGAGCCCTTCCACATCGGCCTTCACGCCTTTCTTGCCCAGCGAGGCATTCAGCTTGGCGTTAAGGTCGCAGGGGCCCAGGGAATCGTTACCCAGGAGCTTGCCCAAATCCAGCGATGAGGTGTTGAGCACAGCGGCCACGGTGCCTTCCCTGGAGGGATTGACGAGGTTGCGGGCCGTAGCGCTGGCCTTGACCTTGCCGAGCGAAGAATTGATATCGAAATTGCCTTTGAAATCGTTCAGCAGGCCCGACAGGCTGCCGTTGAGCTTGAACTCGGCGCCCTTGGCCATATTGGACGGCAGCTTGGCCTTGACGCCAAGTTTGTCCAGCGCCGCCTCGAGCCCCGTGGTGCTGAACTGCACGTCGTCCAGGGTGGCGTCGATGCGCATATTCTCGGTGTCGGGGATGCCCCGGCAAGTGCCGTTGATGGTGCCGGAAACCCCTTTGTCGGGGGTCGTGAACACAAAGTCGCTGATGCGGAAATCGCTCACCGGCCCCTTGAAGCGCCCGCTGCTGATGTCGGCGGTAAATTCGTTGCCGTAGAACACCCCGTTGCCGTAGCCGCTGATTGAGGCCAGCGCCAGGCGTGATGGAGCGATGTCCACGTCAAGTTCCACCTGATTGAGGAAGTCACTCCAGGCCTCGGTGTTGTCGTAGCTGAAAATGACGTGGCGGAGATTCATATCCGACCCGCCGTTGTCGCGGAGTTTGAAGGAGTTGATTATAGTCTTGCCCTGGCCCACCAGGCAGCTGCCCGAGGCGTCCATAATCTCGAAACCGCTCTTTTCTTTGGCGTCCAGATGGTCCACCACCGCCCGGCAGCGCCCTTCGCTGAAGCCCACGTCGTGGGCCTCCAGGTTGCACACTATGTCCATATCGGAATAGTTCATACCGTGCTCCTGGCTGGTGGGTGTCGGCAGATGCATAGTATAGCGGGCGTTCTGGACAGAAAGCTTGTGTATGGTGAACAAGCTGTCAAGGGTCATTTTGGAGTCGGGGTCCGACTTGAGGCGGAATACCCTGGTTATGTTTACGTCCCCTCCGTCGGGAGGACTGACCAGCTGGAACAGGACGTCTTTGATTTCCACCCTGTTAAGGTCGAAACCGCTCTTGCGGAACAGGCTCTTGAGGGAGAAAGTGGCCGACAGGTGCCCTATCCTCCCCAGGGTGTCGGTGCCGGGCAGGGTGGGTGAACTGTCGATGATCGACACGTCTTTCAAGATGAGGGTGTTGAACGGCAGTATGCGGACCGAACCTATGTTGACCTCTCCGTCCATCTGGGCCGAGAGCTTGTCTGCCGCCAGCTTGGCTATGCGGGTCTGCACGGCGGGTACCTGCAGCGCAACCACGCCGCAGAGCAGGAGAAGGATCAACAGACCGACTATCCTGGCCGCTATGTATCTTTTCTTTGAGATAGCCAAATACGTATTTAACCTACAAATTTAGTAAATAATTGTTAAATTTGCGGCCATTCAAAGCTTGTTTTAAATGTCGGACATAATACTGGGCATAGAATCTTCCTGCGACGACACTTCGGCGGCCGTCATCCGTGACGGGTGGCTGCTCTCCAACGTCATTGCTTCGCAAGATGTTCACAAGGCCTACGGCGGCGTGGTGCCGGAGCTGGCATCGCGCGCCCACGAGCTCAACATCGTGCCTGTGGTGAGCCAGGCCCTCGACAGGGCGGGAGTGGCTCCGGGCGATATTACCGCGGTGGCCTTCACGCGCGGTCCGGGCCTTCTGGGTTCGCTGCTGGTGGGTACCTCTTTCGCCAAGGCCCTGGGCCTGTCGCTGGGCGTACCTATCATTATGGTAAACCATCTCCAGGGGCATCTGCTGGCCGATTTTATACGCCAGGAGGGAGTGCCGGTGCGTGAGCCAGCCTTCCCTTACCTGTGCCTGCTGGTGAGCGGCGGCAACTCCCAGATAGTGCGGGTCGACAGCCCCCTGTCGTACACCATCCTGGGCCAGACCATCGACGATGCCGTGGGGGAGGCCTTCGACAAATGCTCCAAGATGATGGGCCTGGGCTATCCCGGCGGCCCCGTCATCGACCGTCTTGCAGCCAAAGGCGACCCGGCACGTTTCAAGTTCGCCAAACCCCATATTCCTGGCCTCGACTACTCCTTCAGCGGAGTCAAGACCTCGCTGCTCTATTTTGTCCGTGACCAGCTCGCTGTCGATCCCGATTTTATGGAAAAGAACAAGGAGGATATCTGCGCCTCTTTCCAGAAGACATTGATTGACATACTCCTTGACAAGCTCATCAAGGCCGCGCGCCAGACCGGCATCAAAGATATCACCATAGGCGGCGGAGTGAGTGCCAACAGCGGCCTGCGCAGCCGCATCGAGGCTGAAGGGCGCAAGAGGGGCTGGCGCACCTTCCTTCCGGAA
>JAGCCX010000047.1 GCA_017651465.1 Bacteroidales bacterium
AGAGAAGGCCGAAGACCTCTCCGACAAAGCCAAATGCAAGATAAACAGCCTCAAAGAAAAGAAAGACAAAGAAGAAGACAAGCCCGCCGAGGCCTAAGTCCTGCTCCCCGGCTAAAACTGAGTGTTACCGGTCTGCTTTTTAAAGGGCGGACCGGTTGCGTTTCTCGCATAATTCTTATCTTTACGGCACATAACTGATTATCCGTATGAGAAGAACTATTCTGCTGCTGTTCCTTGCCGTTTTTTGCGCAAGCTCCTGCAAGGACACCTTCATGTTCGACAAGATGTATGAGGATGAGGGCGTCTTTGACTTGAAGGTCAGGATTGACAATCCCTCTAACATTACCTCGTCCGGGGCCAAAATTTCAGTCACGATTCTGACTGACGAGCCGATAATCGGACGCGGAATCGCTATTACTACCGAGCCACACTCTTCTACCCTGGCTCCCCTGCCTTCTTTTTCCGATGACAAGAAGTTCGATGTGGACCTGGAATATCTCCTCCCAAACACAACTTATTACGTAAGAGGATATTGCATTGACAAGACAGGCAAAAATTACTACAGTCTCGAGAAGAGTTTCACCACAAAGTAATGCAGCTATGAAAACACATCATATCCTTTTCCTGGGCCTGTCGCTCCTGTGCTCTGCAAATTTCGTCTCAGCACGCGGGAATAACTCACAAACAGACCTTGCCGCCGAGACTGCGGAAACACCCACCATTTCGAATTCCGCTTTCTTCTTGTCTTCAATTTCTGCAGGCCCCTTCGGATGGCTCAAGGGCATCAAAAGCCCAAAGGACCTGCTTTCACTCATCAGGGTGGGCGTACAAACCAGGGGCGAAATGCTGTTCCCCCTCAGTACCGACACAAGCCTGCAGCATTTCGAATTCATTAAGCCGAATTCAAAGTTGAATTTTAAACTGGACATCGGCCTGCCCGTCGGGACCCTAACATTTGCTTACAATTTTCATTCTACTTCCTGGAATGGAGATATTTACGCCGGTCGTTATTTTCTTACACATATCAACTTCTACAACCTGCACGCACTGGCGGATATTCCTCCATTTTCATTAATGTACCTCCCCACAGGAACTTATGCTACCGGCAACGCAAACAACATGAGTTACCGCGAGCTTGACCTCCGGGTTATGCTCGGCATGGGATTCAACGAGACTGCCTACATTTTTCACGACGACGACGATCCTTATGTCACTTCATATTTCGCCAGGCGAAAAATCAGCATCGTCGGTATTAAGGGACTCGTTGAGGCCTTCGCCGACTATGACATCTGGGATCTGGCATACGGTGGAAAGGAAACATCCACACTCAACACTATGCTGGCCAACTCTTTAGGCTCCTGGGCCAAATACGCCCCGGTTCCATATGCCAGCTTATACTTTCTGGACACCAAAGTGGAAAAGCGCTATTACGATATTCCCGTCAACTCTGACCGCACAGGCTACAAATTCGGTTGGGATTTCGGGCTGCTCTATACACACTCTTTCTTCTGGGACCTGGGCCCCGGACGTCTTATCGTACAGCCGCGCGCCGACCTGACCCTGTTCGATACCAGCCTAAACATGCGGACACTTACGGTCAACAGTGAATACCTGCCCTTCAACATGGGTCTGAGGGCATCTATTGACGTGTGCTATTTCTTCTAGGAAGCCTTTGTTAAAAATATGAAGAAGATATGGATACTGGCCGCGGCAGCTCTATTCCTGGCCCTGTCCTGCTCAGGTGAGCAGGGGGTCAAGCCTTCCGTGGACCTCTCTTGCGAGCAACCCGCATTTTTACAGCCCGGAGACAAGATCGCCCTGATTTCTCCATCTTATTTTACGCCTATGGCCAATGTGGACACGGCGGCGATGATATTGCGGGAGTGGGGATTTGAGCCGGTGATAGGCGAGAATGTGGGTAAGGAATATCTGGGGCACTATGCCGGCACGCCCAAGGAGAGGCTTGCCGACCTGGTGTGGGCGCTGGAAGATCCTTCCATCAAGGCAATCCTGAGCAACCGCGGCGGATACGGCACCATCAGGCTGGTGAATATGATTCCGGAGGGCCTGATCAAGCAGAATCCCAAATGGCTGATAGGCTTCAGCGACATCACCACCCTGCTAGGAGCGGCCACCCGGTCGGGCGTAATGAGCATTCACGGTACTATGTGCACCCTGCTGACAAAGTCGAAAGGCGTGGATATGTCGAGTACGCTCCTGAGGGATATCCTCACCGGAACCATCCCCGAATACGAAGTTCCAGCCAATCCCCTCAACGTACCGGGGCGTGCTACAGGAACCCTGGTGGGCGGCAATTTATGCACATTCTCCCCCATCCTGGGGACCGAGGCCGACGCCACGATGGGAGATGACATCATACTCTTCATCGAGGAGGTCGAAGAGAATATGAGCCATATCGACAGGCTCATCAACACCCTGATACTCAACGGTGTATTCGATCGCTGCAAGGGCGTCATACTGGGCGAATTCACCGACTGCGAAGCCAATCTCGACTTCGAAAGCGTGGAGGAGATGATCTGCTCCTACCTGGATGATTACGGCATACCGGTGCTGTGCGGCTTCCCGGCCGGCCACGACGCGGTGAACCTGCCCCTGCTGATGGGAGCCCAGGTTACGCTGGACGTCAGCGAGGCCGGAGCGCGCCTGACCTTCAACGTCGAGGGTTTCCGAAAGACCGTATGGACGGAGGATGCCGCCGCAGAGGTAGCCGACAAAGACAGACTGGAGACGGAAAAACAGCGCAAGCTCATACGTCTTGCCGACTTTATCAAATATTACGACGGATACAAGCGCTAGAAAATGTATAACGAATTTACGTTCACGGCCATAGTCCTCCTGCTCGTATGCGCGGCACTCACAATAGTCGATCTGCTGTGCAGCGGGCTGGTGTCGATGTTTTCCGGCATCAAGTTCGGGAGGGCTTTCTGCTGGGGACTGCTGTCGTTCCTGCTTCCTGCCGGAGCGCTCGCCTACGGCTTGCTGGTCGAACGTAACATTTTCAAAACCAACGAGGTAGAGCTGCACTTCGACTCTCTTCCCGAGTCTTTTGACGGATACCGGATAGTACATATTTCCGATATCCATTCGCGCTCATTCCGCAGCCGGACCGGCGCCCTGGACAGAGCGGTGGCCAAGATCAACGCCCTGCATCCCGACCTTGTGGCATTTACCGGAGACCTTATCACCATAAGGCCCGAAGAACTCGACCGCACGGCGCCCTCGCTGAAGGCCCTTAAGGCTACGGACGGCGTGGTGTCCATACTCGGCAACCACGACTACTGCACCCACATAAGCGGATCTATCGGCTCCCCAGACGCCCAGGGGCTGGCGGAACTTGAAAGGCGCGAGAGAGAACTGGGATGGTGCCTGCTCCTCAACGAGAACATCAGCCTCAGGCGTGGGGCGGATTCACTGTCAATAGTAGGCGTGGAAAACTGGTCCCGGGCCTCTCATTTCCCTTCTACCGGAGATCTTGCCAAGGCTTCCGAAGGGACCGAAGGGACCTTCCGCATCCTCCTGACCCACGACCCCACCCATTGGGAGAGTGAAGCGTCGGGCAAAGACTTCCCCCTTACCCTCAGCGGGCACACGCACGCGGCGCAGACTTCCCTTTTCGGCTGGTGTCCAAGCAAATACGTCTTCAAGCACTACAGGGGCCTGTACGAAGAGAACGGCCGGTACCTGTACGTGAACATAGGCCTGGGCGAAACCGCTTACCCCGTGCGGATAGGCACGGTGCCGGAAATCACCCTCATAACTTTGAGGCGCAAGTAGATTTTTCCTATCTTTGCAGTCTATGAAGACACTGACTGTGATCGGAGCCGGTATTGCCGGCCTGACCTGTGCTATATATGCCCAAAGATCCGGAATCAAAACCACTATTCTGGAAAAGGCGGGAGGGCCCGGAGGAGTTTCGACGAGCTGGAAGCGCAAGGGCTATACCTTCGAGGGCGGAATCCATTGGCTCATAGGCTCACGGCCCGGATTACCCCTGTACGATGTGTGGACGGAGACGGGCGCCTTGTGCGCAAACAATCCCGTATTCTACAAAGACCCGGTTTACACTCTCATCGACGGAAACACAGTACTCGAACTCCCGAGAAGCACAAAACAGATGCAGAAGGCCCTGGGAGCCTTTTCGCCCGTGGACAAAGCCGCCCTTGCAGTGCTCCGCTTCCACGTTTGGTGCTTCACTTTCTTCCATACGCCCATACTCGACCTTGCCGGCCTCAAGGTGAAGCATCCGCGCCGCTTTTCGCTCTCGGAGTTCCTGAAAATGGGCCCCGCTGTGCTCCTGACCCCGTATCTTATGAGCTTCTCGGCAGGCCGCTATATCAAACGATTCCGCAACCCGCACATAAGAAGGCTGCTGGAAGCCGTGGTGGACCCAAGAATCAACGCCCTGTCGCTGATCTATACCCTGAGCGCCTTTGACGACGGCGACGGCGGTTATCCCGAGGGAGGCTCGCTGCGAATGTCGCAGAATATGGCGGACACCTTCACCTCGCTCGGCGGGCAGATTATGTACCATACAGCGGCCACCGGCGTGCGCGAAACCTCAAACGGAGTGAGCGTACTCACGGAAGGCGGCTCCCTGCAGAGCGACGCCGTGGTCATTTCTTCCGACGCCCGGACCGCCATCGACAAACTATTTCCCGAGCCTTTGGAGACCCGCTGGGCAAAGCGCCTGCGGAGCAAACTGCACACCGCTCAATGTATGTTCGTGGCCCTGGGCATCAAGGCCGACCTGTCCGATTGTCCGCGCTGTATGCATATAGTGCTTAAACGCCCCCTCGAGGCGGGCGGCCTGCGATTCGAGACCCTCACCGTCAATAATTATGCGCGGGAAGACGATTATGCCCCCGAGGGCTGTACGACCCTGACTTGCATACTTCCGGGCGCAAGCTACCATTATTGGAAGGCGGTGCGGGAAGAGGGCCTGTACAAGCAGCGCAAGCAGGAAGTGATTGCAGATTTCATCTCCCGCATCGAGGAGGAACTCCCCCAGACGCACGGCCAGGTGGAGGCTACCGACCTTGCGACTCCCCTTACCTGGGAGCGCTACTGCGACACTTTCGAGGGCAGTTATATGAGCGACTGGTTGCCCTGGCATTTTAACGCCAACGCCCCCATACGTTTCCGCCCCGGAATATTCTTCACCGGCCAGCGAACGGCGTTTTCGGGAGGCCTGCCGGTGGCTGCCGAAACAGGCAGGCGCACCGCCCAGATACTGTGCAAGAGCCTCGGGGTGGAGTTCGTCAGCCGCCCTGAACCCAAAGAAATATAAACAAAGCTTAAACCAGCATACCTTAAAAACAAAAACGATGAAAGAACAATTTGAAATCGTTCCCGTGAGGGGACGTAAAATGCTCAAGCAGTTCATCGACTTCCCCATCGAACTGTACAAAGGCTGCGACAAATGGGTGCCCGCCTTCGAAGACGACGAATACAAATCCCTCGGCCCCGACAATCCTTCACTTGCCTTTTGCGAACGGGAGCTTTTCCTCGCCGTCAGCGGCCGCCGCGTCCTGGGGCGGGTGGCAGCCATAATCAACCATAACGCCGACAAGAAATGGGGCGAGCGCACGGTGAGATTCGGGTGGATAGATTTCGTGGACGACTTCGACGTAGCCAAGGCGCTTATAGACAAAGTCTCGGAATGGGGCAAGGAGAGGGGCGCCGAAAAAATCAAAGGCCCCCTTGGATTTACCGATATGGACCGTGAAGGCCTTCTGGTGGAGGGCTTCGAGAACGAGAGCCCCTTTACCGTCATATATAACTATCCCTACTACGTGGAATTCCTTGAGAGGATGGGCTTTACCAAAGACGTGGACTGGACGCAGCGGGTGGTGAATATGCCCGACGAGCTGCCCCCTATGCTCAAATACGCCGACCTGGTGGAGAAGCGCTACGGAGTACATATCTACAAGGCCCGCACTCTCTCCCAGATGGCGCGCCGCGGCAGGGAGATGTTCTATGTCCTCAACGAGGCCTTCGCCTCGCTGTATGAGTACTCCAAACTATCGGACCAGCAGATAGACGGCTACGTCAAGCAATACGTGCCCGTGATGAACAAGAACCTGGTAGCCTTCGCCGTCAACGACGAAGACAAACTGGTGGGTTTCGTGGTAACTATGCCTCATATCTCCGCCGCCGTGCGCAAGGCCAGGGGACGCATCTTCCCCTTCGGATGGATACCCATCCTCCGCTCCCTTACGCACAACGACACCGTGGAGGCCCTGCTGATAGGCGTTCTGCCCGAATACCAGGCCAAGGGTGCCGCCCTGCTGATGTTCAAGTACCTGCACGAGAATTACATCCGTATGGGAATCAAGCGCTTGCTTCTGAACCCGCAGCTGGAAGAGAACTACAAGGTGCAGTCGCTCTTCTCGGGCTACGACGTGCAGCAGTACCAGAGGCGGCGGAGCTTCGTAAAGGCTATCTAGGCCTGTGCCTTGAGCACGGCGTCGCATACTTCCCCGACCGTGACCGGCGCTGCCGCTCCGTCGGGGAATCTCATTTTGAACTTCTCCTCAACAGAGAGGGACAGAAGTATCATAAACAGCGAGTCGATACCGAGCTCGCGAACAAGCTCGGTATCGTATGTCACTGCAGAAAGGTCGGTCTGGGGACGCATTCCGGCAATCAACTCCTTGAGGCCGGCGAAAACTTCTTCTTTTGTCATACGCGTGCGACTTTCATACTTCCGGTACGCTTGAAATCTTCTTTGCGGACCGTAACCTTGAGTATCCTGTGGGTGGAGGGCAGGGTCGAGTTGATCTTGTCCACCAGCGCGTTCATATAAGCGGCAATCTCTTCCGGGGTCTTTCCGTCGAACGCCGGCATAAAGGGAAGAATCTCCACCGCAATGACCTTGTGGCCGTTAAGCTCGTCTTCCTTGACCATAGCGTCGCGCACGCAAGGATCGGCATAGAACGGCTCCTCGAGCGACTCGGGGCTGACATTCTCTCCGTTGGAGAGGATGATGAGGTTCTTGATGCGGCCCGTGATATACAGGAAGCCTTCTTCGTCGAAGCGCACCAGGTCGCCGGTACGGAACCAGCCGTCGGCGGAGAAGGCCTCGGCGGTCTTTTCGGGATCTTTGTAATAGCCCGAGAACACGTTGTCGCCCTTTATCCACAGCTCTCCGTCAACCACCTTGGTCTGCTGGCCGGGATAAATCTTGCCGATTGATGTGGGATGGGTGACGGCGTCGGCGTTCGCGGAGGTCAGGTTGGCCGTCTCGGTGAGGCCATAGCCGAAGCAGAATTCGACTCCGAGTTTGGTGAAAATGTCCACGAGGCGCGGCGGCACGTTGGCGGCTCCGCTGATGATCAGACGCAGGCTTCCTCCGAGGAACTGCGGACCGTACATCTTGCAAAGGCCGGCGAGAATGTCGCAGATGCCGGGAACGATGACCAGCACGGTGGGCTTGAGGGCGGGCAGCTTGCCTATGGTGGCCTTCATATCCTCACAGGTGAAGATGAGGTTGCCGGTGTAGAAGCAGCCCATAGTTCCGGCGATGAGTCCGAACACGTGGCTGAGGGGCAGCAGGGCTATGTACCTGTGCACACCGATGACCTTGCCGGGCTTGAAGATGGCGTTGTAATTGCCTCTCATAAGTGCCCTGTGGTTGAGAACGGCGCCCTTGGGCGTGCCGGTAGTGCCTCCGGTGAAGAAGATGGCGGCGGGGGTGTCGGGATCGATCTTGGCACTGGGCGCTCCGGTATCGGCAATGGAGCTGACGGGGCAGACCTTTACGCCCTGGAGCTTTGCCGTGAGGGGCATAAACTCGTCACGTACCATAATGGCGGCCACGTCGAACTTGGCGCAGGACCCGATCACGGCGGGCTCAGGCAGGCCGGCGGGGAAATTCATAGCCACATAGCCGGCGGAGGTCACGGCAAGGAACATCTCGATGGCATCCTGGCTGTTTTTGTCGAAGATGGCTATGTGCGAGCCCTTCGGAAGCCCAAGGCCGTTGAGGAAGGCGCGCCTGCGGGCGACCCTTTCTCCCAGCTCCTTATAGCTGATTGTGTTAACTTGATCGGAAATGGCGGGACTGTCGGAGTACTCCTTGGTGAACCAGTCCACAAATTCTCCCATTGTCGGAAGGTAAGGGATTCTTTCGAATTCTTCCTTCGGGAGCATACTGTAGAAGTAATTATTCATATGGTTTAGTGCCGGCTTTATGGTTAAGTTGAGCCGGACAAGCCGCAAAGGTAAGAAAAATTTCGGGCTTTTTGCCCTTCCCGCGCCCTTCTAGAGCTCCGAGGCGTGCGAAAGCAAGTACTCCTCCGCCTCGACGCTCCACAGCGAATTGTGCGCCTTGCAGATGCCATCCAGGGCATCATATACCGGTTTTCCCACTTTGCCAAAGTCGGCAATAGCCGTGAGCGGCATATCTATGTGGGTATATATCAGCTTCTTGCCGCCGGGGATGGAGGGCAGGTTGAGAGTGGTGGGTATGACGGCGTTGAGTCCGCCCACGTGCGTCACCATTCCCGCCGGATCGAGGCCGCGCCCCATAATGTCCAGGGCCTCCTTCATATCGTCGGTATTGCCGCCGCTGGTACCGACCACGTGCGTGGAGGCGTAGTGCACGTTGTAGAAGTTGAAAGGTGCCTTGAAGGGCGACTCGGCCGGCCCCGAGAAGAAATTGAGACAGCCGTCCTGGCCCAGGATGTCGTCGGCCTGCTCCACCACCGAGGGCACCGGAGCCATAACCACCACTTCATCATAGCCGGTTCCTCCCGACAGTCCCCTAAGCTCAGCCACGGGATCCTCCATATGAGCGGTGTTCACATAATGAAGCTCGATGCCCCTGGAGGCCGCATACTGCGCGGAATAAAGTTGCGCCGCCCGCTCGAGCCTCTCCTGGTTGATATCGGTGACCACAAACAAGCCCGGCCTGCGGTCCTGGCGGTGAAGCACGTAGTTGATACAGGCAAGCCCCATCGGGCCTACCCCGGCCAGCAGCGCCAGCTTGCCGCCATCCTTGATCTCCATATTATGCTTGTACGTTCCGGGGGCAACGTGGTAGCAGGCGTGCATAGCGCCGATCACGCACGAGAGCGGCTCGGCAAGAGAAGCGGGAAAGAATCCGGGCCCCTTGTAAATGAGCAGGCAGTCCATTTCCATCACTTCGTTGGGAATGATTACGTATGTCGCGTCACCTCCTGCGCAGGGGTACGAATAGCCGGGGGCGCTCATCAGCCCTGCCGGGCCATAAGGATAGCACATTGCAGGCTGGATGGAGAATTTGTCGCCTTGGTGGAATTTGTGCTGCCATTTGCTGCCCACCTGGAGTATCTCGCCGGAAAACTCGTGCCCTATGATAACGGGATTCGTGGCAATGTCGCCGGGGACCCTCTTATGGTCCTGGCCCTGATGGACAGCCTTATAGGAAGACATACACAAGCTGTCCGTCATTACCCTGGCCAGGATTTCATCGTCGCGCATAGGCGGAAGCTCGAACTCCTCCAGCCGGAGGTCGGCCTTGCCGTAAAGTCTGACTGCCTTAGTTTTCATTCCGAAACAACACTTTGAATCAATTTATCTCCCTCTTCGATCATTGCCTCCCGGGGGAGTCGGAGGCCCGCCTGATGAGCGGCAATGGCGCAGGCGCCACGGTAAGCTATGTTGCGGAGTTTTTCGCTGAGAGCGCCACAATCTCGGGTGCGCAGACGGAGCGGCTCCATAGCGGGAGTTTTGTGCTCGGAGCCGAAACTCACTACGAATCCCTCGTCTTGGAGATATGTCGCGTATTGCTCCAAAACGGCCGTAGAATTGCGCGTAGTGATGAATTCGACGCTGCATATTCCGAGTGAGCGCAGCTGGTCGGCGGCCTTTTGAAGGTCGCTCTCAAAGTCG
>JAGCCX010000001.1 GCA_017651465.1 Bacteroidales bacterium
CAGGGCTACGGTATTGTTTACCGCCGACCCTCAGCCCAGGGCAAGCACGGCAAAATACGACCAGTTCGCTTTCCATTCCCTGGACTGCTGCCAGGACCTCTACCGGGACTTGAAGGAAACCGGGGAGAGCATTTCGGGAAGGAGGGTCTTCGGGGTATGTCTCGGCGACATCGTCCACGAAAACATGGATCTTTATTCGGACTACCTTGCAGGGCTATGTACACTGGGCTATCCCACCTACAATGTAATCGGCAACCATGACAATAATCCTTCGGCGGCAAATGACGAGTCTGCCGCCGAGGATTTCGAATCCCATTTCGGACCGAGAAACTATTCGTTCAATGTGGGCAATATCCACTTTGTAGTTCTTGACAATCTGATAATGAAAGACAAGAACGGACGCCTGACAGGGTACGATCAAGGACTTACCGACAGCATATGGGAATGGCTCCAGGCCGACTTGTCGTATGTACCGAAAACTGCGACCATTGCTACCTGCACCCATTCACCGATGTTCAAGTTACAGAGCGGTGAACGATCCGGGAAGCACAAGAGCGATTATGCCAACCTCCTCACCACTTACTCGAAGGTACACGCCTGGGCCGGCCACACCCATGCTACCCACAATTTCGTCTATCCCGCCGGGCATCTGTTCGAAAAAGTGGAAGTCCACACCCTGGCCCGTTCTACCGGCGAACTATGGACCAATGAATATCTGTCCTACGGAACTCCGCGCGGATATACCATCGCGGAAATCGAAGACGGGGAGTTCAAATCATGGCGTTTTCACCCGGTCAAGTACCAGACAGGCAAGTACCTTGGCACCGAAAAGGCACCTTACGACTTCAGGGACTGGGATTATGACCAGTCAGGAGTCGCGGTAATGAAAAACGGTGGTGCTGTACTTGACGAATCCTACCAGATGCATGTCTATCCCCCTGTAGGGACCTACGGCGATTCCAAGGTTTACGTTAACGTATTCCTCTGGGACAGCAAGTGGAGCCGTCCGGTATTTACCCTGGACGGCGGGGATCCCGTGGAAATGAAGCCGGTGGAGTCCACGTCCCGCCACGATTTCGCCGAAACGATGTTCAAGACCTTCTACAAGACATACAACACCACACTTAAAGGAGATTCCAGCTACAAGGCGAGCAATACATCCAATCCGAACACCCTCTTCAGCACACCTGTTGACGCGCCTTCCGGTTCAGGAACAGTCAGCGTGACAGACCGGTTCGGTAATGTTTACACACAAAAGACCAGCTGGTAGCAGGCGCTCTGGACGAAAAGAAAAAACATTTTTAATAACCACATAAACAGTCAATCAATCATGAAAAAAATCCTAATGGCCACGGCTTTTCTTCTGACTGTCCTTTCTATGGCTCCATCTTGCCAGAGGCTAAGGCAGCCGGTAAAGGTTGAAAGCGTGGCTCTGTACACCAAACCGGGAGATCCGGTCAGCTCCGCTGCAGGCACCAAGGGAGTGACGATCAGCGCGACAGGCGACTGGACTGTCTCTTCGAAAGCAGACTGGATTTCCGTGTCCCCTTCTTCAGGATCCAGAGGGATCAATGAAGTTATTCTCAATTACACAGAGAATACCGGTAAGGAACTAAGGACCGGCAGCATAGTATTTACCGCCAAAGGCGGCTACAGCGAAACTTATATTCTAAAACAAAATCCTGCGATATGAAAAAGTTCTCAAGTCTGATTATCGCCCTTGCTGCATGTATTGCAGGATTTGCGCAGAACGCCCGGACCGTTTCCGGTATCGTTACCGAGAGCGACGGTACACCGGTCGTTGCCGCAATGGTAATTGAAAAAGGCACCATGAACGGCGCGTCGACTGATATCGACGGTAAATACTCCATACGCGTTTCCGACAAAGATATCGTCCTCGAAATATCCTGCATCGGATTCGAAACACTTGAAGTGCCTGTTTCCGGCACCCAGGCGATCGCAAATGCTACGCTCAAACAGGACAACATGCTCATCGATGATGCAATAGTCATCGGATACGGCGTCCAGAACCGGCGCGACGTAACCACGTCGATCGTCTCAATGAAAGCCGAAGACATGACTAACAAGACCAACGCCGACTTCCGCGAAATGATGGCGGCCAAGATGCCCGGCGTGCAAGTCCTCCAACTTGGCGGCCGTCCGGCAGGTAACGTATCGGTGCGCATCCGCGGTATCCAGAGTGCAACGTCCGGCAATGATCCGCTTTATGTCATCGACGGTATCCCCACCGAATCGTCCGTATTCTCGCAGCTCGACGCATCCGACATCGAGAGCATCGAAGTCCTCAAAGATGCATCTGCAGCTGCAATCTACGGATCCAGGGGAAGTTGCGGTGTCATTCTCATCACCACCAAGAGAGGCAACAGTGAGCAGCCGCGCATCACCTACGACGGCTACTACGGAATAGCCCAGGTATCCAAGAAGATAGACCTTCTTGACGCGTGGGAATTTGCGACCATGTTCAAGGAAGCGCGCAACGGATCCTACCTCTACAGCGTTCCCACAGGCTCCATCGGCGACCCGAACAGTGTGCGTCCCGAGGTGTACAACCGCATCCCCGGTGTAGTAGAGACCTATCTCAAGGACACAGGACACACTCTTACCAACACCGACTGGCAGGACGCCATTTTCCGCAACGCCCAGACCACCCGCCACGCAGTTTCGGTCAGCGGAAAGGCCGGCAGCGCCAATTACTACATAGGCGCCAACTATTTATACCGGGAAGGCACTATCATATGCAGCGACTACCAGCGCTACTCCATTCGCGCCAACATCGACGGCAAGAAAGGGCGTCTCAAATACGGTATAAGCGTCAACCCTTCCTACTCCGCCGAGAACTATGTAGATTCCGACTCACAGTACGGAAGTGACGGCGTGATCGCCTCCGCGCTCATGGCTCCTCCCATTTTCCCGGTCAAAAACGCTGATGGCTCTTACAACTGGGACATGAACGGTTATCTCCGGAAGAACCTTGGAGACGGTGTGGGTGACACCCAGACCAATGAAGTGCTCAACCCGGTCGCCCTCGCCAACGAAGTCAAGGACTTCAGGGAGAAGATGAACATCTTAGGCAATGCCTATGCCTCATTCGAGATAATCGACGGACTGGAATACAGGATTACCGCAGGCGGCGACTACTATGGATACGCACGAGACTATTACCGTCCTTCCACCATCCCTCTGAAGGGCAACAAGTACATCGAGCTGGACAGCGATCCGACCATGCCGGCCATTCCCGTCCTGTCACAGCCCAAGTCACGAAACTGGTCTTACCACTATTACCACTGGACCGTCTCCAACCAGCTGTCTTTCAACCGCAAATGGGGAGACCACAGTTTGAGGGCTGTGGCCGCCTACGAAGCCGAAAAGAAAGCTAACAGAACTGCTTCCATCTATGGCGACGGCACCATTGGCGACGACAAGATAAAGACCACCAAGGGAACGACACTGGACATAGACAACACTCTCAACAACCTGACCAACTATACCTTTGATTCCTGGCTCGTTCGCGCCCAGTATTCATACAAGGCACGTTATATGTTGTCCGCATCGATCCGCGGAGACCGCTCATCGCGATTCGGTTCCAACAACCGTCTCGGCATCTTCCCTGCCGCCTCTATCGGCTGGCGCATCAGCGACGAGGATTTCATGAGAGACGTAAAAGCAGTCTCCGACCTCAAACTCCGCGCATCGGTCGGCCAGACAGGCAATGCCAACATAGGCAATTACGAGTGGCTTGCGCTCTACGGCATTAGCAATATCTATATGGGAGAGGGCAACTCCATAGTAAACCAAGTGTACCCCAGCCAGATCCAGAATGCCGACCTGGGATGGGAAAGGAACACCCAGTACAACATAGGTGTTGACGCCAACCTCTGGAGCGGCTTGCTAGGGTTCAGCGTGGATGCATATTATTCCAGGACAACCGACATGCTCTTCGACGTTCCCGTACCGGCGGCATCCGGCTTCACTTCCTCGAATGTGAATATCGGTTCGATGGAAAACAAGGGTATAGAAATAAGCCTGAACTCCCGCAAGACATTCCCTTCGGGATTCTTCTACGAAGCACGGGGCAACTGGACACTCAACCGCAACAAAGTACTGAGCCTCGGTGACGAAGACGCCCCCATCATCAAGAATTCAAGCTACAGCGGCGCCGCTTACATTACCCAGGTCGGGCAACCGGTCGGCTGCTACTATCTGCTTGTTCAAGACGGCGTATTCCACAATCAGGAAGAACTCGACAGCTATCCACATTTTGAAACCACGCAAATCGGCGATTTCAGATTCATCGACGCCGACGGTGACGGAATACTCGAAAAAGACGACGACCGCGTCATAGTGGGCAACTACATGCCGGATTTCTACTACGGCTTCGGATTGAGCATGGGATTCAAGGGCATTGACCTGAGTGCTGATTTCCAGGGCGTTTACGGCAACGAGATTCTCAACCTCGAGCGCCGTTACCTCTGCAACATCGAAGCATCCTCCAACATGATGGACCTTTCCCTGCAGAGATTCCCCTACGGCGAGATCAACCGCGCCACCAGGAAGTCCACCGGAAACAACGGATCATGCACTTCCACCTTCCACATCGAAGACGGCTCTTATCTCAGGCTTCAGAACCTCGCCCTGGGTTACACTCTGCCCAAGAGCATACTGCGCAGGGCCAAAATCAACAATCTGAGAATCTATCTTCAGGGCTCCAATCTCTTCACCCTGACCAACTACACAGGCTATAACCCTGAGGTGAACAAGAACTCCTCAGATGCCCTCCGTCCCGGCGAAGACTACTGTTCATATCCTCTCCCCCGCACCTACACGGTGGGCGTGAACTTAAATTTCTGATGAATATGAAAAAGATATTATTTATAGCAGCTCTCGGCATCATCGCCGCCTCCGCAAGTTCATGCAGGGATGACTTCTTCGGTCAGTACCCGAGCAACAACATCACCGAGGGTAACTTCTATCAGACCGAGAGCGACTTCAACCAGGGAGTCTATTCCTGTTACGCCAAGCTAAAGACAGAGAGCGGATTCTTCATCTCGGAACTTGGTTTCCGCAGCGATGAGAGCTACCTTGAATCAATGGCAGTGTCCACCCAGGACCGATACGATCTTGACCACTTTGCGGAAAACGCATCCAACGGCATCCTCAGGGATGTCTGGAATGCATGGTACAACGGCATCTACCGCTGCAATGACGTTCTTGACCATATACTCACGACGTCCCTTGACACTCAATCCGAGAAGATGAAGCAATACAAGGGTGAGTGCCTGTTCATACGCAGCTGGTACAATATAAACCTGTACAAAACCTTCGGCGTTGTGCCGCTCATCAACAAGGTCGTATCCCCCACCGAGGCTATGACTATCCCCCGATGCACAGACCAGGGCATGCTTGAACGCCTGAAGGAAGACCTCACGGAAGCCATAGAACTTCTTCCCGAAAAACGTCCGGCCGAGAAGGCCAGGGTCAGCAAAATTGCGGCCCGCGCGCTGTTAGGCCAGGTCTATCTCACTTTCAAAATGTACCCCGAGGCCAAGAAGGTGCTAGCCGACGCGCTTTCCGATTCCGGATACGGACTTATGGAAAACACCGCCGCCGCATTCAACGTTACCAACAAGATGAACAAAGAAATCATCTTTGCGTTATGCTACAACAAGGGCAACGACTTCGGACATGGCTACTGGTGGAGTTCCAACACAAATGTAGAGGCAGACCGGCACGTCCCTACCGTTCCCACAAAATCGCTTTTCGACACGGAAAAAGACAACCGCTGGCCGCTTATCCACGACTTCATCAAGATTACAAGTTCGGTGTTTGCCATGCCCAAATGGTACGACACCTACGATGCGACATACACTACGCAGGTCGGTAACGACTACCCGCTTCTGCGCTATGCAGATGTAGTTCTGATGTACGCCGAAGCCCTGGGACTCGGCGGTGACATAGCCGGAGCGCTTCCGTACATCAATCAGACACGCACCCGCGCCGGACTCAATCCGCTTACCTCGGCTGAAGTAGCCTCTGAAGCAGCTTTCCGCCAGCAACTCGCCGACGAACGCGGCCGCGAATTCGCATACGAGGGAAAACGCTGGTTCGACCTTGTCCGCCTCGGCCTTGCCGTCGATTATTTTACCAAGCTCGGCTACAAGATTGACAACCATGAGCTTGTCCTCCCCATCCCTCAGAACCAGATTGAAATATACAACAACAACGCAGTTCTTTGGCAGAACCCCGGATATTAACAGAAAACACAATGAAAAGATTATTTACATATGCTGTTGGAGTCTTTCTGACACTTGTAGCGGTCTCTGCCTGCTGGAAAGAGCCGCAAATTCAGACTGGAAACGACCTTAAGCTCCGCCATCAGGTCACTGACCTGATGGCCGTGGCCGGCGACGAGGAAGTCCAGCTCAGCTGGAGCATTCCCGAAGGATGGAACCCCACTTCCTACCTGATAACCTACCTGAACACCGAGAGCAAGCAGGAAGAGATTACCGTTGAAGGCGGCACCACTGCTTACACCGTAACAGGCCTTGTAAATGGCGCCAAATATACATTCGGCGTACAGGCAGTCTATGATAAGCTGCTCTCAGGTATCGTATACACGAAGGAGATGCAGCCCACCACCAGCCGCCTTCCCGTAGGCCAGTTGCTTGCCGACGCCGAGAGCGGAAAGGTGACGCTCTATTGGGACAAGCCCTCAACGAGTGTTCTGGGTTACATCATCACCTACACTCCCGACGGAGGCGAGACCAAGAGTATCGAAATATCTGACGGTAACGCTACTTCCTACGTCCTGGAAGGCCTGACGGACGATATCAACTACACTATCACGATAGTTGCAAAGTACGCCAAAGGCAACTCCTCGGCGGCAAGCGTCAAGGCAATGCCAAGCCAGTCCATTCCATTTTTTGTCAAACGCGACAAGGTCTGCATCGGGCAGCCTGTAGAGCTCACTTTCAATCGTGAAGACTTCCCCGGCGCCACGGACGTCAAATGGATTTTCCCCGGAGACATAGTAGTTGAAGGCGACACTGCAAAGCAGGGCTTTGCGAGCGCCGGCGAGAAAACAGTCACTCTTTCAGCCAAAGTCAACGGAGTCGAAAAGAACTGGACCATAACCATCGTAGTGCGAGAGTACGCTGTCTATGACAACGATTTCGCATTCGACACAGGCCAGCTCTACAACGGGTTCAAGGGATCCGCTCCCATGTTCTCTCCTGACGGAAACACCATCTACGACCTGACTTTCAACAAAATCACCAACTTGGTCGCATGGGATCTGCAGACCGGAGAAAAGAAATGGACCTACAGAGTAGATCACGGTTCCTACAACGGCCTCACGGTCAATCCTGTCACAGGTGACATTTACTTCGGCACCCAGACCGCAGGCGATTTCTTCGCCGTCACAGCTAACGGAGAACTGAAATGGCAGTTCACGGAAGCCGGCAGCATGCAGAGCGCCAGCCCTGCGGTAAGCAAAGACGGAAATACCGTGTATCTGATTGATGCCAAGGGAGCCACCTTTGCACTTGACGCAGCCTCCGGAGCCAAAAAATGGCAAGCTGAACTGGGAGGCAAGGGCGGCGGTCTGCTTGTCAACGGAAACGACCTTGTTGTTGCAGTCAACAGCACTGCAAAAACCATAGTCTGGCTCAACGCACTCAACGGTGAAGAAATCGTCAGTTACGCTCAGGCAGGGAAGGCCAGCGACATAAGCGGAGGCTTTGCCGTATCGCCTGACAAACGCTACGCCTATTATGGACACGCCGAAGGCATGGTATCCAAAATAGACCTCCAGGAAAGGAAGATAGTGGTTGACTGCAAGGTAGTATCAACTGCCGATAAACCGAACATCTGGGGAGTAGTCTCCTCACCTAACGGCGACATACTCGCCCCGAGCAAAGACGGCAACTGTTATCTACTTGACGGATCCACCCTTGAAATCAAGGCCACCCTTGAGTCCGGAAAAGGCGTGAACGCTTTCAATTACGCCAGGGCATGCTCCGATACTGAAGGCAATTTCTACATCACTTCAGGCCAAGTCCAGAACACGGTATGGATTCTCGGACCCGACCTTTCCGTGAAGGACCAGTTTGAGCTGGGAACGAAGAACGATAAGCAGATGGGCGGAAACAACTATCTGGACGGCATTCTGTACTCCGCTTTCATCGGAGCCAAGAACGATAACGGCAAATTCATCGGCAAATACGTAGGCGGTGAAAGGTACGCGGCATATGGAATCGACATCTGCGGCAGCTGCTGCCTGAAATAGCATTGTAGAACATAGATGCATCTTAACATTATAATACCCTTAATTCTGCTAGCCTCGCTCTCCTGTACGCCAAAAAGTACAGAGAGAGCCGAGGCGATGCGTTTGAGTGCAAGCGTACTTGAATATGCACATTCCAGCCTTGTGCTCACCCAGCGCTATTGGGAGAAAGGCGACAAGTTTGACGCAATATTGACTTATGACGGATCGCGCACCGTAGTCGAGCCCGCCTCGGACGGCGGCTCGCCCTATGCCGGGTGCTTTGTTGAAGCACCTGCAGGAAAAGCAACCGGAGTAATTGGAGTTTATCCTTCCGGATCAGGTGCAGAATGGCAAAATGGACAGATTTGCTTCGATATCCCGGAGCAGCAGGACGGCAAGCCGGTGACATTTTCGGCAGGTTATGTTGAGGGTTCCCCCGGCGTTTACACCCCATATTCGCTCGAGATGGCGCCTATATACAATCTTGTCATGGTATCTCTGGCGCATATGCCATATATGGTCAAGGCATTGACGCTCAGAGCCAGCGACGGCTCAATGCTCAGCGGCCGCTGCACTCTGGACCCATTGGACGGGACCCGATTGGCCTCGCGGCCTTCGGTGCATGTCTCGTTCCCCGAGCCACTCGACTGCCGGAGCGCCCAGGCAGTTGTGCCGGTGATGATACTGCCCGATCCGTCCGGAATGTCATTCAACGCCGAGCTTGAGGACATAAGCGGCCGGAGCATTGTCATCGAAGACGTCGTAGACTTTTCGAAAGAAATGAACAGGCCTTATACGATAGGAACATCCCTCGCAATCAACCCTAAGCAGGATCTCTCCAATATCCGGAGGATAAAAGACGCCGGAATAGAGTGGATTGAAGTAACCTGCAATTCTTTCCAGAGAAACAAACCTGAGGAGGAATGGGAGCGGGGTGCAGAAAATATACGCAGCATTATCGAAAGCCTTGGCCTCAACGTGTGGTCCTGCCATCTTCCTTTCAGCAAGACCCTTGACATCTCTTTGACCGATCCCGAAGCGAGAAGGGAAAGCGTAGAAATACAAAAGCGGATGATCCGCATGTGCGGCGAAAAATTTCATCCCCAAAGACTTGTGCTGCACCCTAGCAGCGAGCCTATTGCCGATTCGGAGCGCAAAGCCCGGCTTGACTGCGCCAGGGAATCAATAAAAGAGCTTCTGCCCCTGGCAAAGGAAATCGGAGCCGTACTCTGTATAGAAAACCTCCCGCGTACATGCCTGGGACGAGTCACAGATGAGCTGAAATACATCCTTGAGCCTTTCCCCGAATTGATGGTCTGCTTCGACACGAACCATCTTCTCATTGAAAGTCACGAAAAGTTCTTCCATGAACTGGGAGACCGGATCGGGACGATACATGTATCCGACTATGACCGCTTAGACGAGCGCCACGACCTCCCGGGCAATGGGGTAATTGACTGGCCGGCGTTCCACTACATGTTACGCCAGTGCGGTTATGACGGTATTTTCATGTACGAAGTAAAGTCCTCTAAAGGCACTCCTGCCGATTTGGTACAAGCATATAATAACACTATCTTTACCGAACCGTGAAAAAGTTCAACCTACCTATCGTTTTATTGGCCGCAGCTTCAGTTCTGTCCTTTACATCCTGCAACGGTAAAGAACAGAGCGGCCCGGCTCAGGTCACCAAGACCAATATAACCTTCCTTAGCGGCCGATATGCCGACGGGCGGCTTAAGCCGGTGGTATTACAGGAATCAGATGAAGTGGCGCTTTTGCATGCCGCATCCGGAGAAAAGAGCGTGAGCACCCCGCTCACCCCTGGCAGCAATTCGTCCCTCTTCCTTTTTGATCTGAAGAAGCCCAAGAAGGGTGATCAGCTTGCTGCCTGGTTCCCTGCAAATTCCGGTTTTACCGTTGACGCTTCCAGCGCCAGCTTTGAATTCCCCGCCCGGCAGGACGGCTCTGAATTTCCCAATGTGTTTTTCGGCTCGACCAAGAACACGGGCGACAATTATGCCGGGAATTCAATCAAACTCAATCCTGTGTGCGCACTTATCCTCGCCAAGGTTTCTAAAGGAGGATACTCCGTAACCCGTGCTGTTTTGAAAGCTAACGGCGGGGAAAACATAGCGGGAACCGTGACGATCAATTTTGAAAGCGGCCAATTCATCTGCACACAGCCGTCAATAACCATGGAGCCCCCTCAGCATATCGACTGTTCGGCGGGCAACGGGATCATCCCAATATTTGTTCCTCCGGTAGAGCTTAGCAAGGGCTTCAGCATCGAATTCACGCTATCCACCGGGAAGGTTATAACATATAGCAACGAAAAGTCGCTAAAACTCAGCCCCGGCTCGCTTGTGGATACCGACCCTCTGAGCGCCAACCGCTCGCTGATTGCTTGCGGAAGCAATAAGGTCTATGTCTTCGACGAAGCCCTTGCGAAGAAAAACGGGCGTTACAACAATGCCCTCACCTGGAGTTGGGATGCCAAGGCTGCAGCCGGCACAGTAGGAATGTCTGCAAGCAGGATGGACCATATCGATGATGCCAAGCCGGTGGCGGACGGCAAGAAGTTCCTGGTGACCAGTTCGTACGGTTGGGCACTCCTGCTCAACAAGGATACCAAGACGGTTGAATGGTCGTCAAATGGCACCACAAACGCTCATTCAGCCGAGCTGCTGCCCTCAGAACGCATTGTGGTTGCCTGCTCGGACGGTGGCGACGCCGTCAAACTGTTCAGTTCATCATCCTCTGCCGAGCTGGCCAGTTATCCTCTTCAGTCTGCCCACGGAGTGGTCTGGAGCGAGAAGCACCAGCGTTTGTTTGCAATTGGAGGTACATCTCTGCAAATCTATTCCCTCAAGAATTGGGATAGTGCCAGCCCCTCGCTTTCACTTGAAAGCACCGTTAACACAAAATCGTTCGTCACAGGCCTTCACGATATGACCCTTGCGGATGAAAATACCCTGATTATCGGAGGAAACAATGCTGCGCTTTACGACATTCCGTCCAAGTCCTTAAAGCAGTTAGGGCACTTCAACAGCTACCAGGGCGTGAAGTCCGTCAACTACAATCCCGATACAGGTGAAGCTTATTATACCTACGCCTGGAAAGGGCATTCTGAAGGAGATTACGACTGGTCAAGCCACAAAGTACGCTACACCGACGATATCTTCGCCAACGACGGCGGTGTGGACAAGAGCACTATTGAGGTCGCGGACATCAATATGTACAAGGTCCGGGTGCTTAACTGGTAAATCAGAAGCCGAAGATTAAATCCCAACAGAAAAACTGCGTCCGGACTTGCCGGACGCAGATTTTACGATTCTTTCAACAAAGAACAGTTAACCTACAGCTCCCTGAACTTCTCGGAAGAGATCTTTTTGTCTTTGATGGCAATGGTTTCTTTGATCTTGTCGAGGACTTTGCGGTCTTCGACCTGCTCGGAGAGGCGCTCGAGCTGGCGGCGGTCTTTCATCACGTTGCCCACGGCTTCGGTGATCATATCCTCGGGCACATTACCCAGGCCGTACATTGCGTACTGATATGTGACATAAGCCTTTGCAGCCTCGTACAAGTCGTCGTGAGTAACGTCGAAGTTAAAGTCTTTCATAAACTTTCCGCGCACAAGCTGCCACTTGAAATCTTCGCAGAAGCCGGGGAAATCCTTGTCGATATCTTCGGCGCTGAGCTTGCCCTGATTAGCGGCAAGAAGCCACCTCTTGAGGAAGGCCTCGGGCAGTGCGATGCCGGCCTTTGACACATAGAAGTCACGGATATCCTTGCTCAGGCGCCACTCGGCCTCCTGACGGTGCTCTTCTTTGAGACGCTCGGTAACCGTCTTCTCCATTTCCTCCTCGGAAAGAGGCTCCTGCTTGCTGTCCTCGCGATACTTCTTAAGATTCTCGATCATCGTGGCCTTCTCCTTGGCGGAAGAAGTGATGGAATACTTGTTTACGGTATCGGAAGCTTCCACCTCGATTTTAACTTCAGGAGAGAGGGCTGCATCGAATATGAAGGTGAAGCTGTTGCCATCTTCCCACACCACCTCAGGCTGCTTTTCGCTGCCCAGAGGCTCGCCGAGAAGGCGAAGTTTCTGCTCGGAAATATAGTTGTCAAGAGAGCTTGTGATAACATCGTTGACCGCATCTACGAGTGCCTGTTCTCCGTACACCCTCTTGATCAAAGAGGCCGGCACCATTCCTTTACGGAAGCCCTTGAATTCTGCTGTGCGCTTGCGCTCGGCAAGTTTCTTTCTCACTTCTTCGGCATAATCTTCAGGGGCAATCTCTAGAGTCAGCTCGAGGTTGAGGTCGTCAATTTGTGTTTTAGTAAGGTTCATATTTATTTGATTTTTAAGAATTTTTTGCGGTTGGAAGGGTACTCTACCCGGCCGTGATGGACCTGGGCGAGATAGTTCTTGATGGCTTCCTTGATGCCGGAGAGTTCCTTGATGGATACGTCGGCGGCGGCAAACTGTCCCTGGTCCATCTTGCCCTGGACAATCTTCTCGACAAAAGCTGAAAATGCTTCCGGAGTATATTCAGTGAGGGTGCGCGAGGCAGCCTCGACGCTGTCGCAAAGCATAAGTATTATTTGCTCCTTGGTAGTAGGAGCGGGGCCCGGATAGGAGAAATACTTCCGGTTGGCCGGATCGCCTTTCTGACCGAGATACTTGCCCCAGAAATAACCGGTAACCGTGGTTCCGTGATGGGTGCTGATGAAATCGACAACCACCTCCGGGAGACGGTGACGGCGCGCCATATCCACTCCGTCGGTGACGTGTCTTATGATATCCTCCGCGCTCTGCTGAGGCTGAAGCCCAGTGTGATACTTCTGGTCTTCGCTCTTGTTGAGCATAGACTCGTTCTCGATGAAGCACATAGGGTTGTTCATCTTGCCTATGTCGTGGTAAAGGGCGCCTACCCGCAGCAGGAGCGGATTCACGTCGATGGAACGCGCCACTGCGTCGGCCATATTCATTACCTGGAGCGAGTGCTGGAAGGTTCCGGGCGCCTTCTGCTCAAGCTCGCGGAGCAACTTGCTGGACGTATCGGCGAGCTCCGATAGACGAGAATTCGACACCAGGTTGAACAACTTCTCGAAAAGATAGATGAGAGGATATCCGGCCACGGCGAGGAACGATGCGACCAGAAGGCGCAGGAGGTCCGAAAGCACCACCCCGCCCATCGCACCTACCAGCCTGAGGGCCAGATAGGTAACGGCCATACTCACGAATGCCAGCAGGGCAAGCAGGAACTGCTTCCAGCCCTTGCCGAGCATAGGAAATGCCGCGATGGAAACCATTCCTCCCACGAGGAAGATGACAAACAGCGCAGTGCCCTTGTCGGCATAAAGCAGCAGGGGCAGCAGCGATATGATATACACCGGCACAATGACCCTGGGACGCATAAATGCCTGCAGATACAGGGCCACGAGTGTGAGCGGAGTAATGAACAGCCAATAGGGGTTCACGCGCGAAATAACCAGAATGACTACGGCCGCGAGCGTGAATATGAACAGCAGGTAGAAGTAACGCGAATCGGAGAAGATGTCCGAGTTGCTGTAATAGATAACTGTCAGGAGCAGCAGCACCAGTATGAGCGCCACCAGAAAGTTACCAAGTATATCAAGATAGATGGGACGCGAGGAGCCTATGTTGGCCTCGTACTCCTTCTTGTACGAATCGAGTATCTGGGCTATGTCGGCAGTAACTATCTCTCCTTTGGACACGATTAGCTGACCGGCAGATATATAGCCTCGGGTAGGCGAAATGCGCGATGCGGCGTCGGCATTGACGGCATCGGTAATCTGGGAATTGAAAACCAGATTGGGCACTATCAGATTATATACGGAACCTGCCTTGAGCAGAGAGTCAACCTCCAGTGTATCAATCTGATCCTGCAGGTCGGAGAGGAGACGGGCCCGGGCGGCCGAAAGGCCGAGAATATTGTCGGAGGGTATCTTTACCGCCCGCTTGTCCTTCTGGACAAATATTACGTCGCTCTCCTGGGGCAGGGCGTCATCGGCAACCACTCCCCTCTCCATAATGGCGTCCATCGACGCGGCAGCAAGCGAATCCAGGGGCCCCAGATCGATCTCCGACAGTCTCCTGAGGCTGGAGGAGGTGACATCGTGAAGATAATTGAAATAAGGGACGAAGACATCGGCGGCCTTGTCCATCTCGGCCTGGATTTGCTCCGTAGTCTTGAGTACGGGGAAATCGAAGGGAGCGAAGAGGGTCTCGTAGTCCCAGGTACTTCCCTTCTTGTATTCGTAGTCGAGCCGGGCCAGTCGCGGAGCGACAGCCGTCAGCAGCAGGACCACAATAAGAGGCGGTA
>JAGCCX010000048.1 GCA_017651465.1 Bacteroidales bacterium
CGCTTCTTTGTATATTTCAAATTCTTAGCTTGACCTGACACCTTGATTCCAAAAGAATCAACGCTCTCGTTGTTCTCGGTACTTGCTTGTACTTATCTTTTCAATATTATCAATGAACTTGCTTCCTGCGAAGCGGGATGCAAAGGTAGTAAGTTTTCTGATAACCGCAAATTTTTTTTTAATTTTTTTCAAAAATTCCTTTTATACGGCCTCTTTTGCATATCTTTGTAGCCTATGAAAGATGTTGTGAACTCGTTCCGGGCGCTTTTGGGCGCCATTTCCATACTGTTGTTTGCGCTTCTCCCGCAGAGAGCCGGAGCTTCCAACCCTCTAAAAGTCAGCGGCACCGCAATTGTGGAGAGCGCCTACCTGTGGCGGGGCGACAAAGTGTGCGAGGTAAACTTCAACCCTGTCCTCGAGGCCTCCGTGGGGGGCTTTACCGCCCAGGCTTTCGCCTACCTGCCCTTCGACGGAAAATACAAGGAGATTGATGTAGATTTCTCTTATGCCCTGGGGCCCTGGCAGCTGCACGTCGCCGATTACTTCATCCGCTTTGCCGACGACCCGGCGCCGGAGAACTTTTTCGACTATCGCAAGCAGAGCACCAACCACATACTCGAAGCCATCCTCTGCTACGTTCCCAAGTCGGTTCCCATCGAGGCTAAATGGTTCACTTTTTTTTACGGTGACTGGATTCCCGAGCCCGACGGAAGCAGGGGACGCACTTCGTTCTCTTCGTATCTGGAGCTTACCGGCTATCACGACTTCGGCCAGGCGGGGCGTGCCTCCCTGGTGCTCGGCGCAAGCATCCTTAAGGGGCCGTACACCGGCTACACCCGCGACTTTGCAATGATCCACAGCGAGCTGCGGTACACGAACGCCTTTGAGGCGGGCAGTGTAAAACTGCCTTTCGGAGTGAGCTGGATGCTCAATCCTTACGCGCGGGCCGTATATATGAATGCGTGGGTAGGGGTCAGCTTCTAGAACGCCTGATCTCTTTCCAGGCCAATGCTGCGTAAGCGGCCAGTAGCAGAGTCCCGGCTGCCATATACACCCAGGAGTTAATCTCGAGCCCCGTCCAGGAGGGCAGCGAAAGGGCGACGAATATCAGCGCGGCCGCGAGCACGAAGCCCGCGATGGCCTTGGCGTCGTAGGGCACGGAGAAGTACCTGCGGCCGATAATCCAGCTCATCAGCATTGCTATGCCGTATCCTGCAAATCCTCCCCAGGCGCAGGCCCAGTAGCCTATCCTGGGCACCAGCAGGACATTCACGCCAATCATCACCGCCGCGCCCGTTGCGCTCATTATGGCGCCCCACCAGGTCTTATCGGTGAGCTTGTACCAAAACGAGAGGTTGAAATACACGCCCATAAATACCTCGGCCATCATCACTATGGGCACCACGCCAAGGCCTTCCCAATAGGCGGGCTGGATGAAGTGCCGCAGCAGAGGCATATACACCACCACCGCCAGGAACGCCAGCAGCGCGAAGATGATGAAGTATTTCATACCGTCGGCCAGCGTCTCCGGGCTGTTCTTGTCCCTGCTGCCGTTGAATACTATGGGTTCATACGCATAGCGGAACGCCTGCGTGAGCAGGGCCACTATCATTGCTATCTTCACGCACGCGCCATATATTCCAAGTTGTACGCGCCCTTCGTCGCCGGGCATCAAATAAGGGAAAAGTATCTTGTCCGCAACCTGGTTGAGTATGCCTACGACGCTCAGGAGCAGCAGCGGCCAGGTGTAGGCGAGCATACGCTTTGCCAAAGCTCCGTCGAACTTGAGGCCCAGCCCCCGAAGCTCCGGGATGAATCCGAATGTGACCATAGCCGTGCAGGCAAGATTGGCAAAGAAGATGAACCCGACCCCGTTGTTGTAGTGATGATATGTGGCTTCAAGCCCCGGGTGCGAGCCGAAGAGCAGCGGAAGGCCCAGGAAGATACCGAGGGTCAGGAGGATGTTAGGAATGATGAATGCGAACTTGAGCGCCATAAACTTCAGCGGGCGGCGGTCGATACGCAGTTTAGAGAACATAATGGCCTGGAACGCATCCAGTCCTACGATTATGGCCATGCACCCGATGTATTCCGGGTGGTCGGCGTATCCCATCGCGCCCGCTATCGGCCCCACCAGCACAAGCACCGTCACAACGAACAGCAACGCCACGATTCCCACCATCTTGAGCGACGTTCCGTACACCCGTCGGGGATCCTCCCCGTCTTTGTTGGAGAAGCGGAACAGGGTGGTTTCCATACCGAAGGTGAGCAGCGCCAGCAGCAGCGCCGTGTAGGCATACAGATTGGTCACGATGCCGTAGCCGCCGCTGGAAGCCGCTATCTTGTAGGTATATACCGGCACCAGCAGGTAGTTCAGAAATCTGCCTACGATGCTGCTCAGGCCATATATGGCCGTATCTTTTGCCAGCGACTTGATATTCATTGCCTTCTCATTTTATCGACGAACTGCTGCGGGGTGAGCAAGAGCATTGAGGTGCCGAAGTTGATGAATTCACTCCGCCTCCACACAGGGCGTTATGATTTGCGGCCCCCAACCTCACGCCAGAGGGAAATGCTACGTTATTTTTGCTTTTACTTGTCCAGCTTACGGTAGTTGTAGCCGAGAAGGTCGAGGATGGGCAGCTCGTGCTTGCTGAGACTCTCTTTGAAACGGCCGAAGTCTTTTTTCTCCGGGCGGCACCACTGAATCTCCGAAAGCGCCATCATACGGGGCAGGAGCATATATTCGAGGTGCTCGGGCGTAGCCACGAATTCAGTCCACAGGTTGCCCTGAACTCCCAGAATATGGTGCTGGGCGTCGGCGGGGATGTCCGTAAACGGCTCGTATCCATAAACTTTCTCAAGAGGAAGGGCGCGTTCGGGCTTGGTGGTGATGCCCAGGGGTTCGCTCTCCAGGTCGGGAGACTGGGCGTAGTCGAGGTAGCAATAGGTGTTGGGCGACATAATTACGTCGTAACCCATACTGGCCGCTTTAATGCCTCCCTTGGTGCCTCTCCAGCTCATTACCGTGGCGCCTTCGGCGAGTTCGCCTTCAAGAATCTCGTCCCAGCCTATGATCCTCTTGCCCTTGGTGGCGAGGAACTTCTGCATACGGGCGGTAACGTAGTTCTGCAGTCGGGCCTCCGCGGTGGCCTGGTCGTCGCTCACCAGCCCGAGCTCCTTGATCTTGGCCTGGCAATCCGGATCGGTCTTCCACTCGTCGCGGGGACACTCGTCGCCGCCGATGTTGAAATACTCGCCGGGGAAGAGTTCGGCAACCTCGGCGCATACATCTTCGAGGAAGCGCATAGTGCTTTCCTTGCCCACGTTGAGCACCTGCTTGGATACGCCCCAGTAGGTGAGTACCTCATAAGGTGCGCTTCCCGCGCAGCCCAGTTCGGGGTACGATGCGAGGGCGGCCACCATATGTCCGGGAAGGTCAACCTCGGGTATGATGGTGATGCCCCTTTCGGCAGCGTAGGCCACTACGTCGCGAACTTGTTCTTTGGTGTAATATCCGCCGTGGCGTATTCCGTCGTTGGAACCCCAGTCGCGCTTGATCATAGTGCCGTTGCGGAAGGCGCCTATCTCGGTGAGCTTGGGATATTTGTCGATTTCAATTCTCCAGCCCTGGTCTTCGGTCAAATGCCAGTGCAGGCGGTTGAGCTTGAAAATGGCCATTACGTCCAGCACTTTCTTCACCTCGTCGATGCTGAAGAAGTGGCGGCAGCAGTCGAGCATCACGCCGCGGTAGCCGAAACGCGGAGCATCTTCAATCTCGCAGCAGGGGATGCGCCATTTTCCCTTGAGGTCGGGAGCGGTGCCGTAAATGGACACCGGCAGCATCTGCTTGAGTGTCTGGAGGGCATAGAAGAAGCCGCTGTAAGACGAAGCACTCACCACGGCGGCCTTCTTGCCCACGCTGATCTTGTATCCTTCCGGGGCTATCGATGCATCGTTTACAAAGCACAGGCCCCTGATGGCGCCGTTCTTGACGGAGTTCTGAAGACCTATGGGACTGGCCACGGACACGGTTTTGCCGCTCACCAGGGTAAGCCGGTCGGCGAACTGGCGCACCGCCTTGAGCGTGCGGGCTTCAAGGGAAGGGTCGCAGTTGATGCTGACTCCCTTCATCTTGAAATTGCCCTTGGCCATCTCGAGCGACCGGGGTGCGGGCATAATGTCGGGAGCGACGGTCTTGGCCGTCAGGCAGGCGGACGACAAAATAAGCGAAAGGAAGACAAGATAACGTTTCATTGTGTTGCTCAGGCCAGGAAGTTAGCTTGAATGAATGCGTTGACGGCGGTGGCGACGAACAGGAGCACTATGAGGGCGGCCACTATGACGCCGATAACCTTAACCCTCTTGAACCAGGTCTTGCCATCCCAGCCGACGGTCTGGAACATACTCCAGAAGCCGTGGGTAAGGTGCAGGAAAATAGCGCAGAACCAAATGATGTAGAGCGCCAGGATCCACCATTTGCCGAAGGTAACGTTGAGCAGCAGATAGGGATTGTTTTCGAATGTGCCGATGCCGAACATCTCGGGGAGCTGCATCTTGGCCCAGAAATGGGTGAGATGGAAGCCCAGGAAGCCGAGTATAATGATGCCGAGTACGAACATATTCTTGGCCGACCAGGAATCGGTGGCGGCTTTGCTGCTGACCTCATAGCGCTTGATACCGCCGCGGGCCCTGATATTCTGGACAGTGAGCCAGCAACCATATACGATGTGCACGAGGAAACCCAGGGCGAGGATGGGCACCACTATGTCGATAATCGGCAGGGACATAAAGTCGCAGCCCAGTTTGAAGAGGCCGTCCCCTTTTGAGAACAGGGCTTCGTCGGCGGCTACGACGCCGTATTTACCGGTAAACGAGTCGATTACAGAGAAGAAGTTGATGGTGCCGTGAAGCAGGAGGAAAAGCAGGAGGAAAGCACCGCTCACCGCCTGGATGAACTTCTTGCCGATGGAAGAATTGAAAATGAACATAGGTTGTATAAGCTTATTAGTTTACAAAAATAAACTAATTATCGGTAGTTTCCAATTATCTGGAGAAGGTTTTTCTGAAATACACAGCCCCGCCCCCGGAGGCGAGACCCTCGACGGACAGGGTGCAGTATGTCCCCTTGTCCGCTTGCGGAAGGGGGAGGGAAAGCGATGCGCCGGCCGGCAGTTCCGACATCGGATGCCAGTAGAAGGTCTCGCTCCCGCTGAAGCTCATAGGCACGCTGCAGCCGTGGTAGGAATAAATGCGCACGCTCTCGTCGAACTGGAGTCCCGGCATATTGCCCTTGAAGGTCACCAGGTTGATCACTCCGTCAAAGACGGGGCCGCCCAGCTTGTAGCGGTAAGGATAGATGTCAATCCGTTTTACCAGGGCGGGGTCGTAGCTCTCTATCAGGCCCTGGTCGGGCACGGGCACCCCGTCGATCATCACCACCGCATCGCCCCAGCGGGGAACGCCGTCGGTGACGCTTTTTTCCATCAGGGAATAGATACGCACTTTTCCGGCGCGGCGCCGCATCTTCACCTCGGGAATAATCTCCACGAACACTTCTTCCATAGTGGGGAAGCGGGTGTAGTCGTCCAGAATGTAGGAGTGGCACTCGCGCTCCAGGAAGAAGTGCTCGCGCCGCACGGGCAGCGAGAGGGAAAGGGTGTCCAGGGCGGCTTTGCGGAGCATCGCGGCGTGGCGGCGCAGCAGGTCGCCCTCCATCGCCCGGAATATCTCCAGCCTGGGGAGGCCGTCCGCCGCGGGGCTGCAGAAGGGGGAATCTATCTCCACGTGGCAGTCGTTCCCGTCCAGGGGAATGCACACCAGGTCAACGTCGCCGTAAATGGTTTCGGTCTGGGCGCAGAAGCTGCCGTCGGGCGCAGTTTCGGCCTGGCAGCAGTCGGTTTTGGACCCCGGCACGGCAAGTATTACCCTGCCTGCCCGGCCGGATCCCACGACCCTTCCGCTGATGGCCTCTCCGTAACTTACTTCCCCGGCAGGCAGGGGCTTGAACGATGCGATGGAGCTGCGCGGGGCTCCCAGCAGCGAGTCTTCGCGGTAGAGCGAAACGCAGAAGGACACGTCGCTTCCCGATATGTTGCTGATTACAAGTGAATCGCGTACAATATCCACTGCAAAGCCATAGCCCACCTGCGATACGACCGGAGCCGCACCGCCGCGGTCCACCACCTCCACGCCGCCCTTCACCCTGTCGGTGCAGAGGGTGTTGAATATCGACAGAACCGGCCCTGCAGAGGCGTCGGGCTGCTGTCCGGGGAAGTAAGAGACGAGCCTGTAGTTGCCCGTAGGAGTGTCGAACGGAATGGCGAGAGTGCCCGCGCCGCGACCGTCGTAAAGGGCGATCTTGCCCTGCGCCGCCGAGCCTTCCGCCGATACGAGTTCAAGGCAGGCGACGGGATGTCCCGGGCTGCAGAAGGCCGAGCAGCCGATGAGTTCCCCGGCAAGGTAGCACGACTTGTCGGTTGCTACATAGAGCCCCTGGGCCCCGGTACCCAGGGCTGTAAACATCAGGACTAATGATATCAGCAGGCGTTTCATCGTCATTTATGGTCGTTGGGCCACCAGTCGGGCTTGTTTTTGCTCCCTTTCAGCTCCCTGCAATCGACACAGCGTTTGGGACCCCATTTCACGTTGGTCTTGGTCGGCGTGTCAGGGCAGGAAACGGGAGAAGCATAGCCGAAAAAGTGATCGAAATTATACATTCCGTCCTCGTCGGGTTCGGGGTAAAAGAGCCATTGTGCGGGGTCGTAGGCCATATGGTAGTACTCCGGGCCGATGAAAAGGCGCGCGGTGGTCCGGCAAACGGCATCAATGTAACCTATGGCCCGCAACGAAGGGTCGGAGAGGCAGCGGATGTTGCCCCTCATCTCGCTGGGCGTGGGCGAGAACAACGATCCGGTTTCGTTGGAAAGGTCGTGTAGATGCTGCAGATACGCCCTCCCGCCCGACGAGATGCCGCTGGCCGTGACGTCTATGCAGTAGAGGGTGGATATGCGCATATCGCCGCAGCTTATGGAGAGCACGTGGGCGTTCTCGACTGAGTTGACGCTCTGCCCCTCGGCGCTCGCCAGCCCGGGTTCGACCGAAGGTGCGGTGGACCAGCAGTAATAGTAGTCTTCTTCGGGCGTGGGGAGGCGGTAAATCTTTTGGGGGTTCTCCCTGTCCCTCTCGGGAAGGCCGGGGATGAACATCAGGTCGGGATAGTAGTCGGCGTGGTATTCCCAGGTCTGGTCGTAGTCCCAGCGGAAATTCCACAGGCTGTCGGCTCCGTCGAGGTCCATACTTATGTGGACGTAGTTTCCGTCGCAGTCGGCCCTGAGCTTGTGTATGGAGGGGCTTTGCTTCACGCCCATCCAATCGCTTGCGTATTCCGCCCCGCCGCTTAGGATGTGCAGGCGGTAGCGTCCGGAGGCAGGAGCGTCGGCGGTCTCGAAAGTGTAGAGCCCCTTGGACTGATATTTCCCTTTCCAGGTCGCTCCGCCGTCGTTTTCGATGGTAAGGGTGCCCTCCGGAAAATCTTTGAGCATCTCGGTAGGGAAGGTGCCGACGGGGTACACGTATTCGAGTTTGATGCGGCTCTGCTCGCCTATGAGAATGTCGCCGGACACTACGATGTCGGAGAATTCCCCCTCGCCCTTCTCGACGGAGAAGGGATAGATACAGCCGGTCAGGAGCAGCAGGAATAAATATGTGAGGGCGCTCTTTTTCATCAGAATTTCAGATTAAGGCTCAAATAGGGAATCTGCGTGGCGAACACCGAAACCATATATCCTCTGATGTTGTTGCCGCCGGAGGTGGAGTAGAACACCGAATAGGCGTTGCGGCGTCCTGTCACGTTGTAGCAGCCGAGAGTCGCCGACATATGCGTGAAGGCCTTGAGGTAGTGCCCGGGCTCGATGTTGAGCGCCAGGTCGAGACGGAAGTAGTCGGGAATGCGGTAGGAGTTGCGCTCCGAGAACATTAGCCTTACCGCGTTGCCGTAGTAGTACTGGCCCACCGGAATGGTCACGGGGCGTCCGGTGGAGTAGTCCACATTGAAGGAAATGCTGTAGCGGTGGGTGAATTTGTAATTGCCCACCAGCTTGAGGTCGTGGGGTTTGTCGTGCGGGGCGTTGTACCATTCGCCCCCGTTGATGGTCTCTATCCCTCGGTCTTCCATCTCCTTGAGCAAGGACCTCGACCAGGTGTAGGAGAGCCATCCGGTAAGGCGCCCGGTCTGCTTGCGGAGCATCAGCTCCACTCCGTATGCCCTGCCGGTGGTGCGTACCAGGTCGGCGCTGAGTTGCTCGTTCATACTCAGCACGGCTCCCGATTTGTAGTCGAGGCAGTTGTACATACGCTTGTAGTAGCCCTCCAGCGAGATGTCGAGGGCGTTGCCGAACACCGTCCAGTACACTCCTGCTGCCGCCTGCCATCCCTGCTGGGGCCGCATATCGGCTCCTGCAAGCCTCCAGGTGTCCATAGGAGATATGGCCGATGTGTTGGAAATCAGGTGGATGTACTGGCTCATCGAGTTCATACCCGCCTTGAACGAAAGGTTGGAGAGGGGAGAGTACTTGCCGCTCAGCCGGAATTCGGGGGTGACGTAGAACTTGACCGGGTCGAGGGCGAGGAAGCTCGACAGCCTCACGCCTCCCTCCACGCTGAACGGCCCTTCGCTCTGCCACAGGTCGCCTGCGTAAACTGCGGTCTCCTGGGCCATTTCCGGCTTAAGGTTTTTTGCAATTATGGCCGAGCCTTCCAGCGGCGAAATGCTGCCAGGTTGCAGGGCGTAAAACACTCCGTCGCCGCCCCAGCTTATGGTATGGCTTCCAAGGCGCTGCTCCACTCCGGCCCTGACAAAGCCTTCTCGAATACGGGTTGAGAGGCTGTATGAGCCCAGAGGGTCGGATTCGAGCCCCCTCTGCAGGGTATTGGAATACTGGTCAAAGCCTGCTGTAACCTTGAGCGTATGGTCTTCGTCGCGTTTGCGGATCCACTTAAGTGCTATGTCGAGATTGGAGTAACGGAAGGTGGTATCGCCTCGGAACGAGAATCCGTCGCGCGACCAGTAGCCGGTGAGCTTGAGGCTGTTGCGCTCGTCTATGCGGTGCGTCAGGCCCAGATTTACATCGCTGAACGATGCGTTTCCTCCCGCATATCCGCTGCTTCGCGGAATTTGCCGCAGGAGCCAGTCGGAGTAGGTTGTGCGCCCGCCCAGCACGAAGCTTGTGCGGTTTTTAATTATCGGACCTTCGAGCGAGAGGTGGCTGGTGAGTATGCCGAGCCCGAGGGAACCGTGCATGCGCTCGGCATTGCCGCTTCGCGTGCTGATGTCCAGCACCGAGGAAATGCGGCCGCCGTAGCGTACGGGGATGGAACTTTTGTACAGTTCGATATCGTCCACCACATCGGTGTTGAACGCCGAGAATATGCCGAAGAGATGCCCCGGATTGTAGATGGTGCCGCCGTCGAGCAGGATGAGGTTCTGGTCGGAGGAGCCGCCGCGCACGTTGAAGCCGCTTGACGCTTCTCCCACCGACTTCACGCCGGGCAGGGTGAGCACGGTCTTGATGATATCGCCCTCGCCGAAAGCTGACGGCACGTGAGTTATTGTGGATTGGCTGAGCTTCTCGAGTCCCATTCCCGCCCTGCGGTGGTCGGCCATACCCTCGGCAGTAACGTAGGCGCTCTGCAGGGCGGTCACTTTCTCGCGCATAACGATATCCAGTTCGCCGGACGAGTTGACCATCACGTGGATGTCCATATCTTCCAGAGAGTACTCCCTGAAAGTCAGCAGGTTTTCTCCCGTGGGCAGGGTAAGGGAGTAGCGCCCGTCCTTGTCGGTGTAGCAGTAGTTGCGGCCGCTCCGGTCAGATACCAGCACGGCACCAAGGGCCTCTCCCGAGGCCACGTCGCGTACCACACCCGACACCCTGGCCGGGCCCTGGTCGGCGCCTTTGCGCCCTATTTCGTAGGTTTTGTTGCGGTAGCTGGCAATCATCGCCTCCTGCTCGATTGCGGCCAGCAGGGCGCTCCTCTCCGATGAGGTTTCGTTCTTGGAGAACCATTCCGGGGGCAGTTCGTATCCGGCTCCCCGCAGGGGGTTGCTCCGTTTGACTTCGCGGGCGATCCACACTTGAGGATTCTCCCCGGGCGGAATCCCCGACGGGACCATAGCCTTGCGCCGCGCCTTGCCGGGATGTATCCTTTTGAGGACGCCGCGCTTTTCGGTGTAGTAGAAATCTTTCTTGCGGAAGTAAGAAATGATATTGTCACGGTAAGAGGGGTCGTCGTAGCCTATGCCGCCCTCACCGTTGTGGTCGCCGGGTTCGCGCAGGAACTGCTTTTGCCGCTGCATCCACACCTTCCGCTTGCCGTCCTGCAGGGCGATAAAGAACCCGGAGGGAGCCTCCTGGACGCCGTAGTAACGCAGGTTGATATAACAAACTCCGTCTATGACGAACCAGCCCGTGAGGGACTGCTCGGCCGCAACCGGAGTAGCGAAGCGCGACTGCCTGACCAGCAATTCCTGGGTGTGGGCGTTGATGTTGATGGGTACGTCGCGGTAGGTGACGCCGTTGAAATAGACGGTTCCGGGGAGGTATTCGACCCCGTTCCAGAAATAATGGCCGTTGAATGGAAAGTCGTACTCGTTTAGCGTGCGCCCCCTGTCCAGGGGCGTTTGCGCAGAGCACACGCCTCCCAGAAGGACAAGTATACACACAACTAACTTACGCATAGCGGGTGCCGGAAGTTCCGGCCGTCAAAAACTATAAAGACCTTAAGCTGAGGGCGAATCCGCCTCCGCGGGCCATCTTGACCTTTACCGTGTCGGCCGCGCTAAGCTCGCAGCGGCTGATGGTGTAGGCCTGCGGGGCGCTTTCGTAGTCGGCCTCCGGAGCGTCGGCGTAAAGCGTGGCTTCGTAGCGCAGGCCGGGAGTGAGGAAGTCAAGGGCGATCTCGCACTCGTGAGCATTCTCCCCGCACACTCCTCCCACATACCATACGTCGCGGGCCTTGGCTCCCTTGAGATTCTTTGCAGTAGCGCCTTCGGGGAGCGCATACACAAAGCGGGCTGCTCCTGAAAGCATATCTTTCTTGCCGTCCGACAGGGCCGCAACACCTTCCGCCGCCTTGTTGAGGGTCTCCAGGCGGGGTTTGCGGGCAGTTATGATGTATTCGCCGGGTTCGGCCTCAATGTAGATGCTCTTCTCCCAATCCACGGCTACATCTTTGATGAACTGGAACGCATCGGGGAAGCGCTCGTAGTTGCAGGGCAGGTCGGCCGCCATCTGCAGGGGCGAGTAGAAGGTTACGTACAGGCCGAGCTGATTGGCAATCGTGTGCCGCATCTTTCCGGTCTGTCCGGGGGCAGTGATGGACATATCCTGCTCGAAAATGCCGGGCGTATAGTCCATAGGGCCTCCCTGAAGGCGGGTAAAGGGCAGGATGGAAGTGTGCCCGGGGTTGATGTGGGCTCGGTATTCCGTGCCCATAGCGCTCTCGTTGCCTATGAGGTTGGGCCAGGTGCGGCACAGGCCGGTAGGCCGGACCGCCTCGTGGGCGTTGACCATAATGTGGTGCTCCGCCGCCTGCTCGAGGGCATACAGATAGTGGTTGATGAGGGCCTGGCTGTAGTGATGCTCGCCATAGGGAATGATGTTGCCCACGTAACCGCTCTTTACGGCGTCGTAGCCGTAGCGGTTCATAAGCGAGTACGCGGCCTCCATATGGCGCTCGTAATTCACTGTCGAAGACGAAGTTTCGTGGTGCATCACAAGGCGGATGCCCTTGCTGTGGGCGTATTTGTTGAGGGCGGGCAGGTCAAAGTCGGGGTAGGGGGTTACAAAGTCGAACACGTAGTCTTTCTGACAGCCGAACCAGTCTTCCCAACCTTCGTTCCAGCCCTCGATGAGCAGGGCGTCGAAGCCGTTTGCGGCGGCAAAGTCGATGTAGGCGCGCACGTTATCGTTGTTGGCGCCGTGCTTTCCGTGGGGCTTGAGGGTTTTGTAGTCGGTCACGCCGAGCTGCACCGAGGGTACATCGTAGGTGTAGCTCCATTCGCTGCGTCCCGATATCATCTCCCACCATACGCCCATATACTTGACTGGATGTATCCAGCTCACGTCCTTAATGGCGCAGGGCTCGTTGAGGTTGAGTATGAGTCTGGAAGAGAGTACTTTACGGGCGTCGTCAACTACCATCACCGTACGCCAGGGGCTTGTGCAGGGCGCCTGGAGGCGGGCTCCGACCCCCTCGGCGTCGGGAGTGAGGTGGATGTGGAACACCATCGCCTTGTCGTCAAGGTCGAGATTTGCGGTGGGGTAATTGACCACCGCGGCCTCGTGCAGGTTGATGTACAAGCCATCGTCGGTCTTCATCTGCAGGGCCGTCTGCACTCCCGTGGGCGAGAATCCCGTGGTGGAGGCGTTGGCAAGACGCATACTCTCCGAGCGCTCCCTGATGCCGCTCAGGCGGGTGCAGCTGTAGTTGAACTCCTGGGTGTCGTAGTCACCGCTGATCCACCAAGCGGTGTGGTCGCCGTTCATAGCGAACTCTGTAAGTTCCTCGGCCACATTGAAATAGCGCAGCTTATTGTCCTGGGGGAACTCGTAGCGGAAGCCGAGTCCGTCGTCGTACAGGCGCAGGCGCACATTCATCTTCACTCCGTCTTCGCGCCCCAGAAGCACGAGCAGCTCGTTGTAGTTGTTGCGTATGTCGCGCTCCTCTCCCCATACCGGCTGCCAGGTCTCGTCAAGGCTGGCGGTTTGGGAGCCGATGATAGAGAATCCCGAGCACAGGTCGCTCTCTCCACTGTATCTCAGCCCGCGGCGGTTATTCTTGATCACCATATCCTCTTCCACACTGTTCGTGCCTTTGACCAGGCCGAATCCGAGGCGGGAGGGCTTGACGACCTCGACCCCGGCTCTCTCGAGCTTGTAGCAGGGCTCTCCTTTTGGGCTGATGCCCACGGAGGCAGTAAGCTGCCCGTCCGGACTGCTGAGGGTGATGGCGTCATTTATGACGGGAGCTTCCGTCTTGGCGCAGCAGGACAGGACCAACAGCGCCCCTGCCGCTCCTGTTAAGATGTTTGTTAAAACTCTCATCGTCATGCACTTACTTTTCCACTACATCGTAACCCCAGGGGCCAAGGGTGCGTCCGTCGGGGAGTTCAATGGCATCGGGAGTGAGGTTGGTCCAAACGGAAACGGTATTCTTCTTGGAAACTCTGCGGAAAGCGAAAACTCCCTCGGGCACATCGGCTATGTATTCGAAGCTGCCGCCCTTCTCGCCGGCTGCAAGGGCGGGATTGTTATGCTTGAGCAGCACCAGGCTGTGCCAGAAGTCGGTCCACTCGTTGTCGGACCAGTCGGTAATGGGATCTTTCTCGAAGAACTCAAGCCTGCGGTCGAGGCCGATTTCCTGGCCCGTGTAGATGAGGGGCTGGCTCTTGGGCAGGGTGAAGCAAAGCAGCGCCATAACCTTTGAGGCATCGCCCATACGTTCGAATTCGGTGCCGGACCAGGAGTTCTCGTCGTGGTTGGACGTGAAGGTCAGGCGGAAAGCGGTCTTGGGAGTATTCACCTCGTCGCGGGCAATGTAGTCCTTAAGGTCTCCTACGTTCTTCTTTCCCTGGGCAATGTCGTTCATCAGGTGGTGCAGCTCCCAGGCGTATGTGGCGTCGAAAGTCTGGGCTGGATCGCACAGTTCGGGTTTCTCGGCTTCGGCAAGCAGATAGGCCTGCGGGTAATCGCGATTGATGCCGGGCAGTACGCTCTGCCAGAACTTGGCGGGCATTTCACCGGCTGCGTCGCACCTGAAGCCATCCACTCCCTTGTCGAGCCAGAAGCGCATGCAGCTGTCCTGAGCCGCCCATACCGCCTCGTTCTCGTAGTTGAGGCTGCGCGTGTCGGTCCAGTCGTATTCCCATATTGCATTGCCCAGCGAATCTCTTTCGTAGAAGTCGGCGGGGCGGCCTGTCATCCACACGTGGTCAGGCGCCGTCTGGTTGGCAACCCAGTCCAGGATTACCTTGAAACCATATTCGTGGGCCGAGTCGAGCAGGCTCTGGAAATCATCCATTGTACCGAACTCGGGATTGACCTCGCAGTAATCGGATATGGCGTAATAAGAGCCGAGGGTTCCCTTGCGCTCCACTTCGCCGATCTTGTACATTGGCATTAGCCAGAGAACGTCCACACCAAGTTCCTCCAAGCGTGCGAGTTGTGCCTCCACGCCCTTGAAAGTACCCTCGGGGCTGAACTGGCGTATGTTGACTTCGTAAACTACGGAATCGTAGGTCCAGTCGGGATGTACCGGAGCCTTGGGGGTGCAGCAAACGAGGGTGAGCAGTGCTGCGGCTGCAAATAAGAGTTTTTTCATATGTAAATTTATTTCATTACAGGATGGTTCCGGCTGCACTGGCTTTTTGAGTGACCATTACCGGGAGGCAGGTCCCTATGTCGTCGCAGAACACCAGGACT
Source organism: Bacteroidales bacterium (assembly GCA_017651465.1). Classification (GTDB taxonomy): domain Bacteria; phylum Bacteroidota; class Bacteroidia; order Bacteroidales; family UBA932; genus Cryptobacteroides. Next base: position 14,484 of record JAGCCX010000048.1, read on the forward strand.
CCTTTTCTGGCTTCGTATTCTGGGTTGGCGCCTACGGAGAATGAGTGCACGTTGCCGCTCCCTGCCGTGGTATTGTCTTTCACCCAGTCGGGCTTGCTGCTTAGTTTATAGGTGGTAGGGCAGTTTACTGTTACAGTAAAACTGCCTCCAGAAGCTTCGAGGGTAACCGCGGTCGGGCTGAGGGAGAAAGCGGTTTCCGAGGGCGTTGGCGTAGGATTTACCTTGGCGGGACAGCCGGTAAGCATCAGGGCTACCGGGAGAAGCAGCCACAACTTTTTGGTAACCAACCTTCTAAACATAAACTAACTGATTATTGTTCAAAAACAACCGAGGAGAAAGGCCCCAGGCTTAAAGTTCCGTCTTTAGCGGCGCTGTATTCGCCGTTGGAGACAAGGCATTTGGTAAGTTTATAGTCCGTGAACACCGCCTTGGCGGGAGTGTTGCGGAAGTTGTGCACAACCAGCACGGTCTGGTCTTCGTAGGTCATCGTCCATACCGCCAGTTCGTCGGAGTTGCAGCTCACTTCAGCCATTTCTCCGAGAGCCAGGGCCTTGCTGGTGTTGCGGGCGCGGGCGAAGCGGCGGTAAACTTTGAGTATAGAGTCGTCGTTCTTTTCCTGGAACTCCACCGACATGCTGCCGGTGAGCATATTGTAATCGACCTTGCCGTTCAGGGCCTTGGCGGCCACGCTGCCCTCGGTAGTCCATCTGATGGGCGCGCGTACGAATTCGTCTCCGTTGTTCTTTGCCCCCCAGTATCCCAGCTCCTCGCCCTGGTAGATGAAAGGTTTGCCGGGCGAAGTGAGCAGCACGGCTCCGGCCAGCTTCATCTTGGGCTGGCTCTTGCCCAGGTCGTTCCCGGCGCGGTCTTCGTCGTGGTTGGAGAGTTTGATGGCGTCGATGAAGTCGGAGCGATACTGCCTGTACTGGCTGCGGAACCACAGCACCGTGCGGGCGAAATCCTTGCCCGAACCGCGGTTTATGCGGTCTTTCAGGGTCCACCAGTAACTGAAGTTGAAGAGCGACGGGAGGCCCTTGTAGTACGAGGCGATCTTGCTCGTCTCGTCCCAGGCTTCGCCCACCATATACAGCTCGCCGCTGCCGCCCCGGGCCTTGTAGGTGGCGTTGCAGTGGTCGTACCACTGCTTGAGGAAGCTCGCGTTGGCCTCGGCCTGCTGCTGGTATATCCACATCACGGCGTCGAGCCTGAGGCCGTTCACGCCCAGTTTGATCCATTTGTCGGCGCTCTCGGCAAGGGCCTTGAAGGCGGGTGAAGACGACGCCGAGGCGTATGGGCCGTAGTTGAAATCGGGCATCGAGGAGTCGAAGCTGGCAAAATACCAGATGCTGCTGCCGCCGAAGGTAATGTCGGCGGCCACGGTGTTGTCGAGCTTGAGCGGCTCGCCGAACTTGAGCGCCCCGCCGGCGCTTCCCCATTTGGTGCCGCCGTCCCACGAAGTGCTGGACGAGCGAACAAGGAAGCCCCAGTCGGTATCTACGTCTATGGTGATTTCGTGTACGTTGGAGCTGGTAGGATACAAGCCCACCAGCCCGGCGCTGCCTATCCAGAGCCACAGGGTGGCGGATGCGTTGGAACTCTGCACGGCGGCGGAAGTTTCCGTCACGGTGATGGTCTTGGCGTTCCAGTCAAGTTTGAAATGCAGGCGCCCCTTGTAGCCCAGGTCTCCTGAGGCCGCGCTGTGCCAGGCCCCCATACCGGGGTCGGTGGCGCCGGCAAAATTGTCCACCTTGCCCGCCGCCACGTCGGCCTGCCAGTTGTCGGAAAGCACATAGTAACTGCGGTAGGGGCTGTCTTTGGACGATACGGCGCTCTGGAACCATTCTCCGCGTCCGGAGTGGTTGAGCACGTAGTCCATATAGATATCGATGTTGTACTCGCGGGCCTTGTCGATGAGCTCTTTAAAGTCGGCCTCGGTACCCAGGCGCGGGTTGATGGTACTGTAGTCAAGGACATCGTAGTTGTGGTACGATGCCGCCGCCTGGACCGGCGAGAGCCACAGGGCTGTGGCGCCCAGGGCATCCAGATAGTCGAGATGCTGCGTAACGCCGCGAAGGTCTCCCCAGCCGTCGCCGTCCGAATCGGCGAAGCTGTACACATTGAGCTGATACGTTATGCCCGAAAGCTTGTCGGAACTTGGCAGCGGACGCGAGTCGGGACTGCCAGGTTTGCAGGACAACGAGAGCATAGCCAGTACGGCCAGGGCGGGGAGTACAAACTTTCTCATAAAAGTAAGATGGATAGGAGCAGCAGGGACGGTCAGGCCCCTGCTGCCAAAAAATATTATTCGCCGAAGGTTACTCCGTCTATGGAACCTATAACAGCGGCTGCAAAGAGCAGGCTCTTATAGTTCTCGGCAGTTACCTCAGTGGTGGTTTCGCTGGCAACGAGCTTGCCGCCCAAAATCTTGCCGGTGAGGGCAGTGTTAAGTTCTGCATCAGGAATGGCAGCGGTGCTGGTATAAGCGGCACCGATAACCAGACCTAACCTGCCACCGGCAGCGGAAGTCAGGACGACATCCTTGCCGACGGTGAAGTTGGTGAAAGTGGAAGCAGGATTGCAGGAATAGCCGTGGATACCGCCGATGACGCCCTTGCCGTTTGCTCCGCTGATGGAACCGGTGTTGGTGCAACCGTCGCACTTGACTATGCAAGTTACGGTCTCGGTGAAGCCGATGATACCTCCGAGGTGGGTCTTGGAGCCGGGACCGTCAGCGGAGATATTGCCGCTGTTGGAGCAGTTGAGGACCTCAACGGAAAGAGGATTGTCTGTCTTCACATTAGTACCACCGCAATGGCACAGAATGCCGCCTGCGCGGTAGGAAGTAGCGGATACGCCGGCGCTGAAGGTGATGTTGCCGGTGTTGACACAGCCGTTGTAAACCACGTGGCTGGCATCGTTAGGGGTGCCGTAGTATCCGGTGATGCCTCCTACGTAGTTGTAGCCGCTCTCGGCGTTGGATGCAATCCTGAGATTACCATTGTTGGTGCAGTTGGTGAAAGAACCTTCTACGAGTTTGTTGAAGTATCCGCACATACCGCCCATACGAGGGGTGCCCTTGGCCTCATAGTAAAGCTCGCCGTTGTTGGTGCAGCCTTCTACGGAGCCGGTCTCCTCAAGGTGACCGACGATACCGCCAAGCTGGATGGCGTTGCCGTTGCCCATATTGGGAACGGTGTTGCCGATCTTACCGTTGTTGACACAGTTCTTGATGGTGACGTTCTTGTCGCACAGACCGACGATACCGCCAAACCTGTAGCTGGCCTGCATAGTTCCGGCGATCTCGACAGCGCTCTCGCAGTTCTCGAACACAGCTCCTTCGCCTGCGCTGGCGGCAATACCGCCGGCGTTGACGGCCTTGGTCTCGATGCTGCCCGCAGCCTTGAGGTTCTTGACGGTGCCGTTGACAACAGCGAACAGACCTACGTTGACATCAGTGGGTTCTGCGGTCACGCTGTAAGTAACGGTGTGTCCCTTGCCGTCGAAGGTGCCGGTGAGGGTGCCGATAGTAAAGGGCTTTCCGGTGAGGTCGATATCCGCCTCAAGGCTTGCATCTGAATCGGGATTTGCAAGGTAGGCGATGAGCTCGTCAGCGTTGGTGATGGCGGTGCCGCCTACTGCGGGACCGCTGCCGTCGATGTACTCGGCAGTGCCAGCGTTGAAGTCAAGGACGAGGGTCTTGCCGGCCTCTCCCTTAACTCTATCCTGGTCGTTGCCGGCGCCGCGGTAAGCGATCTTGCCGTCGAAGAAGATGAACTCGGTCTTCCACCAGTCATACCAGCCGTTGCCGGTAATGCCGTCCTTGGCGACGGAAGGCTGAACCTTCACGGCCATACGCATTTCCTCTGCGGCGATGACGGGGATAGTGAGCTTGTCGCCGTCTGCAACAAACTTGGGAGCCTTGTCGAAGTCCCACTCAGCAGGGTCGCCGAATGCGGCGCCGATACCGTAAACCTCGGCGGGGCTGATTTCTACGGAGTTCTCGTTACCGTCGATATAGACGGTGTAGAAGCCGTTCTCGGCAACCCAGCAGTTGCCGTCGTTGACAGTGTAACCAGCAGTGCCGGCACCGGTGAAGTCACCGTTCCAAGCCTTGGTTGCGCAGAACTTGAAGCCCTTGTCGGCCTCGAAGTAGCGGGTGCACCAGAATTCGCCTGCCTTGCCCCATACAGGGATGAGCTCGACGACTCCGGCATCTTCCCACTTCCAGTCGCCGAACTGTGCACCGATCATATACATAGTCTCGGGAGCGGCAGATGCAGACTCGAGCTCGACAGTGTACTTGAATGAATTGGCGATGTCGCCGGAAGCGAGTTTGTAAGTAAGGGTGATTTTGTACTTACCGGCACCGTCGTTCACGACGATGTTGTCTCCGCCGGGCTTGCAGCCCATGCCGAGGTTGGTGTTGGCCTTGACCTGCTTGGAGCCGTCAGCGCTCTGGCCGAGGGTGATCTTCCAGGCGTTGTTGTAGGCGAACTTGAATTCACCGGCCTTTGCCAGCTCCTGTCCGGAGAGGGTGAAGGTGATGCCTGAGTTGGAATACTCGGAAGCATCGAGAGGAGTGAAGCCCCAGCTGTTCATACCGCCGCGGACACCCATAGTGACGGGGCAGAGAACGATCTGTGCATCCTCGATGTCCTTGTTCTTGTTGAGGTCGAGAACGATGTGATACAGACCGGTCTGGCTGACCTTCATCTTGGGAGCGGAGTCACCGACCACGAGTTTGCCCTTGAACACTGCATCGGCAGGGTTGTCGGCATACAGTGCGTCGCTGAGGTCGGCCTTGAACTCGGTGAGTTCGGCGCCGTAAGCTGTCTGTTGTCCACCGCTCACATAAGCGAGGGTGAATTCCTTGCCGCCCTGAAGCACGATGTACTTCTCGAACATACCTTCGCGGGCGCTCTGGTTGTCAGCCTCGTTGATACCGTTGGCCATAGTAAGGTCGGCGGTTACCTCGGAAATGCCGGTAGCCTCGCCAACCACGTAGAAACCGTCCTCCGTGATTTTGTTCACATCGGGACCCTCGGGATCCTTAGGTTGACATCCAACAATAGCAAATGCCATTGCGGCAATGCTAAGAAAACTGAAGATTTTTTTCATTTTTTTGGATTGAATTAGTTAATGGTGTTGTGTATGTTAAATGATATTAATATCCGGGGTTCTGGGTGTACACGCCGGGGGCTCCGTCGCGTACCCAGTCGGGGATAGGGAACAGACGATGATTTTCGTCGCTGGGACTCTTGAACTCCCAGCTGCTGCCGTAGGTGCCGAAGCGTATCTGGTCGTCGCGGCGGTGGCCTTCCCAGGCAAGCTCGCGTCCGCGCTCGTCAAGCAGCTCCTGGAGGGTGAGCTGGTCGGCGGTGTAGGCGGGAAGCCCGGCACGGGTATGGACCTTGTTTACGCACTCGAGCGCCACCTCATCGGCCTTGCCTCCGTTCTGCCTCATACGGGCCTCGGCCTTCATAAGCAGCACGTCGGCATAACGGTAGATGGGGAAGTCGGAGTCGGCGTGATGGGCGATGCCGTTGGCGAACTCGAACTTGACAAAGCGGGCGCCCTCGCAGGAGTTGGCTGCGGTAGGATCCTGGATGGTGGTGACCTTGGGGTCGATTATCACCTGGAAGTGAGAATCGGCGTGATCCCATTCCACTATCTTGCCGGTCCAGTTGGCGCGGTGGTAGATGATGGTGTTCCAGTCGGTTACGCTGTCGTACACGGGACCTACGAACCACTGGGCCTTGCGCTTGTCGTTATCGGAGTACTTGTTGTAGAATGATTCGAGGGTGCAGGGGCCGTTCCAGCAGTCGGTGGTGAACTCGAAAACGTTACGCATAGCGTAGTGCTGGGTCATAAGGTGGAACATATTGCCGTTGGCATACACGCCGTCGAACACGATGGGGAAGATAATCTCCTTGTTGGAGGTGTTGCTGATCTTGAACGCGTCGAAGTAGTCGTTGTTGAGGATGTAATAATCCCCGTCGATGATAAGGTCGCAGTACTTTTCGGCGTCGGCCCAGCGGGGTGTGCCGGTGTAAACCTCAGAATTGAGATACATCTTGGCCAGGATCATATAGGCCACGGGCCTTGTCATCGAGCCGTAGCGGACGGCGTTGTCAACCTTTTCGAGATTCTCCAGGAGCTCTCTCTCGATCCAGTCGAACACCTCTTTGCGGCTGTACTGCTTGATTTCGCGCTGCCCGTCGTCGATGTGCACGTTGCCGTAGGTGTCCATTGCCAGGAGGTGGTAGAAAGCCCTGAGGATCTTGGCCTCGGCCAATCCGGCCTTGGCGGCGTCCGACCAGGTGCTTTCATCTTCGCCGGCGATGGTGTGGATATTGTCGATGACGGTGTTGCATTTGGTAACGCCGCCGTATGCGAAGCTCCAGCCGTTGTTGACGTCGCGGGTGTTGCTGCCCCAGGTGTGGGAGTGCATGGCGATGGGCACGCCGGCGTCGTACCAGTCGGTGCCGCGGGTAGGTACCACAACCTCGTCGGAAGTGTATTCCTGGAGGCTCCAGAAGCCCTCGCGGTAGATGTAGCCGTATTCACCGGCAAGCTGCGAGTATGCGTTGGCGATGAGGGTCGAGAACTGGGCGGGTGTCTTGAAATAATCTTCCTTGCGTACGTCGGTATAGACTTCCGGAGAAAGGTCGGTGCAGGCCGCGGCGAGCAGGCCGGCGGCGGCGATTATGACAGTATAAATCTTTTTCATACGCTTAATCACTAGAAGTTAAGGTTTACGCCCAGGGAGAAGGTCCTTTGGGTAGGATAGTAAGAACGTCCGTCAAATCCGGGAGCAAGCCCCGACATCGACACGGTCGAAGGGTCGTGGCCCTTGTAGCCCGTGAGGGTGAAGAGGTTCTGGGCGTTGACAAACACCCTGCAGCTGTGCACATACTCGGCAAGGGCGCCGCCCAGCTTGGGGGTCCAGCCGATGGTAAGGTCATTGAGCTTGAGGTAGGAGGCGTCCTCGAGGTAGAAGTCGGAGAACTGGCGGAGCGAGGCCTTGGTGATGTCCTGGTTGTTGATCCAGTTGGTCAGCTTGGCGGCATCGCCGCTGAACGAGCTCAGCAGCACGTTCTCGGTACCGCGGGTGTTCTCGTAGAAGTAGCGGGTCTCGTTGAAGATGAGGCCTCCGATCTGGCCGCGGAAGTTAAGTGCAGCGTCGAAGTTCTTCCACTTGACAGTAGTATAGAAACCGCCGGTGAGCAGGGGGAATGCATTGCCCAGTACCATACGGTCGGAGTCGGTAGGGCTGGTGGTATAACCGCCTGCGGGAGTCTGGAACACCCAGACGCCGGTGTCCTGGACACCCACGTACTTGTAGCCGTAGAAGTTGCCCACGGCCTCTCCTTCCACTAGCCTCATCACGTAGTTGCCCGTCTCGCCGTCGCCGTCAGAGATGTAACCGGTGTTCTGGTAGCTGGCGATAAGTTTGCCGTCGGCGTCATAGTTGCCGTACTGCTCGCCGGTGATGCGCACCACCCTGTTGCGGTTCCAGGCAAGGTTGAGGCCTGCCGACCACTCGAAGTCTTTCTTCTGTATAATGATGCCGTTGAGCATAAACTCCACGCCGTAGTTGTGGATCTGTCCGTAGTTATCCCACTTCTTGGCGGATACGTTGCCGCCGGTGAGGGGCACGTCGTACTGGTAGAGAAGGTTGGTGGTGTTGCGGAAGTATCCGTCCAGGGAGCCAGTGATCCGGCCCTCGAAGAGCGAGAAGTCAACACCGACGTTGCTCTCCCTCTTCTCTTCCCAGCGGATATACTCGTTTACGTTGGTCTGGGGACCCCAGGGCAGGATAAACTTGCCGTCGGAGAACACATAGTCGCCGCCCGGGCCTACGAGCATCAGGTAGAGGTAGGAGCTGCCGGGCATATTACCGGTCACACCGTAGCCGGCGCGTAGCTTGAGCTCATCGAGCCAGGCGATGTCCATCATCCAGTTTTCTTCGGAAATGATCCAGCTGGCTGAAACAGCGGGGAAGAGACCCCAGGGACCCAGCACGGGGTTAGCCTTGGAGCCGAACTTGGAGCTGCCTTCCAGACGGGCGCTGGCGCTCAGGAAGTACTTTCCGGCATAGTTGTACATACCTCTGACGAAGAACGAGGCGAGCTTGTCTTTGTACTTGTAGCTGCCCATCGTGGACTCGTCTTCCTTTCCGGAAAGCTTGCCCTCGCCGAGTCCGAGATTGTTGAAGGTAATCCCGTCCAGGGGGAAGAGGGAGTTCTTGACGTTGAAACCCTGGCTTACATTGGTCTGGTAGCTCTGGCCGAGCAGGAACTGGTAGTTGTGCTTGTGGGCGCTTCCCATATAGTTGAGAGTGTTTTCCACCACCTGCTGGGTGTTGGAGCCGTAGCTCTGGGTGGCCAAGCCCTTGCGTCCCGACACTTCGCGCAGGGTGCTCATCTGGTACTTGCCGTTCCAGGAGGAGCTCTCCTGGATGGAGTATGCGGTGGTGAACTTAAGACCGCGGACGATGTTGAGGGTAGCGCGAACCGAACCGATGATGTTCTGGTCTTTCTGCTGGTTGGTGGTCTGGTCGATGTCGGACACCGGGTTGCGCGTGTAGAAGTTGTCGGACTCGTAGTAACCGCCGTACTTGACGTATTTCTCATCGTCGGAGCGGATGGGCATAGTGGGGTTGGAACGGATGGCCTGGTTGAAGTTGTCGTAATTGGCCCAGTTCTTATTCGCCCTCTGGTAGGAGAAGTCGTAGGAGATGTTGAGCTTGTCCTTGAACGCCTTCTGGTCGGCAGCGAAGCGGCCGGAAATCTCGTCGAAGTCGGACTTCTTGGCAATACCCTGGAGGTTGCGGTAGCCCACCGATGCGCGGTAGTTGAAATTCTGCGTGCCGCCGGTGAGCGACAGGGTGTGATTGTGCGAAATGGGATTGCGGGAGATAGCCTTGACCCAGTCGGTGTCGGCGCCGAAGTCGGAACCCAGGCCGTTCTTTACCATATGCTCGCGGTATTCGTCGGCGTTAAGCACGCGGGGAACATTGGTGATGAACCCTACGCTTGCGCCGCCGTTATACTCGGCGCTGAACGCTCCGTCCTTGTGGCCGCGGCGGGTGGTGATCAGGATAACGCCGGCATTGGCTCGGGTACCGTAGATAGCTGCAGCGGAACCGTCCTTGAGGATGTCGATGGACTCGATATCCGAAGGCTGGACGGATGAGAGGTTACCGCCGGGAACGCCGTCGATAACGTACAGTGGCTCGGTGGAACCGTTGAGCGAACCTACGCCTCGAAGCTGAACGTTGTAGCTGTTCTGCGCCGGGTCGTCGCCGCCGTTCTTTATGACGTTAAGACCGGCTACCTTACCCTGGAGCAGACCCATAGGGTTGGCCACGCCGCCCTTGTTGAAGTCGTCCGGTTTGAGCGACGATACGCTACCGGTGACCTCTTTCTTGGACTGGGAGCCGTAGCCAATGACCACCACGTCGTCAAGGAACTCGCTGTCCTCCGCCAGAAGTATGCTGGCAGGAACTTCGGAGGCCGTGAAAGAGCGGGCGGAGTAGCCTATACAACTCACCTCCACTATGGCGTCGGGGCCGGATACGGTGAGGATGAACTCGCCGTCAAGGCCTGTCGAAGTGCCAGTGGTGGTGCCCTTCTCCATTACGGTGGCGCCGATGACCGGACCCAGGGCGTCTTCGACGACACCCTTGATCTGGTAGCCCTGGGCCATTGCAGCCCAGGCAGCGCCCAGGAGGAGGAAAACAATACTTAGAACTCTTTTCATTGAATGTGTTATTATTTGGTTTGTTTGGTTTTGACTAAAGCTACGCTGCAAGCTCCCAGCACCAGGAACACTCCGGCAAGCAGGAGCATCGCCCCCTGGCTGCCGACCAGGCTTATAACCGCACCGCCGGTGGCTGCAGCCACAATCTGCGGCAGGCATATGGTGCAGTTGAACAGGCCCAGGTAGCTGCCCATATAAGGATTGCCTTCCAGTGCGTTGGTAAGGAAGGTGAAGGGCAGGGCGAGCATAGCGGCCCAGGCGAATCCGATGAGGAAGTAGCTGACGAACAGCAGGTACTGGTTGTGGATGAACATCACCGAAGCAAATCCTGCGGCTCCCGCGAGCAGGCTCACCACATAAGCGAGCTTGAGGTTTTTGAAGCGGGGAATGACCAGGGCCCACAGGATGGATCCCACGGCCTGCACGGCGAACAGCACTCCAACCCAGTTGCCTGCGGCCTGGTAAGCGGCCGAGGCGGTGTCGGAGGTGCCCCAGCAATTATGGGCTATGGCCCCGTTGGTGTAGGTCCACATATAAAGGAATGCGGCCCAGCAGAAGAACTGCACCAGGCCCACGGTCCAGAAGGTCTTGGGGGCCTTGACCAGCAGCTTGAGCAGGCCGTCCGATTTCTTTTCTTCGGTCTTGGACGCCTCGATGCCGTGGAATTCCGCATACTCCTTGGGCGGCATCTCCTTGACCTTCATAAAGGTGTAGAGGACGCATACGATGAGTATGGCGGCGCCGCACCAGAAGCTATAGATTACGCTGTCGGGCACTACGCCCTCAGGAGCGGTGTTCGCGATGCCTATCCAGGTGAAGAAGATGGGGAAGAGATAGCCGACAAGCGAACCGGCGTTGCACAGGAAGCTCTGGATGCTGTAGGCGGTGGCCTTCTGCTTTTCATTTACGAGGTCTCCCACCATCATCTTGAAGGGCTGCATTGCCACATTGATGGAAGTGTCAAGGAAGATGAGCGAGAAGAGACCGAACCACATTGCGGAGTTCAGACCCAGGAACAGATAGGCGGTGGAGAGGTTGAGGCTTCCGGCCTTGGGAAGCAGAAGCATCACCAGTACGGCCACTATGGCACCCACCAGCAGATAGGGTTTGCGCCTGCCCATACGGGTCCAGGTCCGGTCTGACCATTTGCCTATGAGCGGCTGGACTATCATACCCATAAGAGGAGGTAAAATCCAGAAGAAACTCAGCTGGTGCGGATCCGCGCCAAGGGTGGCGAAGATACGGCTGATATTGGCGCTCTGCAGAGCGTAGGCAATCTGGACACCGAAAAAGCCGAAGCTCAGATTGAACATTTGGGCGAAAGTCAAGTCGCGTTTGCTGGTCATTTCTTATTCAGAGCTTTTGTGGTAGCCTACAAATATAAGAATTTTTACCAATTATATATATAAATAAAACATAAATAAATATTGGCTCGGATTTTGTTTATCTTTGTGGCGTGAAAAAATTTGTGCTCATAGTATTCGCTTTGGCGGCTCTCTGTTCGGGTGCCGCCGCCCAGACTATAAGGACGCCCAAGGGCTATCCTATGTACTATGAGGTGCACGACGGCGATACTACATTCTTCGATACTATCGATCCTATATGGGTATTCCCCCGCGGCCGAGGGTTCAAAAAAAGCGGCGACTGGCGCCGGGAGTACCGCCTCGTTTATAATTTCAACAAGATTTATCCTTATGCACTGGTGGGCCGCAAGCTGATGGCCCAGGTGGACAGCACCATAGCCGCCGACGCCACCAAACGCAGCCAGCGCACCCAGTACATCAACCAGGTAGAAAAGGAGCTCCTGAGCCTGTTTACGGCAGATATCAAGAATATGACCACCTCGCAGGGCCTGCTGCTGATGCGCCTTGTGGACCGGGAGTGCGGTATGAGTGCCTACAACATCATCAAGGAGTACGAGAGCGGCTTTGCCGCCAATTTCTGGCAGATCGTGGCCAAACTCTTCTCGCAGGACCTCAAGACCCGCTACGACCCCAAAGGCAAAGACTCCAAGATTGAGGAACTTGTGCAGGTCTGGGATGCCGGCCAGTGGGACCAGTTCTATTATTCAGTATTCTGGGAGGCCCCGGTCAAGACCGTCATCAACGTCGACCATCTCAAGAGCGAAGTCAAGAAAAAAAGCTCCAAGAAGCGCTAAACTATCTGACCTCAGCTAAAAACAGAGGGTGTATTCTAAGGCTTCCCAAAAGAATACACCCTCTTAGATAATCAGTTTTTAAACAGCGTGTTAATGGTTTTTAAATTCTTTCTGGCACATTTCCTTATTAACGGATCATCACTATGGAGGGCCTGTTTAAGGTGGTTATGTGCAGAGATGAAATCCAACTGTGCTAAATTAACCAAAGCGGAATAGATGTCCTCAGTTAAGGAATCATAGACAAAGAAATCAGAGTAATCGCTTGAATCCAGAGAATTCACATCAAACCAAAAGTCATTACCAGCGCCAAGAAAGTAAGAATCATATTTGGCAGGATAATAATAAACAATTGTGGTTTCTTTCAATCCTCTATTATTCATTACGGTTAAAAGATACTTATTCCACATTTTACCTGTTATACCGGTTTCATCAATCGCAACGGCTTTATCTTTCGAAATAATAATTGCATTATGCGTCGGCTCAAAAAGCACTGTACCATCCATTGCAACAGCACCATATCGGCTATCTGCGGCATGCATAGCCCATCGTGGAGAACGGCTAACTAAGGATATTCCGTTAAAAAAAGGTCTGGCATGAGTTGTATTATCCGGAAATGTAAACCTAATGCTTAGATCTTTATTCACACAAACTAACACAGTATCACCCTGGTCAGTAACACAACTGCCAAAGGCATAATCACCAGTATATAAATCATCGGAACTGTACCACGATGACGGTACGTCAGTATAAATTTTGAGATTCAAAAAGTAGTTATGTGAGCAAACCGTGTCTTGTTTAGAAACAGATTGTAAATAGTACACACGAGCCCTCGGGTTGAGCATACTACTTGAGGATGAGTAAAACAGATGTTCTTGCGACCTGTCAGGGTTTTGACGCACAATAGAGGATAAATTCTGGCCAATGAGTGCATTTGACAGTACAATAAAACAAACAGATAATAAAAAACGTTTCATCATTTAATCATTGATAGACAATCTCTTTTATGTTTTTGAATATCCTCAGATGGTAGCTCCGGGACTATATAGAATATCAGAACCACCTTCTTCGCTCACATTTGCATAATTATAGAAAAACTGCACAACGTTTGAGATTATTGAATCTGAATTATCTGAATCATCAAATAATGTACCCAAAAAGATTATCATCATCTTCAATATGGTGATAAAACTCTCCTGTTTCATTATTGAAATACCAAGACATCCCCTCCGGATCCACCAAATTCACGGGATTCCCTGCGCAATATGAGTACGGAGTAATGGCTGGGTACTTCCCGTCCAGCCGGATTGGCTTCTGTTCATTGAAAGAATGACTCATCAAGCGAAGCGAATTCAGGGTATGCCGCGCACAAAAATTGGCTTTTTGTGTCAAAGCGATAGATTCGTTGCTGCTTTTGACACAGATCTCCGTGTTTTGTGCGCTTTTCGCCGGTTCGACGCCGCTTTTGACACAATTCCCTTGTTTTTGTGCGCTTTGCGGTCGTAGGTGAAGGTCTGACTGCCCGAGGGGCTGCCCGAGGCTCCCGGCGTTACGGCAAGGGTTAGTTGCTGGAAGGCTCGATGTCCAGGCTCCCGTCGGAGAGGTCGAAGCGGGCATGGGGGGTGCCGCCGGAGAGCCAGTCTTTGAGTACGATGAGCCGGGCTCCGGAGGGGAGAGGCAGGTCGACGGCGTCGTGGAAGTGTCCGAAAATAAAATAATCTACCTGTACTTGGGAGGACTGCTCGAGTGCAAATTGGTACAGTGGTTCCTGCTCGCCGCGGAAGTGGTACGCCGGCCTTTTGGAGCGCTTGCCGCCCGACCATTTGCGGGCAAGGGCAAAGGCGATGCGGGGGTGGAGGGTGCTGAAAAGGCCCTGCGTTATGCGGCTGTTGAACACCTTTAGCATGAACTTGTAGCCCGGCCGGGCGCCTCCAAGGGCGTCTCCGTGCCCCAGGCAGAAGCTCTTGCCGCCTATCTCCACCAGCTGCGGCTGGGTGCAGCGCCTCATACCAATACTCTCGAAGAACGAATAGCACCACATATCGTGATTGCCGGGGAAGAAATATACCGTAACCCCCTCATCCATAAGCGCAATCAGGCGTGCCACCACTCGTGCTCCTTCGCGGGGGATAACGTCGTGGTATTCGTACCAGAAATCCCATATATCGCCCAGCAGATACAGCGCCAGGGCGTCGCCGGGAACTCCGGACAGGAAGTCCAGGAAACGCTGTTCCCGCTCGGCAGGGTCGGCATTGGCCAGGCCAAGATGTACGTCGGCGACGAAGTAAACCAGTGTGCGTTCCGCCATCAAACCATAAATATAAGTACGGCCAGGCCCACCAGGGCGCAGTAGAGGCCGAACCATTTGAGCTGGGCCTTGCGCACGAGGGCTATCATTACTTTGCAGGCAAAGAGGCCGGAAATGAATGCTGCCACGAAGCCTACTGCGAGCGGCAGGAAGCCGGTAGAAGATGCCGCCATATCGCCTCCCACTACATCGAGGAATGCTTCTCCCAGGATGGGTACGAGTACCATAAGGAAGGAGAACTGGGCCATGTTGCTGCGTTTGACTCCGCAGATCAGACCTGTGCTGATTGTGGTTCCGGAACGGGACAGGCCCGGGATGACTGCAAATGCCTGGCCTATGCCTACAACCAGCGCCTGCCAGAAGCTGATGCCGTTACGGTACCGGTCAGTGCCGCTCTGTCCGGCGTCTCCCGAAACCTTGGGACAAAGGTCGCCGCCGGACTCCCGGCACTGACCTTCGGTGGCTTCGGTGGCTTCTGCTTCGGAGCCCTTTTCCCCGGTTTTATGGGCTCCGGAGCAGAAGCCACCGAAGCCCCGCTTGGTCTTCCAGTCGGAGAAAACCAGGAGCATGGCAGTCACGATGAGCGCCAGGCCAACTATGAGCATAGAATTAAACGCCGACTCTACCTTATCTTTAAAAAACATCCCCACTATGAATACGGGTATCATCGACAAGCATATCTTGGCAATGTAGTCGGTCTCGTCGTTGTATTTGAACTTGAAAAGCCCGCAAAGCAGCTTCCAGATTTCCTTGCGGAACACCACTATGGTGGCGAGTACGGTGGCGGCGTGCACGGTGACCTCGAAAACCAGGTCCTCGGAGGGCTCCACGCCAAGCAAAGCCTTGCCTATCGCCAGGTGCCCGCTGCTGCTGACGGGCAGAAACTCGGTCAGTCCCTGGACCAGTCCGAGCAAAAGAGCCTGCAACCAGTCCATAGCTATTTCTTATCCTCTTTTTTGTCTTCGAAACGGCCCATTATGGCCACTATCACCACCACTATTCCGGCCAGGATTACAAGTGGAGCCGCAACCAGGCGGCGGGCGTCGAACATAGCGTAGTTAAAGACGTTAGGGTCGGGACTGAATCCGCCCATCATAAGTACATAACCTGCTACCATCACGAGCAGGCCGGCTAGCATTATGCGGATCCCCTTGCGGGACATTGCCATTTTATCCATATTAATAATATAAGCGGTCCTTGTCGAGGGACACTAACTTGTTGACTACAAAGAACGTACTTATCAGGCATATAGCCACGCCGCACACCACCACCGTACCGGCCACTATGAGCAGGCTCTTGAGCTCGATCGCCGCAAAGAGCTGCGGGAACGAGCGGTGCAGGAAGTACAGAGCTCCCGCCAGGGCGGCGAGGGCAAGGAGCGACGAGATCAGCCCCTGCAGCACCGCGCCGCGCATAAACGGCTTGCGGATGAAGCGCCTTGTAGCGCCCACGAGCTGCATTGTATGGATGGTGAAGCGGCGCGAAAACACGTTGAGCCGCACGGTGTTGTTGATGAGAACGAAGGAGATGAAGAGCATCAGCAGGATAAAGATGCCCAGCACCATCGATATCTTGGTGAGGTTGGAGCTCAGAGTCTCCACCAGCGACTGCTGGTATTCCACCTCTTCCACTACCGGCGAGGCGCTGAGGGCCCGCCTGACGAAGGCCACGCTGTCGGGCGAGACGTAATCCCCTTTGAGTTTGATTTCCAAAGAGATGGGGACCGGGGAAGTTTCGAACACCGACAAGAAATCCTCTCCCAGCATCTTGCTCAATTCGGCCGTACCTTCCTCGCGGGTAACTAGCCTGGTGCCTTTGATGAAGGGCAGGGTTTCGACCGATTTCTGGTATCCGAGGGCCTCGTCTTCGGAGGCGTCCTGCTTGAGAAGCACCGAGAGCTGAAGATTCTCCTTGAAGTAATTCGAAACAGCTCGGGCGTTGACTATCAGCAGGGCGGCAATCCCTATCAAAAGCAGCACGAGGCTGATGCTTATGATGCTGGAGGCGTATGCGTTACGCAGCCGGCGGCGGATAATCTTGTTCTCTTCTTTTGACATAATCTCCCAAATTGACTTCAAATATAAGCATTTATCAATATTTCAAAAAATATTCTTACCTTTGTGCTGTGGCAGATAAAATTAACAGAGTCCTTTTTGTCAGCTCCGGAATGTGTCCTTACCTTCCGGAATCGCCCGTTGCTTGCATAGCGCGCTATCTACCCCAGGGTATCCAGGAACGGAAGAAAGAAATCCGCTCCTTTATGCCGCGCTACGGCTTCATCAACGAGCGTAAGAATCAGCTGCACGAGGTGATACGTCTGTCGGGAATGAACATCATCATTTCGGATGTGGACCACCCGCTCGTAATCAAGGTCGCGAGTATTTCGGCCGCCCGCATCCAGGTGTATTTCATTGACAATGAAGACTATTTCCGCCGCAAGCAAACCCTCGCCGACGAGGAGGGCAACTTCTTCGAAGACAACGACGAGAGAGCCATTTTCTTCGCCCGCGGAGTGCTGGAGACGGTGAAGAAGCTGCGCTGGGCGCCGGATGTCATTCATTGCCAGGGATGGATATCCCACCTGCTGCCCGCATACCTCAAAAAAGCATATAAAGACGACCCTATCTTCTCATCCAGCAAAATAGTGCTTTCGCTTTATAACGACCTGCCCGCCGTCACTTTCCGCCCGGGCTTTGCCGCAAAGGCGGCATTCGGGGGCCTGACGGCTGCGGACCTGCACTTCCTGGACAAGCCGGATGGCATAAATCTTGCTAAAACTGCCATCCAGTACGCCGACGGTGTCATCCTCGGATCTCCCGACATTCCCGCCACACTTACGCGGTGCTGCAAGTCTCTCAAGCTTCCGGTACTTCCGTTCGATGCGGCAGCCCTCGAGAGCGGGTCTTACATCGATGCGTACGACGCTTTTTACGACAAGATTTGACGCGATGAAATTCAGATTGGCTGCCGTGGCGGCATTGTTCTGCTGCCTCGCCTGCGTAGAAATAAACACCGAACTGGGAGCGAACCTCGTCCCGGTGGACCAGACGTACAGTATATATCCGAAGGATGCGCTCCTGCCCTCAGGCTCCATCTCGATGAAAATGACGGACTCTCTGTCCGGCTATTCCCAGACCCGCATCACCATTGGTGCCGTCAGGGACGGGAAATACGGCCTGAGCACCCGCAGCTGCGCCCTTACCCTCGTGCCCGTGCTGGATACGCTCGACTTCGGCAACCTGTCTGCCGTCAAGGTTCAGCGCTTCCACTTCGCCGCCGTTATGGATACGGTTTCGGTTATCTCCGACGACCAGAGGCACATTATCCAGAACGTCAAGGTCCACGCCCTTTCGGAACCTGTGCAGCCGGGGCGCGACTACGACATCAACGGCAACTCCGTTAAGGTTGACTACAGCAAGTCCATAGCTGTGGGTGCGCCAGTGGTGTACGGCAGCGACTCCCTGTCGTTCGACTTTACCGAAGAATATGCCCGCCGCTTCCTGCAGTTGACCCAGGACGACCTTAAAGACTTCAAGCGCTACACCAGCAAGATCCCCGGAATCTACCTCTCGACCGACAATCCGGTAGGGGAGGGCGGCCGTATCAATATGTATGAGCTCCAGGTGGGCTACGACAGCAACGCCCAGTACGTTACGGGCAATTACGCCTCGCTCAACCTCCTGTGCGACTACGACAACGACGGAAAGCCCGAGAAGGACACCACCTTCTTCTTTATGTACGGCTTTACCGACTTTGTAAACACCGACTCGCTGTTCAGGTACTCCAGCCGCGGTTCTTACCCGGAGTACTGCCTTAACCTTACCGCGCACCAGAGCCGCCCGATGGCCGGAAAAGCCAAGGAAGAGATTTCCATCGAGGGAGGCGGCGGACTCAAGCCGGTCATATCGGCCCTGGACCTCAAGCACACGGCCGAAGACCTTATCCTGGCCGAGGGAGGCAATCCCCGCGAGGCGGTCATCAACAAGGCAACCCTCGTGCTGCCCTTCCGCTTCCCCGAAGACTACAGGGATATGAACAAATATCCGGTCATCCTTTCGCCTACCTGCCGCATACGCCAGAACGACACTACGGTTATGTTCGCTGGCCTCACCGACGCCAGTTCGGCCGAGGAGAACCAGGGCGACATCAACCGCAGCCTGCTGCGTTACGAGCCGGATATCACCTATCACCTGCAGGAGCTGCTCAAGATCAGCGAGAAGCCCGAGGCGGGAGAGGATGCCGTGGAGGCTTACAAGCGCGGCAAGCTGTTGGGCGGCGAGTACGATATATGGCTGATAATCACCGCCAAGGAGGTTTCCAAGAGTAGTTCCGGGTCGAGTTCTTCGATGAACGACTACTACAATATGCTGATGTACCAGAACTACTATAACAGTATGTATTACGGCGGTTATGGTATGGGTGGCTACGGTATGGGCTACGGTGGTTACGGCTATGGCGGTTACGGCGGCTACGGCTACGACCCTTATACCAATTATTATACATATGCTATGATGGCCCAGTACGCCAGTGCGTCGGCATCCACCACCACGACCACCGAGAAACTGGACAAAGACCGCTACTACAACGCCGTTCTCTACGGCCCCGAATATTCCGACCCCGCCCTGCGTCCCAGACTGGAGTTGACCTTCTCTCTGGCGGGCAAAAAATAGCGTGTCGAAAAAGTTCGGAAAAATTTTGAGCCACATTCGGTAACTCTCCGAAAAACGCGTAGTTAGCTTTAAAATTCCGCGTCGAAAATAGTTGAAAAATTTTTGCAAATCACTTGCGGTTTGCAATTTTTTCATTATCTTTGCAGTCCCAAAATTTGGCTTGTTGTGTGCTATCACATTGAGAGTCAAGCATTTAGGGCTTAAGGAAAATATTTTTTAAAGTAATACTACAATGTTACAACCTAAGAGAACAAAATTTAGAAGGGAACAGAAGAACCGTATGAAGGGCAATTCCCAGAGGGGAAATCAGCTTGCTTTCGGTTCCTTCGGCATCAAGACCCTTGAAAATTGTTGGCTCACCGCGCAGCAGATCGAGGCGGCCCGTCAGGCAATCTCCCGTAGAATGAACCGTGAAGGCCAGATCTGGATCAGGGTCTTCCCTGTGAAGCCTATCACCAAGAAGCCTCTCGATACCCGTATGGGTAAAGGTAAGGGTGATCCCTATGCATTCGTGGCCCCCATCACTCCCGGCCGTATCATCTTCGAGGCCGAGGGCGTTTCACTCGAGACCGCCAAGGACGCAATGCGCCTGGGCGCCAACAAGCTCCCTATCGCCACCAAGTTCGTGGTCCGCAGGGATTATGTAGAATAATTTAATGGAGAAAAGAAAATGAAAGCAGCTGAAGCACGTGAGATGTCTGTTGCCGACCTGCGCGACAGAATCGCAATCGAGAAGAGCAATCTCGATACAATGAAGATCAACCACGCTATTTCTCCATTGGAGGACACGTCTAAATTCAAAAAGACCAGGAAGGATATCGCTCTTATGATCACTATCCTCGCTGAAAAAGAAAAACAGAACTAAATCAGAGCGTTATGGAAAGAAATCTTCGTAAGGAAAGAGTAGGAGTAGTGGTCAGCAGCAAGATGGACAAGACCATCGTGGTAGCTGTCGAGCGCAAAGAAAAGCATCCTCTCTACGGAAAGTTTGTCAAGAAGACCACCAAGTTCGTGGCCCAGGACGAGAAGAACGAGTGCGGTGAGGGCGATACCGTCCGCATAATGGAGACCCGTCCTCTGAGCAAGACCAAGAACTGGAGATTAGTTGAAATCGTAGAAAAAGCTAAGTAGTTATGATACAGCAGGAAACACGTTTACAGGTGGCCGACAACAGCGGTGCTAAGGAAGTCCTTTGCATCCGCGTGCTTGGAGGAACCAACCACCGTTATGCGACCGTCGGCGACAAGATCGTCGTCACCGTCAAGAGCGCAATCCCCGGATCGGACGCCAAGAAGGGTACCGTGTCCAGGGCCGTCGTCGTGCGTACCAAGAAGGAAATCCGCCGCGCTGACGGTTCCTATATCCGCTTTGACGACAATGCCTGCGTTCTTCTGAACAACGCCGGCGAACTCCGCGGAACCCGTATCTTCGGTCCCGTGGCCCGCGAGCTCCGCGAGAATTATATGAAAATCGTTTCACTGGCACCGGAGGTCCTTTAAAAGTACATCATTATGAATAGAATAAAGAAAGGCGACACCGTGTATGTAAATGCCGGTAACGACAAGGGAAAGACCGGTAAGGTACTTTCCGTCGATCCCGCAAAGGATCGCGCCATCGTGGAGGGCGTAAATATGGTGAGCAAGCACACCAAGCCCAATGCTAAGCAGCCCCAGGGCGGCATTCTCAAGCAGGAGGCACCCATCCATATGTCCAATCTTAACCTCATCGACCCCAAGAGCGGCAAGCCCACTCGCGTTGGTTTCAAAGTAGATGGGGACAAGAAAGTCCGTATCGCTAAAAAATCCGGGGAGGAGATCAAGTAATTATGGCAAAGAAAGCAGAAAAAGTTGAGGTAAAGGCCCTGCCTGCAGGATATGTTCCTACCCTCAAGAAAGTTTATAAAGAGGAAATAGTGGACAAACTCACCAAGCAGTTTGGCTACACCACCGTGATGCAGGTTCCCAAGCTTGTCAAGATCACCCTCAACGAGGGCGTCGGACAGGGCACCCAGGACCGCAAGGTCGTTGAAGAGGCAGCCGAAGAGCTCTCTCTGATCACCGGCCAGAAGGCCCTCATCACCAATTCCCGCAAAGACGTTTCCAACTTCAAGCTCCGTAAGGGTATGTCCATCGGTACGAAGGTCACCCTGCGCGACGTGAAGATGTACGAGTTCCTCGAGAAGCTCATCCGTGTAGCTCTCCCCCGTATCCGCGACTTCAACGGCATCGCCGAGAAGATGGACGGACAGGGCAACTACACCCTCGGACTCAAGGAGCAGATTATTTTCCCCGAGATCGACATCGACAAGAACCCCCGTATCCACGGTCTCGAGATTACTTTTGTGACGACCGCCCGCACGGACGAGGAGTGCCACGCACTGCTTGCCGCGTTCGGTCTGCCTTTCAAGAAACATAACAAATAAGATACTATGGCAAAAGAATCAATGAAAGCCCGCGAAGTTAAGCGCGCAAAACTGGTTGCTAAGTACGCCGAAAAGAGAAAGGCACTCAAGGAAGCCGGCGACTGGGCCGCTCTGGACAAGCTCCCCAAGAACGCCAGCCCCGTACGTCTGCACAACCGCTGCTCCCTCACCGGCCGTCCCAAGGGCTATATGAGGGCCTTCGGCCTGAGCCGTATCCAGTTCCGTGAGATGGCCTCCAACGGCCTCATCCCGGGTGTCAAGAAGGCAAGTTGGTAAAAATTAAACATTCAACGATATGACAGATCCTATTGCAGATTTTCTCACCAGGATTCGCAACGCCTATCAGGCCGGCAACAAGGTCGTGGAGATACCTTCTTCCAAGATGAAGGTGGCCATCACCCAAATCCTTTGTGAGAAGGGCTACATCCTCAGCTACAAGGTGGTTGAGGGGACCCCTTACAATACAATCAAAATAGCCCTCAAGTACCATCCCCAGACCAAGACCGCTGCCATCAAGAAGATTGAGCGCATCAGCCGTCCCGGCCTCAGGCAGTACACCGATGTGGAAGGTATGCCCCGCGTTCTCAACGGACTCGGCATCGCCATCCTTTCCACCTCCAAGGGCATCATCACCGACAAAGAGGCCAAGGAACTTGGCGTCGGCGGTGAAGTGCTTTGCTACGTATATTAATCAACAAAACAGTACATTACAATGTCACGAATTGGTAAATTGCCTGTAAGCCTTCCGTCCGGGGTCAGCGTTGAGCTGCTCGACGGCAACGTGTTGAAGGTTAAAGGACCTCTCGGAGAGATGTGCCAGAAAGTAGATCCGGACATCAAGATGACCGTAGAGGACAATCAGATCAAGTTCGAGCGCCCCACCGATCAGCCTCGTCACCGCAGTATGCACGGTCTGTACCGCGCACTGGTGCACAATATGGTCGTTGGTGTGTCCGAAGGTTTCACCACCCAGCAGGAACTGGTTGGCGTCGGCTACCGTGTAGCAGTCCAGGGCCAGCTTCTTGTTTTCTCCCTCGGTTATTCACACGAGATTCACCTGATGCTTCCCGACGAGGTAAAGGCTGAACTGCCTGACGTCCGCAAGGGCGAGAATCCCCGCCTGGTGTTGAAGAGCTGCGACAAGCAGCTTGTCGGTCAGGTGGCCGCCAAGATCCGTTCTTTCCGCAGGCCGGAGCCGTATAAGGGCAAGGGTATTAAGTTCGTCGGTGAGCAGCTGCGCCGCAAGGCCGGCAAGACCGCATCCGCTAAATAATAGGAGGATTGAATTATGGCACTCAATAAAATTGAAAGAAGAAGAAGAATCCACTTCCGCATCCGCAAGCACGTTTCCGGTACTGCCGAGCGTCCCCGTATGGTGGTTTTCCGCAGCAACAAGCAGATTTACGTGCAGGTCGTGGACGATCTCCAGGGCAAGACTCTTGTGGCCGCCGCATCCAACGATAAGGAGCTGGCAGCACAGTGCAAGGGCAAGTCGGGCATCGAGGCCGCTGCCGTCGTCGGCAAGGCCATCGCCGAGCGCGCTCTCGCCAAGGGTATCACCACTATCTCATTCGACCGTGGCGGTTATCTGTTCCACGGCAGGGTTAAAAGTTTGGCAGACGCTGCCCGTGAAGGCGGTCTCATTTTCTAATCAGACACACTATGGCAAATACAAACGTTAAAAGAGTAAAGACATCCGACCTTGAACTCAAGGACAGGCTGGTCGCCATCCAGAGGGTTACCAAGGTAACCAAGGGCGGTCGCCACTTCCGCTTCGCAGCCATCGTCGTCGTTGGCGACGAGAACGGTGTCGTCGGTTACGGCCTGGGCAAGGCCAATGAGGTCACTGCCGCTATCGCAAAGGGCGTGGAGGATGCAAAGAAGAATCTGGTCAAGATTCCCGTCATCAACACCACCATCCCTCACGAGCAGGAGGCAAAATTCGGCGGTTCCCGCGTATTTATGAAGCCCGCAGCTCCCGGTACCGGTGTAAAGGCCGGCGGTGCTATGCGCGCCGTGTTCGAGTCTGCAGGTATCCAGAACGTCCTTGCTAAGTCAAAGGGCTCATCCAACCCTCACAACCTTGTGAAGGCTACCGTGACCGCCCTGACCAATATGAGGGACGCTTATACCGTGGCCGGTCTCCGCGGCATTCCTATGAACAAGGTTTTCAACGGCTAGGAGGACACGATTATGGCAAAACTCAGAATTACCAAGATTATAAGCAGCAACGGAGAAACCAAGCGTCAGAAGGACAACCTTCGCTGCCTTGGCATCCGCCGTATGCATCAGACCGTAGAGGTGGAGCAGAATCCTGTCACTATGGGACAGCTCGCAAAGATCGCCCATCTCGTCAAGTATGAAGTTATTGACTAAGGAGGACCGTGATTATGAAACTTGAGAATCTCGCACCTGCAGCAGGTGCAACCAAAACAAGCAAGCGACTGGGTCGCGGTCAGGGTTCCGGTAAGGGTGGCACTGCCACCCGCGGTACCAAGGGCGCACAGGCCCGTGCCGGTTACGAGCACAAGATTGGCTTCGAAGGTGGCCAGATGCCTATTCAGAGGCGTCTGCCTAAGTTCGGCTTCACCAACCCCACCCGCGTGGAGTACAGGGCCATCAACCTTAAGGCCATCGAGGCTCTCGCCGCAGGTCTCGGCGTTTCCGAACTCGGAATCGAAGACTTCAGGGCAGCCGGTCTGGCCGGCAAGAACGACCTCGTGAAGGTCCTTGCCGTGGGTGAGATCAGCGCAGCGCTGACCGTCACTGCCGACGCTTTCTCCAAAGCAGCTGTTACCAAAATCGAGGCCGCCGGCGGTAAGGCGGTCGTAAGCGAATAATTGCGATGAAGAAGTTTATTGAGACAATCAAAAACATCTTCAAGATCGAAGAGCTTCGGAAGAGGATCGTTTACACCTGCCTTCTGATACTTGTGTATCGTCTCGGGTGCTTCGTGGTCCTGCCCGGCATCGACCCTACGATGCTGGCCCGCTTCCAGCAGACTACTTCAGAGGGCCTTGTGGGCTTGCTGAATATGTTCTCCGGAGGTGCTTTCGGTAACGCTTCGATCTTCGCGCTGGGTGTGATGCCGTACATCTCGGCATCCATCGTCATCCAGCTTCTCGGCGTGTTCGTCCCTTACTTCCGCAAACTCCAGATGGAGGGTGAAAGCGGCCGTAAGAAGATGAACCAGATGACACGCTGGCTTACCATCGTGATCATCTGCATCCAGGGTCCGGCTTATATGGCCGCCCTTCACGGCCAGATTCCCGGCCAGGCCTTCGTGGCTGTGCAGCAGCTGGGTTGGAGCAACTTCTTCTTCAACCTGCTCTCCACCATCATCCTGATGGCCGGCTCGATGTTCGTGATGTGGCTCGGCGAGCGCATCACCGACCGCGGCATCGGCAACGGTATCTCCCTCATCATTATGATAGGTATCGTGGCCCGTCTGCCTTACGCGGTGATTGCCGAAATCGGTGCTAAGCTCAGCACCAACAACGGCGGCGCCCTCCTGCTCATCGTGGAGTTCGTTATCTGGTTCTTTGTTATCATTGCGGCTATCGCGCTTGTGCAGGCTGTGCGCAGGGTTCCTGTGCAGTATGCCAAGAGAGTGGTCGGCAACCGTCAGTACGGCGGCGTCCGTCAGTACATCCCTCTGAAGATCAATGCTGCCGGTGTTATGCCTATCATCTTCGCCCAGGCCCTGATGCTGTTCCCTCTGATTTTCTCCCGCTGGGATGCTACCAGAGGACTTGCCGCTACGCTCGGAAATTATACCGGGTTCTGGTACAACTTCATTTTCTTCCTCCTTGTGGTGGTGTTCACGTATTTCTATACTGCCGTCACCGTCAATCCTCAGAATATGTCAGAGGATATGAAGCGCAACGGAGGTTTCATCCCGGGCGTCAAACCCGGAAAGAAGACTATGGAGTATCTGGATTCGGTGATGTCGAGAGTGACCCTCCCGGGATCTATCTTCCTCGGTATCATTTCCATTCTTCCTGCGATTGCTATCATTATGGGTGTCAACAACTCGTTCGGCAGCTTCTTCGGCGGTACATCGCTGTTGATTCTCGTCGGTGTTGTCCTCGATACGCTCCAGCAGGTTGAAAGTTATTTGCTTATGCGCCACTACGACGGCCTTATGAAGACCGGCCGTCTGAGCGGACGTTCAGGAATGTAATTCTCCAGGAAATTTCAAGGTATGATGGTCAGGCCCAAGACAGAAGAGGAAATTGAACTCCTGCGCGAGAATGCGATAATCGTCTCCAAGACGCTTGCGGAGGTCGGCAAACACGTCGCCCCCGGCGTCACCACAGCGCAGCTCAACAAGCTCGCCGACGAATTTATCCGTTCTCACGGAGCAGTGCCCAGTTTCCTCGGCTACGAGGGCTTCCCCGCAGCACTTTGTATGTCGGTCAACGATGTTGTAGTACACGGATTCCCGTCCGATTACGTCCTCAAAGAGGGGGATGTGGTATCCGTGGACTGCGGCACGTTGTACAAGGGCTGGCAGGGTGACTCGGCTTACACTTTCCCCGTCGGGGAGGTGGATTCCGAGACCCGCAGGCTCCTCGACGTCACCAAGGCGTCGCTCTACAAGGGCATCGAAGCGGCTGTGGCAGGGAACCGGACCGGTGATATCGGATACGCGGTACAATCGTACGTAGAAGCACAGGGCTTTTCGGTCGTACGTGAACTGGAAGGCCACGGGCTCGGGCGCGAAATGCACGAGCAGCCGGGAGTGCCCAATTTCGGGCGCCGCGGCAAAGGGACCCATCTTGTGGAAGGAATGGTAATATGTATCGAACCTATGATCAACGCGGGCGTGAAAAGTGTGTACCTCGACCGCAACGGCTGGGCGGTGCATACTTCCGACCACAAGAAATCGGCCCACTACGAACTCACGGTTGTTGTCCGTAAAGGCCGGGCTGAGCAGCTGTCAACCTTCGATTTTATCGAGAAAGATCCCAAGATCAATTTTTAAAGTGTTATTTTAATGTCGAAACAAGTAGCTATAGAACAAGATGGAAAGGTCATCGAGACCCTTCCGAACGCGATGTTCAAAGTCGAGCTTGAGAACGGTCACGTCCTGCTGTGTAATATTTCAGGCAAAATGCGGATGAACTTTATCCATATCCTTCTGGGCGACAGAGTGAGAGTTGAAATTTCACCTTATGACTTGACCAAAGGCAGAATATCTTTCAGATACAAATAAAATTTTTCACGATATGAAAGTCAAAACATCCATCAAGAAGCGCAGCGAGGATTGCAAGATAGTCCGCCGCAAGGGCCGTCTGTACGTGATCTGCAAGAAGAACCCCAAGTTCAAGATGCGTCAGGGATAATATTCAGTAACTAATTAAGTAAAGTATAATTATGGCACGTATAGCCGGTGTTGATTTACCTAACAACAAACAAGGAGAGATAGGTCTGACCTATATCTTCGGTATCGGCCGCAGCTCCGCCAAGAAGATTCTTGACAAGTGCGGTATCGATAGAACCATCAAAGTGGGTGACTGGAACGACGATCAGATTGCCAAGATCCGCGCCGAGATCAACGAAGAGTACAAGATCGAGGGTGAGCTCCGCTCCTCTGTCCAGATGGACATCAAGCGTCTCATGGATATCGGTTGCTACCGTGGCATCCGTCACAGGGCAGGTCTTCCTGTCCGTGGACAGAGCACCAAGAACAACGCCCGCACCAGGAAGGGCAAGAAGAAGACCGTTGCCAACAAGAAGAAGGCGACCAAGTAATCAGATGAATTATGGCAAAGAAAACTACAACATCCAAGAGAGTTGTCAAGGTTGAAGCTTATGGCGAGGCCCATATTTCATCAACCTTCAACAACGTGATCGTTTCCCTTACCAACGCACAGGGCCAGGTTATCAGCTGGGGCTCTGCCGGTAAGTGCGGTTTCAGAGGTTCCAAGAAGAACACTCCCTACGCTGCCCAGATGGCTGCCGAGGATGCTGCCAAAACAGCATACGATGCAGGTCTCCGCAGGGTAAAATGCTATGTAAAAGGTCCCGGATCGGGCCGTGAGTCCGCCGTCCGCACCATCAACAATGCAGGTATCATCGTGACCGAGATCATCGACGTCACCCCTATGCCCCACAATGGTTGCAGACCCAAAGGCCGTCGTAAAGTTTAATTTTTAAAGCAGAATTACTATGGCAAGATATACAGGTCCCAGCACCAAGATCGCCCGTAAGTTCGGCGAGCCTATCTTCGGTTCCGATAAGTATTTCGAGAAGCGTAATTTCCCTCCGGGACAGCACGGTCTGGCCTCCAAGCGCAAGAAGCAGAAGGAGTACGGCACCCAGCTCAAGGAGAAGCAGAAAGTCAAATATATGTACGGTGTGCTCGAGCGTCAGTTCCGCAACACCTACAACAAGGCTACCCGTATGGCCGGACAGAAGGGTGAGAACCTCGTTCTCCTCCTCGAGTCCCGTCTCGACAACGTGGTGTACCGTCTGGGCATCGCTCCCAGCCGCGCCGCCGCCCGCCAGCTCGTATCCCACCACCACATCACCCTCAACGGCAATGTGTGCAGCATCCCCTCCACCCAGGTGAAGGCCGGTGACACCGTGGCCGTCCGCGAGCGCTCCAAGAGCCTCGAGGTGATCCAGAACAGCGTGGCCTCCGTGACCAAGTA
>JAGCCX010000049.1 GCA_017651465.1 Bacteroidales bacterium
CCCCGCCAGACCTCGCGCGCAATAATCTCCGCCGGGTTGTATCCGCGGGAGCGCCGGCGGGTCCAGTGCAGCGGCACGCAGCTCACCATATCCACATCGGAAAAATGCGCGGCTGCTGCTGTCTTTTCGGCCAGCAAACGGGCGAAGTAGCGCCCTGCCGCGAAATTACGCCGGTACTTAAGCGCCTGTGTGATATTGGCATAGCCTTCTTCGTAATGAAACAGGGCCGTGGCATACAAGTACCCGGTGACTTCTTCATCGAGCAGCAGGCCGTTGAGGCGGTCGGCCATAGGGTTGTGAGGGCGCGTCTCGAAGAGAGTCAGCGGCAGGTCGGCTGCGCAGCAGGAGCACAAATGATCCTCGCTCCCCAGCAGCTGCCGGCCGCACACAAGACACACCCGCGGAAGGATGAAGTCGAGCAGGGAGCGAAGAAGTTTTTCAATGTTCAGAGAGTTCAGGCGGGGGTCCATAAGCTTAACTTGTAAGCCCTCCGCAGCAGTCGATGACCTGTCCGGTGACGTAAGACGACAGGTCGCTGGCCAGGAACAGTGCGGCTCCGGCCACCTCCTCCCGAGTGCCCCAGCGGTGCAGGGGGATGTAGTCGAGCCAGTAGTTCCGCACTTTGTCGCTCAGGACATCCAGCATCTTGCTGTCGATGAAGCCGGGCGCCAGGCAGTTGGAGCGCACTCCGCGCCCGCCCAGCTCCTTGGCCACCGACTTGGCAAGGCCCACAAGTCCGCCCTTCGATGCGGCGTAATTGCTCTGGCCTATATTGCCGTGCTGGCCGGCCGACGAACCCATAAAAATAATGCTTCCGCTGCGCTGGCGGGCCATAATGGGCGTCACTGCGTGGGTATAGTTGAAGGCCGATTTAAGGTTGTTTTCGATGACCTGGTCCCACATATCCTCGGAAGTGCGGAGCATCAGCGCGTCGCGAGCCAATCCGGCATTGTTGACCAGTATATCCAGCCGTCCGAAGGCTTCCGCCACCTGCCTTACCACCTCGTGGGCGGCCTCGAACGACGTTGCGTCGGATTCAAATGCGAGAACCTGCCCGCTGCCTTCCTGTTTGAGGCTGTCGAGCAGACCCTCGGGAAGATGCCTGCAAGTAAAAGCCACCGATGCCCCTTCTCTGAGGAAGCGGCGTACTATGGCTTCTCCGAGGCCCCGTGACCCTCCGGTCACAAGGGCTGTTTTTCCATCCAGAAGTCCCATAATCAATTGTCGTTAGCCATTGCTTCTTCTACCTCGTCGGGGGCGATGGGGAGGCGTGCTCCGCCGAGCCTGCGGGCTCCTTCGGGCGTTACCAGCACATCGTCCTCGAGACGGATTCCGCCAAAGTCGAGGTATTGTTCAAGTTTACTGTAGTTTACGCGTCCCTTGTCGGAGCCGCAACGTTTCCATTGGGCGATGAGGTCGGGAATGAAGTAGATGCCGGGCTCATCGGTGATGACGTTGCCAGCCTCGAGTTTGCGGGCCATCCTGAGGCTTCCGAGCCCAAGCTGCGAAGAACGGGTCTGCCCGGGATCGTAGCCCACCAGATCCTCGCCCAGATCTTCCATATCGTGCACGTCCAGGCCCATATTGTGCCCGAGTCCGTGAGGCATAAACAAGCCTGCCAGACCGTCGGCTACGGCCTCGTCCAGATCGCCGCTCACCAGCCCCAGCTGGCTCAGGTTGTCCAGCATATGGCGGGCTGCGGCAAGGTGGCAGTCGCGGTAGCTCACCCCCGGCTTGATCATATCGAACGCCAGCTCGTTGCACTCATAAACGGTTTGATAAATGTCCCTCTGGCGTGGCGTGAACCGTCCTCCGGTGGGGTAGGTGCGGGTGTGGTCGGAGGCGTAATGCTCGTTGCTCTCGGCCCCGGCGTCAATGAGCAGGAGTCGGCCCGGCTCGATGGGACAGTCGTGCGAGTGGCAGTGGAAAATCTCTCCGTGCTGGGTGAGGATGGTAGCGAACGATACGCCCCATCCGCCGGCAAGCACCGCCCCTTCCATCGCTCCCACGATCTCCTGTTCGATGCGGCCGAGACGTATGCCCTTGCGCGCGATAGTATGCATCTTGTATCCTAAGTCACCGGCACGGTCGAGCAACTCTATCTCGTCGGCATCCTTGACAAGACGCATCTTGACAACGGCCCTCACCAGCGCTTCTGATGCCAGGGGACAGTCTTTCTTGCCCACGCTGAACACTTCGGCGGGAGCGACACCCAGAAGGGAACTTAGCAGGACCGCGTTGTACCAGCGGGATACGGGGAGGAAGTGCACC
Organism: Bacteroidales bacterium; assembly: GCA_017651465.1. Taxonomy (GTDB): domain Bacteria; phylum Bacteroidota; class Bacteroidia; order Bacteroidales; family UBA932; genus Cryptobacteroides. The sequence continues at coordinate 2,272 of JAGCCX010000049.1, forward strand.
TGGCGGCCTCCGGCGAGCGCCGCCCTTACTGCATCGCTGAAGGCGGAATAGCATCCCGAAGCGGTGGCTCCGGCGCCCTGGGCGAGCGATGCCACGGTGGGCATAGGGCCTGTCCAGATGATGTCGTCTATGTCGTAGTCGTCGGCATACACCGTGTCGGAGCCCGACTCAAGGTCCATTATAGCGGCAAAGCGAGGTTCGTCTATGCCGTAGAAATACAGCCAGTTGCTGTCCTGGCGCCATTTGTAGCCGTTGTCGCGGTACTGGGCGGCAGAATCCACGTTGCCGATGAATACAACAATGCCCTTCTGCCCTTCAAGCAGGGAACGCAGGCGGGAGCGTCTTTGGGAGTATTTGTTCATATCACTTGTATTTTTCAAATTCGGGGTTGGAAACATCGGAAATAAAACTCTTGAGGGTGCTTTCCTCGCGGGGACAGATGAGCAGCACGTCGGAAGTGTCGATCACCAGATAGTCTTTAAGCCCCTTGACTGCCACCAGCTTGTCTTTGTGGCTGGACACTATCAGGTCGCCCTTTGCGTCTGACAGCAATTTGTCTCCGTAAACCCTGACCGCATTGCCGTCGGGGCCCGCAAAGTACTCGAACAGCGAGTTCCAGTTGCCAAGGTCGTTCCAATCGAAGAACGACGGGATGGCCATCACCCGCTGCGACTTCTCCATCACTGCATAGTCGATGGAAGTACGCGGCATATCGGCGTAAATACGCTGCAGGTAATCATTCTGATGCGGGGTGGCCACAAACTGGTCCCAACCGTTCCACTGGGCGGTAATCTCAGGGGCGTAGCGCTCAAGCTCTTCGGCGATTACCGACGCCTTCCACATAAAAATACCGGCGTTCCACAGGAATTCGCCGCTGTCGATAAATACCTGCGCAAGCTCCTTGTTGGGCTTCTCGGTGAAAGTCTTGACCTTCAGCGGACTGCCGTCGGTCATAGGACCGTCGGTCTGGATGTAGCCGAAGTTGGTGTCGGCCCGGCGGGGGAGTACCCCGAGGGTGAGCAGCACGTCGTGGGTGGCGGCATAATCGAGGCCGCGCAGCACCGTGCTGCTGAACTGGGCGCTGTCTTCTATGACCTGGTCTGCCGGAGTGACCAGCACCACGGCGTCGGGATCACGTTTGAGGATGTAGTAGGTTGCAAATGCGATGCAGGAAGCCGTGTTGCGGTTGTAGGGCTCCAGGAGAAGATTCTCCGGACTGAGATGGGGGAGGTCTTTGATTACCAGCGGGCGGAAGCGCTCAAGGCTGACTACCAGAATGTTCTGCTCCGGCACTACCTCCAGGGCCCTTTCGTAGGCGAGCTGCAGAAAACTTTTCCCCGACCGGGAGAAAGTCTGAAACTGCTTGGGCCGGCTCTCCCGGCTCACCGGCCAGAAGCGGGTACCCAGGCCTCCGGCCATAATTACGCAATAATAGTTGGGGTCGTTCATTCCAGTGTTACTAATGTCACTCCGGAACCTCCGATGCGTATGTCTTCGTCTTTGACGGAGGCCACACCCGGAATGGTGCGGAGGTATTTCTGTATCTCTTCGTGCAGCACGCCTGTCCCTTTGCCGTGGATGATGCGTACCGAACTGATACTTAACATAATAGCATCGTCGATGTAGTGGGTCACTATGTCCAGGGCATCGGCGAGCCGGGCTCCCCTGATGTCCAGTTCCGGCGAGAAATTGAGCTTGCGCGCCGATATGGACACGTCAAACTGCTGGCGGGGAGCCTTGAACTGCCCTCGCGACAGCTCCCTGAATTCGTTGGACGATATCCTTTCCAGGGCGTCGGCCTTCATCGTGCTGGAGATGTTGCCCACAATTATGGTGACATTCTTTCCGCTCACCCTGGTCACTTCGCCCACCATACCGTTGCTGCGGACCTTAACCTTCTCGCCCACTTTGAGGACCTCCTCCTTGGGCTTCGGTGAGGGCTCTCCGGCTTTCTTGCTGCGGCGGTTCTCCAGCTTGTTGATCTTGCGTTCTATATACTCGTCCCGCGCTTTCTGCTGGCGGCTCTTGCCCTCCTGCAGGGCGCCTATGAATCCCTGAAGCTCAGCCCTGGCGGCCTTGGTCTGCTCTTTGTCGGCCTGCGATTCCTTGATGGTGCGTATGGTCTTCTCCACCTGCGCGCCGGCGCCCTTGACTATGGCTTCCGCCTCCTTGCGGGCCTCGTCCAGTATGTCCTTGCGCTCGCGCCTGATGTCTTCCAGCTCCTGCTGGTAGCGCTCGGTAAGGCCTTCCAGGGCCTTGTCGGTGTGCTTTATCTTCTGCAGTTTCTCGTCCAGTTGGCGGCGGTTGCGGGCAATTTTGCGCAGGTTGCGCTCCATTCCCACAAACTCGTTGCCTGCACGCTCTTCGGCATCTTTGACAATGCTCTCCGGCAGGCGCATCTTGCGGGCCAGCTCGAAGGCGAACGAGTTGCCGGGCAGGCCCGTCTGGAGGGCGAAGAGGGGAGCGATCTTGGAAGAATCGTAAAGCATTGCGCCGTTGATTACGCGCGTGTCGGCCCCTGCTGCGTAGAGCTTGAGGTTGGTGTAGTGGGTGGTGATGACTCCCCATACCCCGCGCCTGTCCATCTCGGCGAGTATTGCCTCTGCAATGGCTCCTCCTGCCGTGGGCTCCGTACCGGCGCCGAACTCATCTATCAGCACCAGGGTGTTCTCATCTGCCTCGGAGAGCATTTCGCGCATATCCGAAAGGAAGGAACTGTAGGTGCTCAGGTCGTTCTCGAGCGACTGGTCGTCGCCTATGCTCACCACAATGTTCTTGAATACAGGCAGTTCGGAACTTTCCGAGGTGGGTATGAGCATACCCCACTGGAACATATACTGCAGCAGGCCCGCCGTTTTGAGGCATACTGATTTGCCTCCGGCGTTGGGACCCGATATGAGCAGGATGCGCTTGGCGGGTGTAAGATTGATGGTGAGTGGTACTATGGTCTTACCTTCTCGCTTGAGCGCCCTTTCGAGCAGCGGGTGACGTGCCTTGCGCAGGTTCACGCCCCCGTCGGACGATATGACAGGCATTCCGGCGATGAAGTCCAGCGCCGTCTGCGCCTTGGCCATCAGGAAGTCTATTTCGCCTATGAACGAGGCCCCCTGCAGCACTTCCGGAAGATATGGACGGAGGAAAGCGGTGAATTCCCTAAGTATGCGGGCAACCTCCCTTGCCTGGGCGAAGTGCAGCTCGCTTATGTCGTTCTCGAGCTCCAGGATTTCTGCAGGCTCGATGTAGCTTGTCTTTCCGGTGGACGATTCGTCGTACACGAATCCCGAGAGCTTGCGCTTGGAAGCGGCGCTCACGGGTATGAGATATTTGCCGTCACGCATTGCCACCGAGGCGTCAGGGTCGGCTATTCCGGCGTCCTGCGCCTGCTTGAGTATGGCTGTGGCTCGCCTGGATATGGCGGCTTCCTTCTCGCGTATGCGCTTGCGTATGTCGGCGAGTTCGTCGGAGGCGTTGTCCTTGATGTCTCCGTAGCGGTCGAGTATCAGGTCAATGCGCTTGAGGATTACCGGAAAGTTGAGTATCGGGGCGCTGAGGGCCTTGAGGTTGGGGTAGATTCCGTCTTTGATGCTCGCAAAGAAATTGGTTATGCGCCTTATGGTGTCAAGCAATGTGCGGAGTTTGCCAAGGCCGAGGGCGTCAATGCTGCTCCCCTCGCTCTGGAGAGGCTCCAGGAAGGGGGCGCCGTCGATGAAGCCGGAAGTGGGGAAGTTCTCCTCGAACAGCAAGATCAGGCGCATCTCGTCCGTGAGGGCAAGACGCTTGCGTATGGCCCCGGGCGATGTAGAGAAACGCTCCTCCGCCACCCGGGCAGCGGCGTAGTCCGTGCGGCACTTCTCGGCGATTATTTCCCTTACTTTGTTGAAGCCCAGTTTGGCTTCAAGCCGTTCATTGGTCATTGTTCTGAAGCTTGAGTTTAAGGGTGGCCGACGTCTCTACAAGAGTTATGCTCCTGCCCCTGACGAAGCTTACCTGCCCGGTCTCTTCCGACACCACTATTACGTCGGCGTCGCACTGCTCGGCAAGCCCGACGGCTGCCCTGTGGCGCATCCCGTAGTGGGCCGGGAGGTCCAGACGCTCGGTCAGCGGCAGGGTACAGCGGGCGGCGATGATATGGTTGTCGCCGATAACCATAGCTCCGTCGTGCAGGGGGGAATTCTTGAAGAAGATATTCATTATCAGGCGCTCGCTGATGCGTGCGTCTATGCTGTCACCGGTGGCTATGATGCTCTGCAGGTTGTCCCTGCGGCGTATGACTATTAGTGCGCCGGTCTTGTGGGAAGCCATTTGCTCCACTGCCGAAACTACCTGCGACATATTGTCGGAGTCGAGCCCTTCGGCCCGCTGGCGGCGCAGGAGCCTGCGAATGAGGGTGTTGTCTCCGGCGGTGCGTCCTATGTTGTTGAGGAAACGGCGTATCTCGGGCTGGAAAATGATTATGATGGCCAATGCTCCTACGTCAAGTATGGCGCCGAGCAGGGCGGAAATCATACGCATATTCAGCGCAGTGGCAAGTACCCGTACCAGAAAAAGGATGATGATGGCGATGAAGATATTCATAGCCGAAGAACCCTTTATCCAGCGGAAAATCACGAATATAACCGCCGCTACGAGTATGATGTCGATAAGGTCGACAAGCGTGAAATGCAAAAATTCCATATATCGTACAAATATAATAATATTTGTCGATTTTGGGTAATTCTGTCATTCCGCTCGCTTTCTGTCATTTCGAGCGAGCGAAGCGAGTCGAGAAATCTCCCGGTGCCTTAAATTACAGTCCCAGCACTTCCTTCATAAGGTCGAAAGTGCCCTGTTCGGCCTTGACAAGGGGGAGTCGCATTGTGGGGGTGCAGAGTCCGAGGAGCGAGAGGGCGGCTTTGGCCGGGATGGGGTTGGGCTCTACGAAGCAGGCGTGGTATAGGGGCTTAAGCGCCTCGTCCAGGGCTTCCGCTTCCTCCCAGCGGCCGTCGAGGGCGGCGCGTGTCATTGCCGATACCTTTTCGGGAACAATGTTGGAGGCCACGGAAATGACTCCCTTGCCGCCGGACTTCATCATTTGGAAGGTAAGGTCGTCGTCACCGCTGAGGACCATAAAATCGGACGGAGCTCCGGCGAGTATTTCGCGTGCCTGCTCGATCTTGCCGGACGCCTCTTTGATACCCACTATGCCGGGAACCTCGCGGGCGAGCCTCAGGCAGGTTGCGGGCAGCATATTGGCCCCGGTGCGGCCGGGTACATTGTAAATCACGACGGGCTTTGAACTTGCCTCTGCAACGGCCTTGAAATACTGGAACTGCCCCTCCTGGTTGGGCTTGTTGTAGAATGGCACCACCACCAGCCAGGCATCCACGGCGGCTCCGTCAAGCATCTCCATTTGGGTGAGGGTGCCCTGCACGCTGTTGCTACCGCAGCCAACAAGCAGAGGCACTCCGGCTGCATTGTCGTGCGTAATCTCGAGCATCGACACACGTTCGATGGGGTCGAGAGTCGGCGTCTCTCCCGTGGTGCCAAGGGGCACCAGAAAATCGGCTCCGCCTTCTACCTGGCGGCGCACAAGGGCGGCATAAGCTTCGTAATCGACTTCGCCGTCGGCGAGGAAGGGGGTTGCAAGGGCTGTCCCGCAGCCTTTTAGTTCGGGTATTTTCATTTGATTATCAATTCTTTGAAGCTGTGAACTCCGGTTAAACCTTCAGTCATTGTGGCGGCCACTACGGCACCCTCGGCAAAGCCCTGGCGGGAGAAGGCCTCGTGCGAAATCTTAATCTTGTCAACTTCCGACTTGAACTTGACAACGTGCTTGCCGGGCACCTCTCCCGCGCGTATGGAGGTTATGTCGGGTTTGACGCCCAGATGGTCTCCGACCAGGCGGGCCATCTCCTTGGCCGTGCCGCTGGGAGCGTCCAGTTTATGGACGTGATGAGTCTCCTCGATATGGGGAACGTAGCCGTAGCCCTTGAGGATGTCGGACACCTTCTCCAGGGCGGCGTAGGCGGCATTTACACCTATCGAAAAGTTGGAAGAGTAAATCATCGGCGTGCCGGCGGCATAGAATGCGGCCACCACGTCGCCCATTATATCGTCCCAGCCGGTGGTGCCTACCACGGCCGCCTTGAAATGCTCAGCTATCCATTTGTAGTTGGCGCGGAAGGCCGCAGGAGTGGTAAAGTCGATGCATACGCACTCGCGTGCTATTTCGGGAGGGGTGGCGCACACATCTTCGGTAGCGCACACAAGTTCGATTCCTTTGTGGAGCAGGACTCCTTCTATGATATGGCCCATACGGCCATAGCCGCTGATAATAACCTTCATATCGTGTTCTATTGTAGTATGTTACGTATAATTCCACTGGCCGCAAGCCGGGCCCCTTCGCCTGAACCCTTGATAACCAGGGGATAAGCCTCACCGCTATGTATGATGGTCACGTTCTCGGTGCCGCTGATCCAATAGAACGGGCTGTCTATGCCGACCAGCCGCATCTTGATCTCGGCCTTGAAAGTGCCGTCGTCCCGCCTTCGGAGGGAGGCAACGAAACGCTGCCTGCTGCCTATCGCGTCCAGTTCGTCCTCGCGTCGCACGAACTTGGGCTCGTCCTCGTCGAGTCTGCGGTAAAAGTCCTCGATGCTGCCCTTAAAATACTCCGGACCGAGCATCGGTACAATCTCCACGTCTTTTTCTTCCAGGGGCACTCCGGCCTCGCGCGAGAGGATGAGGAGCTTTCGGAGGGCGTCCCTGCCACCGAGGTCGATACGTGGATCCTGCTCGGTAAGCCCGTCGGCCTGGGCCTTGCGCAACAGGGTGGCAAAGCTCTCGCGGCGCGTTCCGTCATAGCCGGTGATGATATAGTTGAGGGTGCAGGAAACCACTGCCTCAATGAGAGTTACGCCGTCGCCGCAATTGGCTCCGTCGGATATTGACTGGAGTATGGGGAGGGCGTTACCCACGGTGGTGTCGTAGCGGAAGAAACATCCGTTTTCGGCCGCAGCGGCCTTGATCGCCGCGTAATCAACATAGGGAATGGCGAGCGAGCGGCGGTTGGAGGTGACCACGCTGATGCCCTTGTTGAACAGGGGGATGAACTTGCGCCAGATTTCGGTGCTGTCGGTGCAATCGACAAATATCGAACGGCTCCGGGCCGTCTCGAGCACGTGGTCGGCAAAGTCGTGGCTACTGGAGATTTCTTTAATGACGATGCGCTTGCCGGCAGAGGGGAAGCGTCCGCCGCAAGCGTCCACTATGTCCTTCAGCGCGCTGCCCACCGCACCGTGCCCCGCAACGTACACATCCAGGGTTGTGAGGGCTCTTTCTTCGAAGAATTCCCTGTGGATTGCGGCAACGGTGCTTCGGGCCACATTGGAACGGACGCTGATGCAGAAATTGGTGCCGTCTTCGCATTCCACATCGCCCAGAGCTTTGATGCCAGCCTCGCGCAGGGCCGTTTCAATGCGCCGCAGGGCCGCTTTCCGGCCCACAGGGCCCTCGCCTATGAGGCACACGCGGGTGGTGCCGGACGGCTCGTCGTCGAGCGAGGCCACGCCTTTCCATTCGCCCATCACGGCATTGCGGGCGCAGATGATGGTGCCGGGATTGGCAGGGTCGAAGGTGTTGCGGATGTTGATGGCGATGCCCTTTTCGCGCGCTGGTGCCACTGCCGGGGCGTAAAGCACCTTGGCGCCGTAGCTGGCCATATCGAAGGCCGCTTTGTAGCTTATTTCGGGAATGGTGCGGGCGGCGCTCACCACCTTGGGATTGGTGGTCATTATGCCCGGCACGTCGGTCCATATCTCCAGGTCCTGGGCATCGGTGGCGGCAGCGAACAGCGATGCGCTGTAGTCCGAACCTCCGCGGCCGAGGGTGGTTACATTCTCGTTCTCGTCGCGGGCTATGAAGCCGGGAGCCACAAAAATGCGCGTCTCGGGGTAAGAGTAGATGGTGCGGACAATAGCGGCATAAGACTTTTCCGTATCAACTTCTCCGCCGCTGGTGAAAATCATGTTGCGGGAGTCGATCCAGGTGGCCTTGAAGCCCTCGCAGGATAGTTTGCGTGAGAGTATGCGGGTAGAGAGCAGTTCGCCGAACGACTCGATGACAGGCGGGATGCAGCGCACCTCGGAGAACGTGCTCCGGCAGTCGGAGACGGCATCCTGGCGCTCTTTGCCGGTGAACAGGCGGTTGATGATGGCAAGGTGCTTGCGTTCCAGGGCGTCGATCAGCAGCTCCGGGTCTTCCGCATTGCCTATCTGGATGAGTGCGTCGGTGCAGCCGCTGATGGCGGAGCTTACAAGGATTACGCGGTCTTTCTCTGCCGCTTGCTCTACTATATCGAGTACCCGCGACATCGCCGTGGCGTTTGCCACCGACGAGCCGCCGAATTTAAGTACAATCATACTTGGCGTTCAATATGTGCTCCGAGGGCGTTCAGGCGCAGGTCAATGTCCTGGTAGCCCCGGTCGATCTGGTCGATGTTGTCTATGATGGATGTGCCTTTTGCCGACATTGCAGCAAGCAGCAGGGCGATACCGGCACGTATGTCGGGCGATGCCATACGCCCTCCGCGCAGCTGCATCCGGTGGTCGTGCCCAATTACCACCGCCCGGTGCGGGTCGCAGAGTATTATCTGGGCGCCCATATCGATGAGTTTGTCAACGAAGAACAGACGGCTCTCGAACATCTTCTGGTGTATGAGTACGCTGCCGCGGCACTGCACGGCGGTAACCAGCATTACCGACAGCAGGTCCGGGGTAAGGCCTGGCCAGGGCGCGTCCGCTATGGTCATTATGGATCCGTCCATAAAAGATTCAATCACGTAGCTGTCCTGCGAGGGGATGTAGATGTCGTCGCCCCTCTGCTCGAGCCTGACGCCCAGGCGCCGGAAGCACTCGGGTATGATGCCGAGCTCGTCGTAGTGCACGTTGGTTATGGTGAGCTCGCTCTGGTTGATGGCGGCCATACCTATGAACGAACCCACTTCGATCATATCGGGCAGCACCACGTGGGAGGCTCCGTGAAGCTCTTCTACTCCGGTGATTTTGAGCAGGTTGGAGCCTATGCCCTCGATTTTGGCTCCCATAGCCACCAGCAGCTTGCAGAGCTGCTGTACGTAGGGCTCGCAGGCGGCGTTGTAGATGGTGGTGGTGCCCTTGGCGAGGGTGGCGGCCATTACGATGTTGGCCGTGCCGGTTACCGAAGCCTCGTCAAGCAGCATATAGCAGCCCTGGAGGGGGCCCTGGGTGCTGAGTTTGTATGCGTGGCGGGAAGTGTCGTAGGAGCAGTCGGCCCCGAGTTTGATGAAGCCGTCCAGGTGGGTGTCCACCCTGCGGCGGCCTATCTTGTCTCCGCCGGGCTTGGGGAAGTATGCCAGTCCGAAACGGGCAAGCAGCGGCCCCACGACCATCACTGAGCCGCGAAGGCGTGCGCATTTCTCCACGAACTCGGCGCTGGAAACGTAGAATTCGTTGATGCGTGATGCGGTAAATGTGTATTCTCCCTTGGAGTGCCTATCTACCTTGACTCCCATTCCTTCAAGCAGGGAGATGAGGTTGCGGATGTCCAGGATGTCGGGAATATTGCTTATGGTGACACTGCCGGAAGTGAGCAGCACTGAGCTTATGACCTCAAGAGCCTCGTTTTTGGCGCCTTGCGGGGCTATGCTTCCGCTCAGACGATGACCCCCTTCTACTATAAATGAACTCATCCGAATCTAATTTGTCCATAAAGATAGCAATTTTTTTTATCTTTGACGGCTATGTTCAAAGAATACAATTTTGACCTGAGCTCACGCAATACTTTCCGGATGAAAGCGCGTTGTGCGTGCTTTGTGGAGTATGGGAGTGTGGATGAGCTCTATTCGCTCGATTTTGACAGTCTCCCCAAGCCAATCAAGCATATAGGAGGGGGTTCCAACCTTCTGTTTACCGGTGATTTTCCGGGTACCATCCTGCATTCGGCCATCAAATATGTCAAGTATGTCGACCTGGGTCTTGACGAGGTGCCGGTAGTGGCAGGTTCCGGTGTGGTATGGGACGAGTTGGTGGCGGAACTATGCTCCCACGGGCTGTGGGGAGCCGAGAATCTCTCGCTCATTCCCGGCGAGGTGGGTGCTGCCGCTGTGCAGAATATCGGAGCTTACGGTGTGGAAATCAAAGACTTGATATCCGGCGTATCGTGCTTCGACCTGCAGGAGAAAAAGCCCTGCAAGTTCAGCGTGGGGGAGTGCGCCTATGGTTATCGCGAGTCGATGTTCAAGGAGAGCGGAGGGAGGTACATAATCACCTCGGTGCTCTTCAGGGTGTCGCGCGTGCCCCGTCCGCGCCTCGAGTACAAAGGCCTCGCCGGAGTTGATTCCTCCAGTCCGGCGGCCATCCGTGATGCCATTATCGCCATCCGCCGTACCAAGCTTCCCGACCCCGAAGAAATAGGTTCTGCCGGTTCGTTCTTCAAGAATCCGGTCATTACGGCCGCCGATTTCGTGCGCGTCTGCGATGCAGCAGCGCCGGGCTCGATAGTGCCTCACTACGTGCTGGACGGCGGTATGATAAAGGTTCCCGCTGCCTGGCTCATCGACCAGTGCGGCTTCAAGGGCGAGAAGGAAGGAGGCGCCGCGGTGTACGAAAAACAGCCCCTGGTGATAGTGAACGCCAGCGGCTCTGCCACTCCCGGTGATGTGCTTGAACTGGAGAGGCGCATCATAGCCACCGTCCACGAAAAGTTTGGCGTCGAGTTGCACCCCGAGGTGGAACATATCTGATGTAAAATTGCTATCTTTGCATTCCTGAAATAATTAGCACTATGTATAGGACCAATACTTGCGGCGAGCTCCGCATTGCAGACAAAGGTAAGAAAGTAACCCTGGCGGGATGGGTACAAAAATCCCGCAAACTCGGAGGAATGACCTTCATCGACCTGAGGGACCGTTACGGCATCACCCAGCTGGTGGTGGAGGCGGACGCCCCCGAAGAACTGGTCGAGACTGCCTCTTCCCTCGGACGTGAATTTGTAGTCCAGGTCACCGGCGAGGTGCTCGAGCGCCAGAGCAAGAATCCCAAAATGCCCACGGGCGACGTTGAAATCAAGGTCGAGGGCATCAACATACTTAACCGTGCATCCGTGCCTCCCTTCACCATCGAGGAGCAGAGCGACGGCGGCGAGGACCTGAGGGCCAAGTACCGTTATCTCGACCTGCGCCGTCCGCCCCTCCAGAGGGCTCTGGCCCTGAGGCACCGTCTGGCCCAGGAAATCCGCACCTATCTTGACGGCCAGGACTTTATGGAGATAGAGACTCCGTACCTCATCAAATCGACTCCCGAGGGCGCCCGCGACTTTGTGGTGCCGTCCCGTATGAATCCCGGCACATTCTACGCCCTGCCCCAGAGTCCCCAGACCTTCAAGCAGCTGCTTATGGTTGCCGGCTACGACCGCTACTTCCAGATTGTACGCTGTTTCCGCGACGAGGACCTGCGCGCCGACCGTCAGCCCGAGTTCACCCAGATCGACTGCGAGATGAGCTTCGTGGAGCAGGAAGACGTTCTCAATATGATCGAGGGTATGATGCACCAGATGTTCCGCAACGCCCTTGGCGTAGAGATTCCCGATCCTCTGCCCCGTATGAGCTGGTACGATGCTATGGACCGCTACGGCTCCGACAAGCCCGACATTCGCTTCGGAATGGAAATCAATGAGATAAGCTCCCTGGTGCAGGGCTGCGGCTTCGGAGTGTTCGACTCCGCGCAGTACGTTGGCGCCATCGCCGTTCCGGGTTGCGCGGAATATACCCGCAAGCAGCTGGACGAGCTTACCGAGTGGGTCAAGCGTCCGCAGGTGGGCGCCGCCGGCCTGGTGTACGTCAAGCTCAACGCCGACGGAAGCATCAAGTCCAGCGTCGATAAGTTCTATTCGCCCGAGAAGCTTCAGGAAGTGGCTGCCGCTTGCGGAGCATCCGCCGGCGACCTGCTGTTGATTATGTGCGGCGAGAAGCGCAAGACTCAGACCCGCCTGGGCGTGCTCCGTATCGAAATGGGCAACCGGCTTGGCCTGCGCGACCCCAAGGTGTTCGCACCTTTGTGGATTGTGGATTTCCCCCTGCTTGAGTGGAGCGAGGAGGACGGACGTTTCTACGCTATGCACCACCCGTTTACGGCTCCCAAGCCCGAGCACGAGAAGTGGTTCTATTCCAATGCGAAGGAAGACCTGGAGAGGGTATGTGCCAATGCCTACGACTTCGTGCTCAACGGCACCGAACTCGGCGGCGGTTCTATCCGTATCCACAATGCCGATATGCAGAAGCGTATGTTCGAGGTGCTGGGCATCAGCCCCGAGGAGGCGGACTACAAGTTCGGCTTCATCATCAACGCCTTCAAGTACGGCGCCCCGCCTCACGGAGGCCTGGCTTTCGGATTCGACAGGGTCTGCGCCCTGTTCGGCGGTCAGGAGACCATCCGCGACTACATCGCCTTCCCCAAGAACAACCAGGGCCGCGACGTTATGATCGATTCTCCTTCCAAGATCGATCAGGTGCAGATGGACGAGCTCTGCCTGGTCAGCACAGTTAAAGAATAACCGCATCGGGAAGAGGCTGCTGTTTCGGATTCGTAAGCACCCGCGCTTGTAGCGGGAGGGGCCCACGCAGTGGGAGGGCGAGCGAAGCGAGGATGGAGAAACAGCAGCCTCTTCCCGATGAAAGCAATAGCTCTATGTCTGGAAACGACTTTAAAATTTTAGTTGATACCGTCGAGAATGGTGTCCGTCATATTACGGCCGCTCCCAGTGGGTTGGTATGCTCCAAGCTGATAGATTTCGACTTGGTTGACGGGCGTATCCATAACCTTAAGTATCTGGCCGGCTGCAACGGCAACCTCCAGGCCCTCGGGGCGCTTCTTGAGGGAGCCACAGCCGACTTTGCCATCGAACGCCTGAGCGGCATCAACTGCGCCGGGCGCGGTACCTCCTGTTCCGATCAGCTCTCCCGTATCCTCCGCCAGGTCACCAGGCAAAATTAATTTTTGCGCTATGCAAACCACTACTATCCCTTCCCCCAAAGGAGATATTCAGATCTCCTTGATTTATTCCGTTCCCGAAAGCGCCCCCAAGGGCATAGTGCAGATTGCTCACGGAATGTGTGAGCATAAAGAGCGTTATATCCCCCTGATGGAATTCCTGTCGGCAAACGGCTATGTGGCCGTGTGCAACGACCATCGCGGCCACGGAGCTTCGGTGCTCTCCAAAGACGACCTGGGCTATATGGGCAAAGACGGATGGCTTGCCCTGGTAAACGACCTTAAGGCCGTAACTGACTGGGCTAAAGCGCAATGGCCATCGCTGCCATTCAATCTTTTCGGGCACAGTATGGGCTCTTTGGCCGTGCGTTCCTATGCGCATCGCTACGACTCGGCCCTGGACAGTTTGATAGTATGCGGCTGCCCGTCCGATAATCCGGCCAAGGGCGCGGGAATAATGCTTGCCAAATTGATAGGAAAAGTCAAGGGCTGGCACTACCGTCCGATGGTGCTCCAGAAGATGAGCTTCGGTGCATACAACAAGCCGTTTGCATCCGAAGGCTGGCCGGCCGCCTGGGTGTGCTCCGATCCCGATGTGTTGAAGGCCTACCACGCCGATCCTCTTTGTCAGTTCGTGTTCACCGCCGACGGGTTCCTGAATCTGCTGTTGCTGATGAAAGATTGCTACGATCCTTCAGCCAAAGTCGCCAATCCCGGCCTTCCTGTGCATTTTATATCCGGATCCGAGGACCCCTGCCGTGTGAGCGACAAGGCCCTCGACGGAGCGGTACAAGCAATGCGTGACCTCGGCTACGCCAAAGTCACGCTGAAAGTATATCCCGGAATGCGGCACGAGATTCATAACGAAACCGGCCGCGCCGAGGTGTGGAACGATATTCTGTCTTATCTGAAAACTACTGCTTGATAAGTACTATCGGGTATTCGTCCGTGGCAAAGTTGACCTGACCGAAATAATAGCCTTGAGTGTAATTGTCAATGCCATACAAGCCTTGAGTAAAGGCCAGGCCGAACGGCTTGTCGGCTTTGTATGAGCCGTCGCCCTGGCGGGTAAATGTGACCACACCTTCATTGGCAGTAAACCGCCCGGACATCAATTCTCCGTCCCACAAGAACATCGACCAATCTGAGCCTGCGTTTTCCCAGTAACAAGGAGTTTGCTGAGGCAGAGGAATGCGGATACGGCTGCGGTCGCCGGCCACTACGCCGTAAATATCTACCGATGGAGTAAAACTATCCTTATATCTGGCGGCAAACTCTGAGAACCACGACAAGGTTGCTCTTGTGGCATCGGAAGCATATTCGCCCACAGAAGCCGTCCATTCTAGATAATTGTATTCATCAGTATTGACATAAGCGTATGCCTTCATTGTATAGTCTCCGAACAAATCCGCGTGCGGGTGCACTCCGGACTCGTATTGAGCGCGGGTCAGGACTATTGTCGCATACGGAATAGTTTGGTCAATGCGGTCGTAAGTTACTTCCGGAATGCTCTGCCCATCGGCAATAATCAGATACTTGAGAGGAGATGTAAAGGTGTTGTACTTAACATCGCTGACCAGTTCTCCGTTGCGCCAGAGAGGCTCTTCATACACTCCGTCGAAATAATACAGCTTGGGGTTTTTGCTTACGTCGAGCAGTTCAAGAGGATTGCCTCCGAACACAACTTCTGTAAGATCCGGATTCTGGCTGAGGTCGATCCCGGTGATGTCGTTGTCGAAGAAGCGCAGGTACTGGAGCTTTGGATTATGCGAGACATCCAAAGTCTTCAGCTCGTTGAGGCAACAGTAAAGAACCTCAAGATAGGAGTTCTTTGTTACGTCCAGGGAGCCAAGCGGATTATATGATACATAAGCGCGGACCAAATACTTGAGATGCGTTAAGTCCAGTGAAGTCAAATTATTATCATAGCAAGACAGATATGATATATTCTCGTTGTTAGAGATATCAAGTGAGGTGAGATTGTTGCCCCAGCAATATAAAGTTAAGAGCTGGGGTTGTTTGCTAACATCAAGTGTAGACAAACCGCAACCTCCGCCGTACAGCGTCTCCAGAAGGGGGTTGTTGCTGAGGTCAAGACTACCTATATTCTTGTTATAATTGCAATTAATATAAGTAAGCTTTGGATTGTGACTTACGTCAAGAGCATTGAGATTGTTGCCGGAAAGATATAATCTGTCCAGTACCTGGCAGTCGCTTAAGTCAATCTCGGTCACCTTGTTGTCCGTGAGCGCGAGGGTATTCAGCTTGGAGCAGTTCTTGACATTGATTTCGGAAATCTGGTTAAATTGAAGGTTAACGATTTCAATATCAGGATTCGAGCTTAAATCGACTTCATTCTGGATGTTATTGTAGGAGCAGTCGAGATACTTAAGTTTGGGCAGCCACGGGGTTTCAAGACTGCGCAGGGAGCCTGGATTGTCCGAAGTGCCCCGGCAAACCAACGTTTCAAGGTTCTCGAAGAACATCAAGTCTTCCAGTCCGGGCGCGTCAGTACTGGCCGTTCCGTTGATGTTGATTTCTTTGACTGCAAGAGCCTCCGCAAAACTGATCTCCCCGTCGTGACTGGTGTCGAAATTATTGACGCAATACTGCTTGAAACCCTCGCTCTCGAAAACCAGGTTTCCCTCGAGGGGCTTGAATTCCAGGTCTTTGTCGCGCAGAGTCAGGCGGCTGAATACCGAACGCTCTATGCTGAACGATTTATTTACATTGTATGTAGCATAAGTGGATGGCGTCCTGAACGTGACCGTCATACCCTGGGTGAAAGTGATGGGAGGCAGGAGTGCGTAGTATGGCTCACCGGGATCTAGGCGATAGTCGCCGTTGCTGCCGTCGTCCATAATCCAGAATTCATCGGGAGTGTGATAATTGTATTCTCCGCCCTCTCCTACAGCCTCAATCAGTTCATCTGGAATGGACAGACTTTCCATTACAGGTTTGCCATCGGCGTCGAAGGATATTTCCATTATTCCCCACAGGGGATTGCCGTCGTTGTTTTTGATCACGACACCCATAAGGTTCGGATTATCAACGACAACCTTGAGTCCGCCGCAGACATTGTAAAAATGGAAATGGGTGTCTTGGGAGCGTGCAACCATAGGGAATGTGATGCCCTCACGCGGCAGCAAATGAGGCCTGGTCTCGTACCCGAAAATCTTGCCGTCCTGAAAATCATATACATCGAACCCGTTTAGCAGAGGAAGCCTGATTTTGCCGTCCACCATTCCGCACAGATTGATGTACTCGCTTCCTGTATATGGATGAATACCATATAGATATTCTCCCACGGGATATTTAAGTTCGCCGGTAAACGTGGCGGTCGAAGCGCTGCTCGACTCTTCCATCGCAAAGGCGGCACCTGTATCTTCAGGATTTCCGGTAAATACACCTATAGGGTCTTCGTCACCCTCCCAGAACAACTTTCCGGTGTCTTCTTCCAGATACAACTTGGTTCCGGTACCTTCGCCTATGGTGGCGGTAATGGTTATTTTGCCCGGAGCTATCCGAGTCTCGGGGGCGGTGTCCAATTCTTTTTCACTTAGGCAGGCGGAAAGCATCAGGGCCGCCAGGCAAATCAAATTAATCTTTTTCATAGTGCTCGGATTTAAAGTTCGGGACCATCAACGATAACCAATTCGGAATCGACTTCATAGTGAGTGACCGAATCGCATAAAAGGTCGTGGGTGCAAGTGGCCGCAATCTCCGCCTGAGGCGCCATATACCTTAAAGCGGTAAAAAAACGAGGTTCAATCATATTTTGCTACTAATGAGGTTAATGCAAATATAGCAAAAGATTCTTATCTTCAAGCACGTCTGGTGCCGAAGAACCCTGCCGCGTGAGTTTCAATGCAGGTGAGGAATGATAATCTGCCTTAAGCCCTCCGGCAGACGTAGTCGAAGAAGGGCTGTATGTCTTTGCGCGAGCTGAACCGGGCCATATACACCTGGTTCCCGAGGGCGTCTGAAAGGGCGTCGGGCATACGCTGGCACATACAGATGCCAAGGTTCGCATCGGCGGAACTGAAAGCCCCCGAGCCATACTTGGCGAGGATGTCCTCGTGCGAATGGACATAGCGGTAGCAGTCTCTACGGCTTGCATAGGCACACCAGTATTGCTCTCCTGAGCCCTTGTGGCGGGAGTCGAAAGTCACCATATCCGCCCATATCTGGAATACGTCGGTGGAATGGGCGAAGTTCATCATATCGGGCGTGTAGCCTCCTGCAGGGCGCATATTCACCTCAAGTCCCACAAAATCGCCCCTCTTTCCGAGACCTTCGCGGTCGCGGTCGAGCTTGAAGAATTCCAGGTGCACGAAGCGGCTCTTGATGCCGAAAGCCTTGACGGTACGGCGACCTATGCGCGAGAGTGCGGCGGGCACGTCTCTCTCGACATAATAGCAGGAGTCGAGGTTCCCGTGCACTATGTCCATAATGGGCGTGGGATACACTCCCATCGACTCGAACAACGGTTCTCCGGCCGAATTGTATATGGCGTCGTAAGAGGTCAGCAGGCCGGTGATGAATTCTTCCACCACGAAGGCTCCGTAGTTACCGCCGTGCTCGCCGAACCAGGCTTTCAGTTCCTCGTCGGAATTCATCTTGAAGGTGCCGCTGGCGCCCACGCCGTTGTCGGGCTTGGCAATTATGGGGTATCCGGTCTTGCGGGCGAATGCGCGTACGGCCTCCAGACCCTCCGCCGCCTTGATCTGGCGGGCCGTGGGGATGCCTCCGGCGGCATAGTACTTTTTCATCTCCGACTTTTCTTTGATGCCGTCGATGCTGTCGCTCTTGATGCCGGAGTTTACATTGAAGTCGGTGCGCAGGCGTGCGTCCTGCTCGAGCCAGTATTCATTGTTGGATTCGATCCAGTCGATGTGCCCCCATTTGTGGGCGAACCAGGCCACGGCGCGATACACTTCGTCGTAGTCTTCGAGGTTGCGCACCTGATAATAGTCGGACAGCGAGCCGCGGAGTTCGTCGTTGAGGGCGCCCCAGGGTGTGTCGGCAATGCCCAGCACATTGGCTCCGTTGCGCTTGAGGGCGGCGCAGAAGTGGCTGTAGGTCTGGGGGAAATGAGGAGAAATAAAAACAACGTTCATAAAAGTATACACTTGATTTTCGTTACTAACTTGACGCATACCGCCGCCAGATATCTCCCAGGCGGTCCCGTACAGGGTTTCCCTGCCGGAGCGGTTTAAGATGTAGCCCCCGTCGGGGAAGGTATAAAATGTGTGCGAGTAGCTGTCGGGAAAGATGATGTCTTCAAACAGGCGCTGTCCGTCAACTACTGCGTTCCTGACTTGATGATAGTGCGGAATTATCTGGAGGCGCGTGAGTCCCAGGCCCTTGAGCCAGCGCTTGTATGAGGGATCGGCGGCCTCGCCCTGGAGTTCGGGGTGGGAGTACACCATCTCGGCACAATTCATACTGCCCGCGCTGCATCCCATAACCAGCCCGCGGAAACCTTTCAGAAGCTCTTTCAGGCCTATTTCGTGGAGGAAGCGGTTTTGTGTGGGGACGTGGCCGCCGCAGAGCACGATCCAATGGGCTTTGTTCACCAATTGGGCGGCGAGCCCGCAATTGCGCCGGTCGAGCATCGTTATTTCCGAGGGATCGATTCCGGAGTTTCTGATACAAAGACTCATACCCGAGAGCACGCTTTCGGTAAAAGCCTCGTCGTCCGGCGCCGCGCTGATCAGCAAGACCCGCGGGCGAAGGGGGATGGAGGCGCGTACCGTAGCCAAAAAACCATTGTCTTCGGTAAACCTGTCTTCTCCGTAGCGCGTAGGGCTTCCAGTCAGAATCAAAGTCATAGGAATGCAAAGTTAGCAAAATACTATTATCTTTGTATATCAAAATTTAGTATGAAGAAATCCGACAGTATTTCGGGACAGCTTTGGTCTGCGTTGTTTGACAAGCTCAAGGAGGCCCTCGCCTCGGTGCTTCCCGTGAGTTTGATCGTACTGGCGTTGTATCTGCTGCCCTGGGTCGAAATCTCCAGCCACGAGCTCGTAGTGTTTTTTATATCCACACTTTTGCTGGTGCTCGGAATCGGCCTTTTCAATTTGGGCGCCGACCTTGCTATGACCCCTATGGGACAGTACATCGGCGAGGGTCTTACCAAGTCTAAAAGGACTACGATCCTCGTGAGCGTGTGCCTCCTGATGGGTGTGCTGATTACCGTAGCCGAGCCCGACCTCTCCGTACTGGCCGGTCAGGTGAGCGCGGTAATGAATTCTAAATTACTGATTTACACGGTGGGCATCGGGGTTGGACTGCTGCTGGTGCTGGGAGTGTTCAAGATACTCCTGCATCTTGACCTTCCTTCAATCCTGATGTTTATGTATATGATGCTGTTCTGCGTCACGGCCCTGCTTATCGAGGGCGGACGCGGATCGCTCCTTGCCCTGTCCTTCGACTCCGGCGGCGTGACCACGGGTCCCATAACTGTGCCGTTCATAATGGCTCTCGGCGTGGGTATAGCCCTTACGGTGGGCGGCAGGAACGCCAGCGAGAACAGTTTCGGCCTCATCGCGCTTTGCTCGGTGGGTCCCGTGCTGGCCGTCTTGTTCCTTTCGATGATGTCCAACGGCAGCCTCGACTTCCAGGTTCCCGACTACTCGATGGACGCCATCCTCGAAGAGGGCATAGGCAATGTGTTTATCGGGCAGATGGCCGACGTGGGCCAGTCGCTCATACTGATCCTGCTGGTGTTCTTTGCGCTGCAGTTCCTTATTCTAAAGCTCCCCGGCAATAAGCTGGTGCAGATACTTGTGGGCGCCGTTTACACTTTCGTGGGCCTCGTTATCTTCCTTTCCGCCGTTGAGATGGCTTTTATGCCCATCGGCTACAAGATCGGAGCGGGCCTTGCCGGTGAAAACCCCTGGCTCATCATTATTTTTGCCTTCATAATCGGCAATGTGGTGGTTATGGCCGAGCCGGCCGTGCACGTGCTTAAGAATCAGGTGGCGGAGATTACCGGCGGGGAAGTTTCGAAGCGCCAGATGATGTTGGCCCTGTCACTGGGCGTGGGTGTTTCCATCGGGCTGTCGGTCCTCAGGGTCTATCTTGGATTCTCGGTCCTGTATTATCTTGTGCCGGGCTATCTTATCTCGCTCGTGCTTTCGTTCTTCGTGCCCAAGCTCTACACCGCCATTGCTTTCGACTCCGGCGGCGTGGCCAGCGGCCCCCTTACATCCAGCTTCATTTTGCCTATGGTGATAGGTACTTGCGTTGCGATGCAGGGAGAG
Organism: Bacteroidales bacterium; assembly: GCA_017651465.1. Classification (GTDB taxonomy): domain Bacteria; phylum Bacteroidota; class Bacteroidia; order Bacteroidales; family UBA932; genus Cryptobacteroides. Next base: position 22,547 of record JAGCCX010000049.1, read on the forward strand.
TCTTCGGTGCTGGATTTCGCGTTTGGAGTGGTGGCGATGGTGGCTATGACTCCGCTTATTACCATCCAGTCTCTCGGCTTCAAGTCGGTGATGAGCGTGCGCCGGCGCAAGAGCGTCGCTATGCGCCGTATCCTCGAGGCGGCTGACGATCAAATCATTTATTTCGAGTAAGCCTATGGAAACACGTAATGTCGCGCCTGTAAAGCTTGAGTTGTTCGTTGCCGTGGTTCACGACAAGAAGGCATCGTACTACTCCAGTATCATACAGTCCCATCAGGCAAATATCCAGTTTTTTACTCCCTGTACGGGAGTTACCCACCTGCTGCTCAGCTCCCTGGGTCTTACTCCCTCGCCAAAGACCTTGCTGGCAAGTGTTGTGCGGAGCGATGAGGCCCAGGGCCTCGTGGATTTCTTCCGCGATACTATCGCCAAGGGCAAAGAGTATAAGGGAATAGCGTTTACGATTCCCCTGACGAGTGTGATCGGCACTCTTGTATATGGATTTTTAAGTAACGAAAGAACCACTGTAAAATAGCAATCGCAATGGATAACAAATACGAATTGATAGTCTGTATAGTCAACGCCGGTTTCTCCCAGAACGTTGCCGCGGCGGCCACTAAGGCCGGTGCCAAGGGAGGCTCCGTGGTCAAGGGGCGCGGTACCGCCAATCCCGAGGCCGAAGAGTTCTTCAACATCAGCATCCAGCCCAACAAAGAAGTGGTTCTGATTCTCGTTACCGCCGACATCAAGGACGCCGTTATGCGTTCAATCTACAAGGAATCCGGGCTCTCGACGGACGGCCAGGGCATCGCCTTCTCTCTCCCCGTCAGCCGCACCACCTTCGATAGCTTGATCAAGGAATAAAAAGCCCTTAAAACCAAACCGGTCCGCCCTGGAAAGAGCGGACCGGTGAAAGTATTGTAAGCGGAGTATTAGTCCTCTTCTTTCTCCTGGGCTGCGTACTCGGCGAGGAGCTTGGTTTGCACATCACCGGGAACGGGCTGGTAGTCGGCGAATTCCATAGTGAAGGTGGCCGAACCTGCGGTCAGCGAACTCAGGGTGGTGGAGTAGCGGTAAAGCTCTGCCAGGGGAACGCGTGCCTTTAGGATGGCGAAGCCCTTGTCTGCACCCATATCGCCGAGCATACCGCGGCGGTTCTGGAGGTCGGACATAACGGCTCCCTGATACTCGCTGGGAGTCATAACCTCTACGTTGTAGATAGGCTCGAGGATCTTGGGACCTGCGTTGCGGAAAGCCTCACGGAAGGCGTTGCGGCCTGCGATGATGAAGGCGATTTCCTTGGAGTCGACGGGGTGCATTTTACCGTCGTACACAAACACGCGGATGTCACGGGCGTAGGAACCGGTAAGAGGGCCCTCTACCATTCTTTCCTTGATACCCTTGAGGATGGCGGGCATAAAGCCGAGGTCGATGGCGCCGCCGACCACGCAGTTGTAGAATTCCAGCTTGCCGCCCCATTCGAGCTCGGTGATATCCTGGGTCTTGATGTTGAGCTGAGTCTCCTTGCCGTTGATCATAAACTTGGTGTTCAGGTCACCCTCGGCAGGGCAAACGAGCAGATGGACCTCGCCGAACTGGCCGGCGCCGCCGGACTGCTTCTTGTGACGGTACTGTGCGCTTGCCACCTTGGTGATGGTCTCGCGGTAAGGCACCTTGGGAGCGAAGAGCTCGACCTCCAGGCCGAACTCGTTGTTCAGACGCCACTTGACGATATTGATGTGCTGCTCGCCGTTTCCTGAAAGGATGGTCTGACGGAGCTCCTTGGAGTATTCCACGACCACGGTAGGATCCTGGGAAGCGATCTTCTTGAGAGCGTCTCCGAGCTTCTGGTCGTCCTGCTGGACCTTGGCCTTGATGGCGCAACGGTACTTGGGAGCGGGATACTGGATACGGTCGTAAACTATATCGGAACCGGGAGTTGCGAGGGTGGTGCTGGACTTGCTGTTCTTGAGCTTGACGGCGCAGCCGAAGTCACCGGCGTGGAGGCTGGTGACGGGCTCCTTCTTGCTGCCGGCCACTGCGTAGATGGCGGAGAAGCGGTCTTTGCCGCCGTTGGTGGGATCTTCCAGATCCATACCGGTGGTAAGGGTTCCGCTCATAACCTTGAAGTAAGAAACCTCGCCGAGGTGCTGCTCGACATCGTTCTTGTAGATGAACAGGGAGGTGGGGCCGTTCTCCTTGACCTCGGGAGCGGGAGCAACGTCCTTGATGAACTCCATAAGGCGCTTGACGCCGATGTCTTTCTTGCCGCAGACACAGAACACGGGGTAGAGCTCGCCGCTGACGATACCCTTGTTGAGGCCGCTGTGAATCTCCTCCTCGCTGAGGGTGCCCTCTTCGAAGTACTTCTCCATAAGAGCGTCGTCAAACTCGGCAGCCTTCTCGATGAGCTGCTCACGGTATTCCTCGGCCTGGTCGGCTGCATCTGCAGGGATATCCAGAACCTCGCCGCCCTTGTAATACTTCATAGTGAGAACGTCGATCACGCCGTCGAATGCGGCTCCGGAAGCGTTGGGGAACTGAACGTTCACGATCTTGCCGCCGAAAGTCTCTTTCATCGAGTTCTGTACGTTATCCCAGTCTGCCTTGTCAGCGTCCAGCTGGTTTACGGTGATGATCATAGGCAGCTTCTGGGCCTCAGCCCTGCGCACGAAGCTCTCGGTGCCTACTTCCACGCCCTGCTGGGCGTTGATCACCAGAACGCCGCTCTCGCACACGCGGAAAGCCGAATAGGCACCGCCGATGAAGTCGTCGGAACCGGGGGCGTCGATGATGTTGATCTTGCCGCCTGCGAACTCGGCGTAAAGCGGAGTGGCGTAGATGGAACGCTGGTTGATTTTTTCAAGCTCGTTGTTGTCGGACAAGGTGTTCTTGTCTTCGATTGAGCCCATTCTGGAGATAACTTTGCCCTCGAAGAGCATGGCCTCCGCAAGAGTGGTCTTGCCGGACTTGGTAGCGCCGACCAGAACTACGTTGCGGACCTCTTTGGTTTGGTATTCTTTCATTGTATCAGGTGTTGTTAATTATCAAAGTCTGCAAATCTAATAATTTTTACACCGATTACCAAAATAATAATTAAAGACCTGCTCTCCGGAGTATCCTAACTCGGCCCGAAGGAACTCGTCCACGTCGTCCGGAGCGAGCCTCAAGGCCCTGCAGACCGCCTCGAAACTGCTGAACCTGCCCGATTCCAGCAGCGTCTCAAACTCTTTGTAAACTTTCTCTCTCATAACATTCGTTTGGTTGGTTGTCAATCCCGGCAGCGCCTGGCGAAGGGCCGCCCCCGGCACAGGGGCCCGCCCGTGGGAAGGGCCGTTTGCGGCGTTCCCAAGCCTTCGCTCAGCGCCCCGGGCTGTGCTGCAAAAATGGACAGATGTCTGCAAAAATGCAACAAAGCCAAAGGGGTAAAAACGGGGGTCAAAACCACTTTTTGCTGATTTTTTAAGATTTTGTCTGATTTTTATAGAAAAATGTCCATAAAACCACTATGGCTTAAGCCGTTACGAACTTGTAATTTTGTTCTGTAATCGACAGCTATGGGAAAAGTGCACGAATACATCAAGAAACTGCGCATCCAGAAGGGCTATTCGCAAGACGAAATGGCCGACTTGATGGGCATCGAACGCTCGACCTACAGCAATTTCGAGCTCGGCAAAACCAATCTCTTCAGCCGCAACCTGACCAAGTTCGCCCAGGTGCTGGACATAAACGAAGAAGACATCCTCCTCGGAGAGCCCAAGCTCCGCGGATACTTGTCGGAAAACGACCTTGCCGAACGCCTTGACGCTCTTTCGGAGCAAATCGAAGCGCTCACCGAAACTATCAATCTTCTGTCGCTCAAGATCGACGCCCGGAAGAAGTAGCCCCCTCCCCGTTGTGAGTTCCGGCATTTTGTGTAACTTTGCGTATTATGCCGACCAAAATCAATCTGCTCAGCTATATGGAACCCGGACGTCTCGAAGCCGGCTGCGACGAGGCTGGACGTGGTCCTCTGGCCGGTCCGGTATATGCCGCGGCGGTAATCCTCCCGCCCGATTTTCATCACCCGCTGCTCAACGACTCCAAGCAGATGAGCCGCCGCTCCCGCGAGACTCTTCGCCCCATTATCGAAAAGGAGGCGCTCTCCTGGGCCGTCGTTGCGGTGGAGGCAGAGGAGATAGACCGCATAAACATACTCAAGGCCAGCATCACGGGGATGCAGAGAGCGGTGCGCGCCCTGAAGGTAAAACCCGATTTCCTGCTTATCGACGGCAACCGCTTCACCCCATTTGACGGCTATGCTTATGAGACGGTGGTGCACGGCGACGGCACCTACGCCAGCATTGCGGCCGCATCGGTGCTGGCAAAAACCTACCGTGACGAGCGTATGGCCGCCATCGCCCGGCAGTACCCCGGATACGGCTGGGAACACAACGCCGGCTATCCCACTCCGGAACACATCGACGCAATCAAGCGTCTGGGATATACTCCGGAGCACCGCCGGAGCTTTCACCCCAAAGAATTGGAACCAACATTATTTTAAATATGAAAAGAATAGTTACAAGCATTTTGTGCGCCCTCCTGCTTATGCCCGCAGCCTTGCGTGCCGATGAGGGTATGTGGCTCCTGCCACTGCTCGAAAAGATGAACGCCGACGCCCTCCGCAACCTGGGCTCCCGTCTGACTCCCGAGCAAATCTACAGTGTCAACCATTCCTCCATCAAGGACGCCATAGTCCAGTTCGGGGGCGGCTGTACCGGCGAGATAATCTCCGGCAGCGGCCTGCTGGTGACCAATCATCATTGTGGGTACGGCGCTATCCAGGGCCTGTCGTCCACCGAGCATAACTACCTCGAAGACGGCTACTGGGCCTCCAGCCGCGAAGAAGAACTTCCGGTGCCCGGCCTCACCGTGCGTTTCCTGCAGAGTATGACCGACGTCACCGACACCCTGGCCACCGGAGCTTCCCGCCAGGCGCTGATCGCCGCGGCAATGAAGGAGAATCCTAACTGCCAGGTGAGGATCGTGAGCTTCTACAACGACAACGTCTTCTATATGATAGTATCCAAGATCTACCGCGATGTGCGTTTCGTGGGCGCTCCTCCCGCATCGGCCGGCAAGTTCGGCGGCGACACCGACAACTGGATGTGGCCACGTCATACCTGCGACTTCTCGATGTTCCGCGTTTATGCCGGTCCCGACAACGAGCCCGCCGACTATTCTCCGGACAATGTGCCTATGGTGCCCCGCCAGTTCCTCGGCGTGTCGCTCAAGGGCGTTAAGGAAGGCGATTTCGCAATGATTATGGGCTATCCCGGCAGCACCCAGCGCTTCCAGACTTCCGCCCAGCTTGAAGAAATGCTCGAGGCCAACAACATCCGTATCGCAGCCCGCGGAGTCCGCCAGGACATACTCTGGAAGGCTATGCGCGCCGACGAAAAAGTGGCCCTGCAGTACGCCAGCAAGTATTCCGGATCGTCCAACGGCTGGAAGAAGTGGATAGGTGAAAAGGAAGCTTTCGAGGCCCTTGAAATCATCCCCCGCCAGAAGCAGAAGGAGAAAGAACTCGAAGAGTGGATAGCCTCCGACCCGGCACGCGCCGAGGCCTGGGGCGGTGCCGTGGACAAGATTGCCAAGGGCATCGCTGATACCAAGCTCCCTCTTGAAGCCGCAACCCTGCTGGGCGAGAGCGTGGGACGTATCGAACTGCTCAATTTCGCCGCCGCTATGGACCGTTCGTACGCTATGGCCAAGTCTGCCGCGGAGCAGAACCCAGATGTAAAGATCCAGGATGCCATTGACGCCGTTTTTGATTATCTGGGCGATGCGTACAAAGACTACGACGAAGAGGTGGACCGCAAGGTGGCCGCTGCTATGATAGACTTCTACAAGCAGAACCTCATCGGCAATCCCATCAAACTGGACGGCAAGGATATCCGCAAGATCGACACCAAACGTCTGGTGGACAATCTGTTCAAGAAGAGCGTGTTCACCTCCGAGCAGAAGGCGCTCTCCAAGCCCATCACCGACAAGCTGCTCGACTCCGACCCTGCCGTGCGCCTCTACCGTGCGCTGATGGAGACGATGACGCCCCTCCGCAGCCAGGTGACCGAAAGCCAGAAGGAGCTTAGCGATGCCACCAAGGCTTATGCCGCCAGCCTGCTGGAGTGGAAGAAGGGCGAGCCTTCGTACCCCGATGCCAACAGCACCTGCCGCCTCACCTACGGTACCGTCAAGAGTTACGAGCCCAAGGACGGAGTGCTCTATAAGTACTACACCACTCTCAAGGGCGTGATGGAGAAAGAAGACCCTGACAACTACGAATTCCGTGTTCCCGAGCGCCTGAAGGAGATCTTCCAGACCAAAGACTACGGCCAGTACGCCGATGCGAACGGTGAGCTTGTGACCTGCTTCCTTACCAATCTCGACATTACCGGAGGCAACTCGGGAAGCCCCGTTCTGGATGCGGACGGCAATCTTATCGGCCTTGCATTCGACGGCAACTGGGAAGCTATGAGCAGCGACGTTATGTTCGAGCCCAACCTTCAGAGGTGCATCTGCGTGGACATCCGTTACGTGTTGCTGATGATGGACCGCTTCGGCGGAGCAGGCTATCTGCTGGATGAGATGAACATTGTTAAAAATGACTGATAAAGACGTTCTTAAGATACTTTCCGAAGTACGCCATCCCGCCCGGGGCGACCGCGATATAGTGGACCTGGGTATGGTGCACGGGGTAGAAATCAAGGGTGGCGGCGTGACCGTCACCCTGGGTTTCCCCAAGAGGCGCGACCCTCTTGCCGAGTACCTCATAGGGGCGGCCCGTGCCGCTCTTATCAGGGGCGGAATAAAAGATCCCAAAGTAGAAACCATAGTGCTTGAAGATGCGGCGCCCAAGAAAAAGGCCCCGGAATTCGATACCGAGTGCCTCCGTAACGTGCGCCACATCATAGGAATAGCCTCCGGAAAGGGCGGGGTGGGCAAGTCCACCGTGGCGGTCAATCTGGCCTGCGCCCTCGCGCGCCTCGGATACAAGGTGGGCCTTGCCGATGCCGACGTGTACGGCCCGTCCGTACCGCTTATGACGGGCACCGAAGGAGCCCAGCCTATGGCCGAAGAAGTGGACGGACGCGAGCTCATCATCCCGCTGGAGAAGTATGGCGTCAAGTGGATGAGCATTGGATACTTTGCCGAGAGGGGACAAGCCCTGATATGGCGCGGTCCTATGGCCTGCAATGCGCTCAAGCAGATGATTCTGCAGGTCAAGTGGGGAGTTCTCGACTTCCTGCTGGTGGATATGCCGCCGGGCACCGGAGACATTCATATCAGCCTGCTGCAGGAGGTGCCCCTCGAGGGAGCCCTGCTGGTCACGACGCCCCAGGAGGTGGCTCTTTCCGACGTTGAGAAGGGCGCCAATATGTTCCGCAACAAGAATATCAACCGGCCCATCTTCGGGCTGGTAGAGAATATGGCGTGGTTCACTCCCGCCGAGCATCCCGACGAGAAGTACTATATCTTCGGATGCGACGGCGGTGCCCGTATGGCGCAAGACCTTGGAATAGAGCTGCTTGGACGAATCCCCCTGGTTCAGGGTATACGCGAGGCCGGCGATTCCGGCGAGCCCGCGGCCCTGGGCACCAGGCCTGATGCGCAGGCATTTATCGACCTTGCTTCACGCCTTGCAGATAAACTTGGATAAGCTATGGAAGTCCGCGCCAAAAAGGCCCTCGGCCAGCATTTCCTGACCGACCAGTCGATAGCCCGGCATATAGTCGATACTCTGTCCCCGGCGGGTCCGCTGCCGGAGGACCGTAGCCGCCCGTGGCTACGTGAACGGGAGGGGCCCGCGCCATCAGGCGAGGGAGGGATGAGCGTAGCGAAGTCCACCGGCAGCGAACCTGCCGGGGACGGTGTCCGCGACGTGCTTGAAATAGGCCCCGGAATGGGAGTCCTGACGCAGTATCTCCTCCAGCGGGACGACATCGACCTGAAGGCCGTAGAACTCGACGGCGAATCAGTCGATTACCTTCTCACTCATTTCCCGGGCCTCCAAGGCCGCCTGCTCCAGGCCGACTTCCTGCGCCTCCCCCTGGAGCGTATCTTCCCGGGACCTTTCAGGGTGATAGGAAATTTCCCCTACAACATTTCTTCGCAGATATTCTTCAAGGTGCTCGACCACAAAGACCGCATTCCTGAAGTAGTCGGTATGGTCCAGAAAGAAGTGGCCGAGCGTATTGCCGAAAAGCCGGGAAGCAAGACTTACGGCATCCTGAGCGTGCTTCTGCAGGCCTGGTACGACATAGAATACTGCTTCACCGTAGGTTCCGGCGCCTTTGCTCCTCCGCCCAAGGTGCAGTCGGCCGTAATACGTCTCACCCGCAACGGCAGGACATCCCTGGGCTGCGACGAGAAGCTCTTCAAGCTGGTTGTCAAAACGGCATTCAACCAACGCCGCAAGACCCTCCGCAATGCCCTTAAACCTTTGCTCCGTGACAGTCAATCACTTACGCAACTTGACCTGGTAAAAAGCAACCAGGTCAGTTTGGATAAGATGCTGGAACTCAGGGCGGAGCGATTGAGTGTGGAAGATTTTGCCGCCCTTACCAATGCAATAGGGCAGCTTAATCCTTGATAAGCTCCGAGGCTTTCTGTATCAATTCTACGAGGGCGGAGCGCAGACCTAGAGGGTCGATGTTCCCGCCCGGTTTGCTTTCCGGCTTGATGAGGTCTTCAGCCATACTCAGGCTTGCGGTGCCTTTGTATTCGGAGTTCCTGAGAGTGAGGGCGTAGGCGGCAAGGCCAGCGGCGAAGTTGAACTCTGCCGAAGGCTTGAAGCCGTCATAGGTCGGTATGCCTGTGTTAGTGCTCAGCAAGAAGCTGTCTTCGCCCAGCCGCTTTTTGTATCTGACCTCGATTATGGCGGCGTTGGCAGCCATAGTATATGTCTCGGAAGGGATAAGCTCATAGAGGGCGGTAATTGTCTGACCTGCACCTATTTCGCCGGCGTCTTTCTTGTCGTCGTTAAACTCTTCGCTGGACATAAGGCGGTTCTCGTAGCCTATCAGGCGGTAGCTGTCGACGTTCTCCGTAAATTTCACCTGGCATTTGGTGTCGTTGGCCACGGAGTAGAAGCGGGAGCGCTCGTGCACGAAAACCTTCATCATCTCGTCTTCGCAGTCGATATAGGTGTATGTGCCGTTGCCGTGGTTGGAGAGATTCTCCATCCGGGAGTCTTGGTAATTGCCTGTGCCGAAGCCCATTATGCTTAAGTAGATGCCTTTGTCGAGGTAGCTCTCCACCATCTCCACGAGCTCTTCGGTGGAACTCACGCCCACGTTGAAGTCGCCGTCAGTGCACATTATGATGCGGTTGTTGCCGCCCTTGACGAAGTTTTCCACAGCCTCCTCGTAGGCCATTTTCATAGCCGCTCCGCCGGCCGTGGAGCCGCTGGCTGTGAGACTTTTGATTTTATTCTTGATCTTCTCGGCATCTTTTACATAAGTGGAACCGAGTTCTTTGCTTACTTTGCCGGAATAGGTGATGAGCGCCACCTTGTCGGTGGGACGCATTTGGTCAAGCATATTGCACAGGCCGCTTTTGAGCAGTTCTATCCTGTCCGGCCCAGCCATTGAACCGGAGGTATCGACGAGCAGGATATAGTTGGCATCGGGCATATCGGCCTCCTTCAATTCTTTGCCTTTCAGCCCTATACGCAGCAGCTTATGGCCTTCGGCCCAGGGGCAGTCGCCGATTTCGGCGTTGAGGGCGAGCGCATCGTCCCCCTGCGGGGAGGGATAGTCGAAAGTAAAGTAGTTCAGAAATTCCTCGGTGCGTATGGCGTCAGGGGAAGGAATCCGTCCGTCGGATATGCACCTTCTCATATATGCATAAGAAGCTCCGTCTGCGTCGATTGAGAACGTTGAGAGCGGCTGCTCGGACACTTTGATGAAGGGATTCTCGATTATCTTGTCAAAGTTGTCGCCGCTTCCCTCCGGACCGGGATCGGGGCCGCCGATACTATTGACCATATTTGAATCGGAAGGGAAAAAGTCGGGGCCCATAAAGCCGTGATCTTTGCTGCAAGATAATGCAAAAAACAGAATGGAGGTGCAAACAAAGAGTTTGAATATGTTTTTCATAAATATTGAGTATTTTTACAAGGTAAATCCGGCGGCCGGCGTTTTCTTGCATCGTTGATAAAATTATTTTTCAGGTGCAAGATTTTCACTTCCTGCGGGTTTAAGATGCAGATGAAAAAACTAGTTAGACATATTGCTCTGTTTTTACTGCTCTGTACAGTTGCCGGAGCCTGCAGTAAGGGCGTTTATGACCCGGATGAAGGCCGTTACACCCCGGGATATTATTCTGATTCTTCACCGCACGAAGCCGACGTTACTTTTCTTGCTACCATCACAAAAGATTCCAAGGGTATTGTGTACCTTTTGTCAAACGGCCGCAGGATAGAACCTTTAACGGCTCTGGATTATACTCGTCAGCAAAGGGTGATGGTCAAGGCCGACCTCTACCATAAAGGCGAAAGCATATTTGCAAAGGTCAAGTGGATGGAGCCGCTCGACGAAGGGGTTTTTACCCACGATGCGTCTGTGCCCGGCAGCGACGGCCTGGATGTGGAACTGGATTCGAGTTTTACCGAGCTTGACGACGGGTATCTTACCCTCTTTTATACCTCCTGGTGGGGAGAACATCCCGTCCACCACGACTTCTACCTGGTGAGCGGCCTCAAGCTTGATGACCCGTATTACCTTGAACTGCGGCATAACGCTCACGGGGACGGAAAGTATTCGAAGGAAGACGGTATTATTTGTTTTGACATAAATTCGCTGCCTCCCACCGGAGACGACACGAAAACTATACACCTTAAGTGGAACACAATTGAAGGGAATGAAATAATAGCGTCCTTTGAGTTTAAAAGCAGGAAATAGCCTGAGCGAGAGGGAATTGGCGCGGCTTGTCGGAAACGGGGATCCCCGTGGCCAGAGGGAGTTGTACGAGCGGTACGCGCCCTACTTGAGTGCAGTGGCCTCTCGTTACCTCGGGCCTGGCGACTCAGTGAAGGACCTGCTTCAAGACGTATTCATCAAGGTGTTCGACCGGTTCGGCTTGTACCACTACAGGGGAGAGGGCTCGCTGAAGGCCTGGCTGTCGCGGATAGTTGTCAACGATTCGCTGCGCATCCTCCAGAAAAGCGACCGCCTCCTGCCGGTAGAAAACCTGCCCGAGCCCGCCCAGGACGAAGATCCCGACGTGGAGAATGTGCCTCTGGATGTGCTGCACGATATGATTGCCCGCCTGCCCGACGGATACCGTACGGTGTTCAACCTGTATGTGTTCGAGCAGAAGAAGCATAAAGACATTGCCGCGCTGCTCGGCATTAAGGAAAATTCATCAGCTTCCCAGCTGCTGCGCGCCAAGGCGCTGCTGGCAAAGGAGCTTAAAGAGTATAGAAAATTACACGCAAATGGCTGAAAAATGGAATGACAAGCTGCGAAAGCAGTTATCTACTTATACTCAGGCACCCCCCGAGGGAGTGTGGGATGCCGTCGAGGGGCATATTGCCCAAAAGCGCACTGCCGCTCCTTTCCCCTGGTGGTGGGCCCTTGCCGGTGCCGCCGCAGCCCTTGTGGCGCTGCTGATAATTGTGCGTCCCTCCTCACCGGATCAGTCGCCCTCGGCCGGTCCTGCGGTGGCCGAACTCACCGATACCGTGGTTACTCCTCCCGCAGGGATTGATACAGTGCTTGTAAACCCTGCCGAGCCCGGCAACCCGGTAGCGCCTGTCAACACTGGCGCCCCTGTTCGCTCCGTCGCTCCTAAAAGCTCCGCCGCCCCTATGAACTCCGTTGCCCCTGTAAACTCCGTCACCCCAGGGCACCGCGCCGTGTCGGGCGAGGCTGTAGCCGAAGCCCTCGAAGAAGAGCCCGCCACTACTCCCGCAGCCCAGGATACAACCTCCCGGGAGGAGCATTACGCAGTTAAAGATGATATCAATCCGAGGGAAGGACTCCCCGACGTATTCATTCCTGCCGACCGTCCGCTTCTTGCAGTCGCTTCTCCGGTACGTCCCCGGCCCAATATCTCGCTTGTCACTTCCGGCGCCCTCGGCGCAGTCCCTTCCAACACCATTGCCGAATACGGTATGTCCGGCACTATGCGTATGGCTTCTTCGCGCAGTATGTCACCGGTATCGTTATTGAGCCGCAACAAGAGCACGGTCACGGATATCAAGCACAGGCTGGTCTATCGTGTGGGCCTGATGGCCAATGTGCCCCTGAGCCGCCACTGGAGCGTTGAGACGGGGCTTCAGTTGAGCCGCCTTGCTTCTGATGTCGTTTCGACTTCCGGCAGTATGACTTCAAGCACCCACACCGATATGCACTATTTCGGAGTGCCGCTTATGGCCGTCTATACACCTTGGTCGGGACGGCATCTGAGCGTGTACCTCTCGGCCGGCCCTTCGGTTGAATATGGATTCAGAAGCTCGGGAAACATACGAGAAGTGATAGGAAACCTTGCCCCCGTGGTGCGCAATATCGACAAGTACGTGCCGGGCGACTTCATCTGGTCGGTCGGAGCTAATGTTGGCGCCCAGTGGGCATTCGGCAGTTTTGGCGCCCTGTTCGTTCAGCCCGGTGTATCGTGGCATATAGCAGGCGAGAATTCTCCGGAGTCGTACTACACCGCCAATCCGGTAGCTTTCAACCTCTCCGGCGGCTTCAGGATCCTTTTCTAGAGTTTCGCCCGAAAGGTGAACCGAGGCTACGATGCCACTCTTGTTCTGACAGCCAAAAACCAGACCGGTTTTAACCGCTTTGCAGCCGCTTGAGGTTGCAGAGTATCAGGCGTCCCTGCTCGTCGCGCAGGTGCATTCCGTTGCCAAGGCACCACTTCCACCATTTGCAGTCCGCGCATTCACGGGTGCGGAAAGGGGAGTGGTCGCGGTATATGCCGAAACGGTTCTCCCACACGTCGATGAAGTCGTCCGTGTAGATGTTGCCCTGGTCGTAATGGGAGCGTATGCTGTTGCAGCCGGAGATGGCGCCGTCGATGCGCACCGAGGCTATGCTCAGGCCGGCCTGACAACTGAACAGGTGGTCGCGCACCTTGCCCTCATAAGGCCCCAGGAAGCCCTCACAGCCGTAGCTCAGGTGTATGCGGCCCTCCTTGCGGGTAGCCACTATGAAGTCCATCAGGGCGCGGTACTGCTCATCGCTGATTTGCAATTCGGGGTCGGTGGCGGCACGTCCTACGGGGAACACGGTAAAAATGCGCCAGTACTTGAGCCCGAGCGATATCAGGTACTCTTTGATTTCGTTCAGGCTGGGGAAATTGCGCCGGTTTACGCAAGTCACCACGTCGAATGCTATGGAAGACTCCGCGGCAAGTATCTTGATGGCCTGCGAAGCATAGGAAAATGCATCCGGAACGCCCCTCATCCAGTTATGGTCTTCCTCCAGCCCGTCCAGGCTGATGGTGGCGCTGCGCATACCCGCCCTGAGCAGCTGCTCAATTCTACCCGGGCTCATCAGTCGTCCATTGGACACCATCCCCCAGGGGAATTCAAGCTCATAAATGCGCCGGGCGCAGTTTACGATATCTTCCCGCACAAGGGGCTCGCCGCCCGAGAGGATGATCAGGATCTTGTGGGAGTCGTATTTTTCCTTGATCCGCAGCAGCACCTTCTCGAAGTCGCCGAAGGGCATATCGGGATGGAGGGTGGAAACCTTGCAGTCGCTGCCGCAGTGGCGGCATTTCATATTGCAGCGCAGGGTACATTCCCAAAACAGCTGCATCAAGGGGTGCTCTTTGGCCTCCTCCTTGATGAAGCTGCTGTTGAGGTTCAGCGTAATCCGCTGCTTTAGGCTGGGGAAAGACATTATTCCGCCTTTTCGGTTTCTTCCCCTGCGCTTTCTTCCTCGGCCTCGACCTCGTCTTCAGCCTTGGTGGATTCTGTCTGCTCGGTGGATTCGACCTCCTGATACTCTATTATGCCGGGAGCAGGCCCGTAGCAAGCCGTAAACAGGTTCAGTCCGAGAAACACCAGCAGTAGTTTGAAAAAAGCTTTTTTCATGGTACTGCAATAATAGACATTTTGCGCTTGAATTCAAAATACTTTTTTCGTATCTTTGAACATTGCCTTTATGATCGATTACATCATATACACAGACGGAGGCTATTCCACCAGCAACAACGTAGGGTCGGGCGCTTATATCATCCTTAAGTCCGACGGTCAGACGCTGGTAAAGCAAGACTCTTTCGTTGTCCGGAAAGAGACCAGCCAGCGTGTCGAGCTGATGGCCATCCTCGCCGCAGTGGACGCCCTCCCCGACCGTTGCTGCGCCCGCATCTGCACCGACTATCTGGCCGCCACCCTCTCGCTCGGCAAGGCGCCGCGCCGCAAGAACCAGCCCGACCAGGACCTCCTCATCCGCTACAAGCAACTGGTCAGGCGCAAGAAACTCCTTATTGAATTCAAATGGGTCCGCAGCCACATCGGCCACGGCTGGAACGAACTCTGCGACAGTCTCTGCACCGAGGCTCTCGCTCTTGCTGAAAGTAATTAGTTTATGGAAAGAACCATCAAGACCATCGGCGTACTCACATCCGGAGGCGATGCTCCCGGTATGAACGCCGCCATCCGCGCCGTCACGCGCACGGCCCGCTATCACGACATCAACGTAGTCGGTATAATGCGCGGCTACCAGGGGCTGATCGAGAAGGAATTTGTGAAATTCACCTCCTCGTCGGTGTCGAACACCATCCAGCGCGGAGGCACCATCCTCAAGACTGCCCGCTGCGGAGAGTTTATGACCCCCGAGGGGCGCAGAAAGGCCTACGACAATATGGTTGAGGCAGGAATCGACGCCCTGGTGGTGATAGGCGGCAACGGCTCGCTTACCGGTGCGCAGCTGTTCGCCAAGGAGTACGATCTCCCCATCATCGGACTCCCGGGCACCATCGACAACGACCTCTACGGTACCGACTACACCATAGGCTACGACTCGGCGCTGAACACCATAGTGCAGTGCGTCGATAAGATCCGTGACACCGCCAACAGCCACGACCGCATCTTTTTTGTGGAAGTTATGGGACGGGACGCCGGCTTCCTGGCGCAGAACAGCGCCATAGCTTCCGGTGCTGAGGCGGCCATCATTCCGGAAGGGGACACCGACGTTGACCAGCTGGCGGCTTTCATCGAGCGCGGCAAGCGCAAGAGCAAGAACAGCGCCATAGTGCTGGTGAGCGAGGCGCAGAAGAACGGAGTGGGCGGCGCGATGTACTATGCCGAGAGGATACGTAACGAGTATCCCCAGTTCGACGCCCGCGTCACTATCCTGGGCCACCTGCAGAGGGGCGGAATGCCCACCGCCTACGACCGCATCCTGGCCTCGCGTATGGGCTACGCGGCCATAGAGGCCCTTATGGAGGGGCAGCGCAACGTGATGATAGGCATCAAGAACGACGAGATAGTTTACGTCCCCATCTCCCGCGCCGTCAAGAACAACAAGCCCATTGACTCGGAGCTCATATCCGTCCTCAACGTGCTCTCTATGTAATTCTACCGCTATGGACAGAAGGGATTTCTTTAAATATTCGGCAACCGGCCTTGTGGGCCTTTCGCTGCTCGGGCGCTTGGGGGAAGGGTCTGCCGAGGCTTGCAAGCGTGATCGTTATTCCGTTGTAATTCTTGGAGATACTCACTACGACGCTCCCGATCCCGAACTCTATCACGCCGGTTACACCGACCCCAATCCCACGAGGGAGGCAAACCACCGCAGGGAGTTCGTGCGTAACGGGCAGATGTGGTCGGGACGCAGCCGCGAACTCATCAAGCGCGCGGCTTGCCTTGTGGACGAGAATACCCGATTCGTGCTCCAGATGGGGGACCTCATCCAGGGCGACACGGCCGACGCAGACACGCACAAGCGTTTCCTCGGCGACGCAATGAATCTGTTCAAGACAGAAGTGGCTCCCGACCTGCCTTTCGTCACCGTGCCCGGTAACCACGACCTGCGCGGCAACGATGATGCCGTTTGCACCGCGGCCTACTTCGAGTATATGAACAAAAGGATGTCGGAGGAGCTGGGAATGGAACTCAGCGGCCCCAATTTCCTTTTCCGCAGCGGCCCCGATGCCTTCGTGGTAATTAACTTTACCAAACCTAACGTGGAGAATATCACCAGCGTGCTCGAACAGGCCAGAGGCTCGAGGCACGTGTTCGTGGTAGTGCACAGTCCGGTTTTCCCCTACGACGACGAAAAATACTACTGGTGGTATCTTCTGGGCAATCGCAAAGACTCTCGGGCTGCTGAGCGCCGCAAGATGCGCGCACTTCTGGCGTCACTCAACGCCATAGTCCTCTGTGGGCATACCCATAACACCGAGTTCCTCGACTGGCGGGGCGACGGGGGCCGTATCACCCAGATGACAATGAGCAGCGTATGGCGCACTGACGAGCAGGCTACCTATACCGAAATTGCATCCGGAGCCAAAGAGTATTGCACCTTGTTGTTCAAGGAGAACCCCGATCTTGAAACCGAGGCCAACCTGGACCTGTTCGACGAGTACCGTGCCGGCATCCGCCAGTACAGTTTGTCCCCGGCGGCCGGCTCCTATAAGCTCATAGTCGACGGCGCCCACGTTTACGTGGACTTTTACGCCGGTGCTTCGCCGCGCCGCTCCAGGCGCTTCACGCTCCGCTAGCGGAGGCTAGAACTTCATACCGGTTCCAACCATTATAAAGGAGTAGATATCCGCTTGCTCCTCAAGCACTTTCGCCAGGGGCTTGCCGCCGCCGTGGCCCGCTTTGGAGTCGATACGGATGAGCGTCGGGTTGGGTCCTGCGTTGCATTCCTGCAGGGTGGCTGCAAACTTGAACGAGTGGGCCGGCACTACGCGGTCGTCGTGGTCGGCGGTGGTTACGAGAGTCGCGGGATATGACACTCCGGGTTTGAGGTTATGCAGGGGAGAGTAGCCCAGCAGGTACTTGAACATCTCGGGGCTGTCCTCGCTGGTTCCGTAGTCGGAGGCCCAGTTCCAGCCTATCGTGAACTTGTGGTAGCGGAGCATATCCATCACTCCCACCTGAGGGATGGCAACGGCGTATAGCTCAGGACGTTGCGTCATACAGGCACCCACCAGCAACCCACCGTTGGAGCCACCCACTATGGACAGGTGCTCCGGGCTGGTATAGCCTTGCTCTATCAGCCATTCGGCCGCTCCTATGAAGTCGTCGAAAACGTTCTGCTTGTTCATCTTGGTGCCTGCCAAATGCCAGGGCTCCCCGTATTCGCCGCCTCCGCGGAGGTTCACCTGCGCGTATATGCCGCCCCTTTCGAGGAAGGGTACGCGGGTGGCTGAGAATCCCGGACGCAGGGAAATGTCGAAGCCGCCGTAGCCGTACAGGTACACCGGGTTCTGCCCGTTGAGCTCCAGCCCCTTACGGTAGGTCAGGAACATAGGGATGCGGGTGCCGTCCTTGGAGGGGAAGAACACCTGGATGCTTTCCAGTTCCGACAGGTCGAAATTGGTGCGGGGCTCTTTGTACACGCTGCTCTCTCCGCTGTTGATGTCCAGGCTGTAGATGGTGCCGGGAGTGGTAAAGGAAGAATACGTGTAGTAGCACCAGTCCTCGCCTTTGCGGCCCGCAAAGCCGGCGCTGCCCACTCCGGGAAGCGTCAGAGCCTGAACTCCGCTGCCGTCGATATTGCAGATGTAGGCGTGCGTGGATGCATCCTCGTTGTAGCTGGCAATGATTTTGTCGCCCACGAAGCTTACATTCTCCAGGACGCAGTCGCGCTCGGGGATGAGGTCGCGCCAGGAGGAGCAGTGGGGCTTGCGCACGTCGGCCGTGACCAGGCGGTTCATCGGCGCTCCGTAGTTGGTGAAGATATAGATAGTGTCGCCGTCGGTCTCGACAGGGGTGCAGTTGCTCTTCATATCGGAGGTCATAAGGATGAAGTCTCCACCCCGCTTCAAGTCTTTGACGTACAGGTTGTTACCATTGTCGGCGCCACTCTCGGAAAGGAAGGCCATAGTCTCCTCCTCGTTGATATCTACGCTGTAGAAGCGAAGGGGCTCGGCCGGATTGCTGTAAAACAACTCGTCCTCGCTCTGGTCGGTGCCTATCTTGTGGTAGTAAATCTTCTGGACTTCGTTCTTGCCGCTGAAGGCACCCACTCCCTCGGCGGGAGCGTCGTAGGCGCTGTAGTAGAAGCCCTCGCCCCTCCAGGCCGCGCCGGAGAACTTGGCCCACTCGATATGGTCGGGAAGGAGCTCGCGGGTGGCGGTGTCCATAACGTAGAACTCCTGCCAGTCGCTGCCGCTGCGGGAGATGGAGTAAGCCAGAAGCTTGCCGTCACCACTGAAGTACACGCCCTTGAGGGCCACGGTGCCGTCGTCACTCAGGGTATTGGGGTCCAGCAGCACGTGGGGCTCGGCGTCGGGGGAGTCCATCTCGTAGAGGACGCTCTGGTTCTGGAGTCCGTCGTTCTTGTAGAAGTACCACTTGCCGTTCTTGTGGCGCACGGGAGCGCCGACTTTCTCGTAGTCGTTGACTTCCTTGAGGCGATCCAGGAGCTTGCCCCTGAAGGGGATGCCCTTGAGATAGTGGTCGGTGTACTTGTTCTGGGCCTCCACCCAGGCTGCGGTTTCGGGCGAGAGGTCGTCCTCCAGCCAGCGGTAAGGGTCGGGCACGGCCGTCCCGAAATAATCATCGACTGTGGCGTCTTTGCGGGTCTGCGGCATCTGAGGCGCGCAGGAAGCGATGGCAAGTATGCTCATTGCGGCAATAAAGAATTTTCTCATACCGCAAATATAGAAAAAATGTTGTCAATAGCAGGTGTACGGTCCGTATGTGGCTTCGACGCTGTAGGAGAAGTCGGTGTCGCGTAGCTTGTAAACGTAGAACTGCGAGCCCCCGGGGCTGACACGTATCACAAAGTGGCCGCCGTAGTCCTTGACTTTGCTTCCGAGGCCCTCGACGGGTGTGCCGCCTTTGATATCGACGGTATTGTCGAGGCGTCCCTGGTGGATGTTGGTTATAAACACGTCACCCCACTGGCGGTGGAAGCTGAAAGCCGGGTCGCCTGGCTTGTCGGAGTCGAATATCTGGGCCACGGTTACTTTGGGCCGCAGTATGTTGGAGGTCGCGGCATCTATGGTATTGTAATACATATGGTGGCCGGCTTTCATCGCCTCGACCTTCTTGTTGAGCGAGGACACGATCTTCTGCATCACCCCCGTCTGGCAAGCGCAGTCGCCGCCGGAGTAATAGTCAAAGTTGCCGTACGATATGAGCACGGTGGCGCAGAGGCCATTTTCGGTCAACGAACCGCCGTAGGAGGTGAAGCTGCTGCCGTTCCAGTACTTACCGTTGGCTCCCAGGTTGTACACGGTGAAGTCGTACGAACTGTCGTACTTGAGCACGAACTGCTTCTTGTAATTGCCGCTGGCGGTCATATTGAAGGCGTACCATTCCATACCGTCGTTGGTCTTGCGGTACTGGGCGAATTGCCTGAAATCTTCATATACGCTCTCGCTGTAGTCCGAAGAAGACGGGCTCGACCCCGGTCCGCAGCGGTCCACCAGCTTTTTGATGGGAAGGTCGTCATATACCGCCATCACTCCGGTGCGGCAGTAGCCGTCGCCCGAACTGCCGTAGGCCGCGCGGTGCTGGCCCATATGATCCTGATGGTAGTGGGTAAGGAAGAAGAAGTCGAGATAATCGTGCCCCGTGGGGCCGAGGAAGTACTTGGCGTAGGTGGTATAGACCTTATAAGGGCGTATGCCGGCCGAAGGTTTGCGGTCCACTGCGGTGGCGGAACTTGTCTCGTACTCGCCGGCGTCAATCATCATCGAGGTTCCGTCGGGCATAATCACCAGTGTGCATTCGCCGCGCCCCGAATTGATGGCGTGGATGTCGAGATAGCCTTTCTGCCAGGCGGGAAGCGTTTTTTCGCCGGGCTGGGGTATGGGATCGGGGTCTGAGGTACCCTCGCAGAGCACAGGCCTGATGGCAAGGCACTTCTGCACGTGCCCCACGCTCCAGGCGGCGTCGGAGTTGAGGTGAATGGTGTAGCCGTAGTCGCAGCTGTTGCCGGCACGGAAGCCGAGAATGGTGGTGCTATGGTCGGAGTCGGGGTATTTGGCAAGGTCGAGTCCGGAGAATACGGAAGAGCGGTAGTAGCCCTGGGTGTTTACGTAATTGATTGATAAATTGCCGTTTATAAAGCGTCCCCGGCCCGTCTTCGGAAGGAACAGGCCGCTTTCGAGGTCGGCTTCCGTGAACTCGCGTGCAGTGGTGTTAAGGGTGGATTCCTCCCACGATGGGGTACTTGTGAGGAGGATTCCGTAAATGCGGTTGTTCCCGACGCTAACGTATCCTGCCTGCCCGCTGGCGTTCGTGGGAGCGCTTCCGGCGCGCAGAGTCTGTATTTCTGCAGATTCGGGCATACGGTATTGCCCTTTGCTGGCCCAGAAAGCCACGTCGCCGTGGAGGGCGGATCCGGTGGCGAAGGAGCCGCCGGAAGGAGAGGCAAAGCAGTCATCTCCTGTTACTTCAGCGGCATCAAGGTCATCGGCGCTGCCCCCGGAGGCGCTGAAAATGCGCCCCGAGATGTTGTACTTGGCTGTGGTGGGGAGCATATAGCCTGCATCGGACTTATAAGCATCGCCCGCCAGGCCGCCCCAGTTGAAACGGTCGAACGCGGTGGCGCTTTGGGTGAAGGTGACGGCGTTGCCCGAAGTGCCCACCTGGTCGCAGCCCAGGAATTCATATTGATGCGAGGCTATGCGCCAGCCGTTCTGGAAGCCCTTTGAGGTGGCCCCTCCGCTCTGGGCGATGAGGTTGCCCGCAGCCCAGGCTATATTCTCGACTATGCGTACCTCGCTGCTGCGGGTGCATTTGGAGCGGACGTTGAGGGTGGGCATCGCCAGATAGTCCCGGGCCCCGAGGCTTGTGGAGGAGCGGGCGAACTTTATGCTCTCCAACCCCTCGATGAAAGTCTCGTCACCGTCCAGCAGGCCGATGCTGAGTTCGGAATAATCTCCTGCAGGGATTGCGATCCGGAACTTCAGGTCGGTGCCGAAGCCCTCGCCGCAGGGGAACGAGATGGCGCGGGTCGAGGAAATATTCTCCGTCTGAATGGGCTCGAGAGTGGAGGTATTGAAGCTGAAATCGCCGCTGATGCGCTTGTCGCCCGCCTGGAGAACCAAGGCGCGGGCGTAGGCCGGAATATCGTGCAGGGTGATGTCCACCACGGGAGCGAGGTGCACGAAGTAAAGGTCCTGCGGCTGTGAGCCCTCCAGGGCGCCCACGTGGGAGGCCATTATTGCGGGCACATCGTCCGAACGTTCCGAGCGCCAGGGAATGCTGATGCTCCCGGGAGAGTCGTCTGCAAGCTCGTAAGGATATACGGCTACTGCCCCCGGCTGGCCTGAGAAGGAACTGCAGGTAAAGGTGCCGGAAGAGCTGCCGGCGCCGCTGGTGAGCGTGGCGCGGAACTTGGTTCCGGCCGAGTTGTACAAGGCTATCTCATCGCCTGCGGTCCAGGTCATCTTGCCGCTGGAGGCTACCGCCACCTTGCTTTCAGGCGCGGGGGTATGCGCCGTTACCACCAGGGTCCTGGCGTCTCCGGGGCATTCCGTGGTTACCTTTTCTCTCTGGCAGGCTGCCGCGGCCAGGAGGATCGCAAGCAATGCTGATAGTTTTTTCATCGGATATGATAGGTGTTACTGTCGTTGAGGGCAATGTCTTTGGCTGCGCTGCGGAGCTTTGTAGCATCAGCCGCTGCAATGCCGCAGGTGGCGGGCGCGGAACCGAAGTCCTGGCCGTACATAATCAAGTAAGAGGTGCAGGCTTTGAGGTACTGGCACTCCCTTGAGGGGTGGGCGTTGTCGGTGTAATTAAGGTAATTATAGCCTGAGGCGTAACCGTAATTGTTGCGGGCGTTCCTGACAGCCGTACCTACCGGACTGATCCAGTTAATGTTAGGGTCGGCCTCGGCCAGGGCGAAGGCTCCGGTGAGCTGGAGTTCGTCGTAGGCATCGTAGCTCCCGAATCCGTAGAAATCACCGGCCTTGGTGGGCGACGACTTGCACAGCTCGTACATTATCTGGGCACTGGGCGAGGCGGCCCGCACGGCGGCGTTCATCTCCTTGGTGTACTGAAGTATCTGCGCGGGAGTGTAGGCTGCCCCGCCGGTAACTACGGAGGCGTCTCCGTAGGCATATTCGGCGGCAAAGTAGGTGCCGTCCTGAAGAAGGGCAAAATCGTATCCGCCCTCATTTATGGCCTCCTGAGAATACTCCAGGCCGTACAGGTGGTTGTAGTAATGCTGCGAGCCCTTGAGGTTGATCCTTATTTCCAGCTGGTGGCCTTCTTTGCGGGCCAGTTCCTTGAGCAGGAAGGCGGAGCCGAAGTAATAGGTGAAGGAGTTGCCGAGGACCAGCAGTTTCTTGGTGTCCTTTACCGCGGGTGCATCGGGATAGGCGATGAAGCGCACCGCCTCGTAAGTGAGGGGGGCGAAGTATAGCTGGGCTTCCGACGAGGGGGTAAGGGTGGCCCCGTTGCCGTTGATCTTGCCCACGGCGCGAAGGCGAACCTTTACAAAGTCGTTGGTGACGGCCTTGTGCAAGGTAAAGCTCAGGACCAGAGTGCGATAGCAAGAAGATGCCGGGCGCAGTATGGTGCAGGAGTACTTGACTGAAGGGTCTTCGGTCGCCGTGTAAGGGGCGTCGCCGCTCTTCCACTCTCCGTCTTCCCAATACTCAAGCAGCCAGTACTTGGGAAGGGCCTTGTTGTTGGCGTTTACTGTAAGCATAAGGTCGAAGTCGGTTCCGGCCGGGATGCTTTCTACCGAGGAGCAGAATTCGATGCAGTCGCCCTCGTCCAGGCCTCCGATGGCAGGACAGCCGTCGGAGTTGATGGTGTGCTTGAGCGACCCGCTGGCCTTGGTCCGGCTGGTGGCGAT
This sequence comes from Bacteroidales bacterium, assembly GCA_017651465.1. Lineage (GTDB taxonomy): Bacteria > Bacteroidota > Bacteroidia > Bacteroidales > UBA932 > Cryptobacteroides. The sequence goes on from JAGCCX010000049.1 coordinate 45,538, forward strand.
GAATGCCGTGCCGGTAGTGGATGACCTGTTGGTGGCTATCGCCCGTCCGTTGTCTATCCACTCCTTTCCGGCCGCGGTGGGTGAGCTTGCGCTGCCGTAGAAGCCGGAAGTTATTTCCCATAACGCAGGGAATCCGTTGCCCGATGCCTCGGGGGTCGGAGGATCTACGGTGGGCTCGGAAGGAATAGTGGCCAGATAGACAGGGCGGACAGACAGTCCGGCAGGAGGGCCGAACAGATTGCAAGTGCGTGAAGAAGAAATGGTTATGCTCTCAGATGATACGGAGTCCCCGAATATCGGGCGTCCAACAGAGGAGCCGTCGGAGTGCATATAGAGCATTTGCGGACGGTGGCTCTGTACGCCCGAAGCTGCCATAGCCGACGACCAGTAGGCTCCGGTGGTGCCGCCATCGGTTATTTCGGAGCTGGCAGGGGTCCAGTTGGCAAGGACGGCCTTGGTCTCGACAGCCCTTTCGGCGCAGGGCTTCCTGTAGCCCGCCAGGGGGAGGAACAGACCGCTCTCCATATCGCCCTCGTCAAGCTTGCGGAAGCTCAAGTCGATGGTGCGTGCCTGCCATTCTCCGCAGGTGGTGAACAAGATTCCGTAGATGCGCTGCCCCGAGGCCTCGTAATAGCCGGCCTGCTGGTTGGCATTGTTCACAAGTGCCTCAAAGTCAGAGGGCCCGGGCATCATATACTGGCCCTTGCTGGCCCAGAAAACAAGGTCGCCGTAGTAGCTGGAGAAGGTCTTTACGCTTGCGGGAGTGCCGTTGGTAGCCCATTCTTTGGGATGGGTGTTGCCGTCGTTGTTGCCGCTGTAAAAGAAGTAGGGGGCGCCTTTGCCGGTGCCGTCCAGAAGGCTGTAGTCGAAGGCGCGCTCGCCGGTGCCGTCCCAGTAGCGGAATAATCGGCCTTGAAAGTCAAGTGCAGCCCCGCGCGGCCAGATGTAAGTGAAGTATGCCACCAGAGTGCCGCTGGCGACCCCTTTGTTGGGATACACGCTCACGCTGTCGGTTTGATAGGACGCGGCCGAGATTCCTCCCCAGTTGAAATGGTCGTAGTTCGACTGAGTGTCGCTGCCGCCCTTAAAGTCCCACTGGTTTGAGTGTAAGCCCCATCCGGGGACCCAGTTGTCCCGCGAGACAGACTGGTCACGAAGCAGGTTTCCCCTGGCCCATTTGGTACCGTGCACCTTGATGAATTCGGAGCGTGAAGCGCCCGTGAGTGCGCGTATGTTGAGGGCGGGCATCTGCACGAAGTCGCCAACCTTGAGGCTTGCCGACGTGGGCGGAACCGGAATGTCGCAGCCCTCCAAAGGGTCTCCGTCTCCGTCCAGTACCTGTACCTTGAGGTCGGTAAAGTCGTAGGCCGGCACGGGGAAATACAGTTCAACGGTGGCGTCGGGGCCGTATGCGGTTTTGGGCGGGAAGTAGATGATGCGGCTGTCGGCAGGGCCTCCCGTGCTGAAGCTCACCCCGTCGGCGGATGACTTGATGGTAAAGTCTCCGGTCAACTGGGCCCCCGTTGCAGATTCCAGCTTGAACGCTCGTGCGTAAGCAGGCAAGTCCTTGAGGGTGAAGGCCATAATTGACATAAGGTGGCTAAAATGGACGGCGTTGATCTGGTCGCCGGACAGTTCGAGAGGCGATGCCATCACCGCCGGAACATTGTCGGAGTATTCGACATAGGACGGTAACGATACCGTGCCGGCCCTGCTGCCGGCAAACGCTGCGGGATGAACCGCAAACCGCGTGTCGAGGGTGCCTGAGATGCTGCCGGTGAACTTGCCGGAGTTGGTGCCGGCGCCTTCCGACAGGCTGAGGTCGAACTTGTCGCCGCTGGTGTTATATACGGCAATTGCATCGCCCTCGGTCCACGTCATCTTGCCGCGGTCGCTGGCGAGTTTGGTGGCAGGGATCGAGGCTTGGACCGTGATGCTGCGCAGGTCGAGGCATACGGGACTCTCTTCCGCCTCTTTGGAGCAGGCGATGGATGCCAAAGCCGCACAGATAAGAATTGTCACTGCGGGTCTCATAGCATCAATAAGTTAAGTCGGAATCCCATTCACCCTCGCGGTATTCCATATCCTCCAGATTGGACTGGCAAAGCAACTGCCGGGGAACTTGCTCCCCCCAGCAGGCCTGCGGCGCGGAATAATTGTTCGTTTTAGGTATCATACCTTTTCTTCGTGTTAACAGAAATCCTCGTACTCCTAATGCGATTACCCCGGGCTTCAGCACCCGGATGCCTTCATACAATGAGGCACCCAGGTGCATTCAACCAGGTTTCTACCACCACGTTTACTCAAACGTTGCCCAGATGGTGTTAAGTCCGTCGGTGGATACGACACCGGAGGCGGTGATGCCGTAATCGGAGCCGGCGAGGCTGGCGCCGAAGTTGGAGGAGGTCACAGCGACATTGTTTACAATGCACGCTGACGAGACCTTGATGGGTTTGGCCGAAGAGCCCCAGCAGCTCTTTGTGGAGGTGTTGGAATAGCGCCCTATCACTGCTCCGGCACTTCCTGCGTAGCTGCAGGAAACGGTGGCGGATACAAAGCAGTCATCACCGGTGAAGACGTCTATCGACGAAGAATTGTTGTTCTGCAGGCCGATAAGTCCGCCGGCGCTGTGGGTATTGGCCGGAGTCTCGGAAATAACGGTTATGGTTCCGTAGCTTGAGCACGCCTTGAATGATCCCAGGGTAGAATTGCCGGCCAGTCCGCCCAAATACATTTTGGCGACAGACGAATAAGAAGTAACCGAACCGTAGTTCACGCAGTTGGTGCAAGTGCCCCTTTGCATATAACCTACAATGCCGCCGTGGCGCATATTTGTGTTGGAGGTCTGTACCATATCGCACACTGCCCCGGCCGTTTCGCTGCCGGATTTGCCGTTCACGCAAGCGTCAATGAGTCCGTCTTCACCAGAAACCATTCCGGCAATGCCGCCGTAGCAAGACTCGATGCTGTGGTTACCCGTCTTGGTAATGGCGCCAAGGTTGGTACACCCGCTGATTAAAGCATCGTTGGAAACACGTCCGACTATACCGCCACCGGTGGCGAAGGAAGCAGTACTCTGGTTATAGCCGTTAATGTCTCCGTTATTGGTACAGTTGGAAACCACAATATTCCTGGCGGAAGCATCTGCCGCGCTTCCGTCCATACCTATGATTCCACCCAGATAGATCTGGCCTGCCTTGACATTTACGGTAGTTTCAACAGTCCCCGAGTTAGAGCAATTAGTAATGGTTACGCCGGAAAGTGTGTTGCCGGTGCGGCCGGCTATACCTCCCAAGGTGTTCACGCCCTTGTTGGAAGAAGCTTTGATACGGGATATTTTGCCGGAATTAGTGCACCCGCTTATGGCTGCCTTGCCGGAAATCAGTCCTACGATACCGCCGTAATAGTTGTTGCCTGCAGTGCTCGCATTCATCGTGACATCCGCGTAGTTGTGGCAGTTTGAAACTTGATTCTCGGAGCCGCTCATAATCTGGCCGAGGATTCCGCCGACGTAAACTCCGTCAATTGCATTCTCAACCGTTACGGGAATATAATTCTTGACGTTGCTGATCTGGACGTTCTTTACACGGGCGGCAAGGGCGCCGGCGTAGCCTACCTTTGCACTGTTCACGACCAGGCTGCTTTCGTCTCCGTCTTTACCCAGCGTGAGGTCTTTTACACGAATTCTATCCTCGATGGAAGCTATGATGGAGAAGAATCCACCGTATTCGCTTGAGGTAACAAGCTGGATGTTGTAGATGGAGTGACCTGCGCCGTCAAAAGTGCCGGAGAAGTGGCCAGAATTCTCATTTCCGCTAACAGGCTTCCATTCGCCTCCGCCGTAGTTGATGTCGGCGCCCAGCTTGACGGTTTCGCCTGCGGTGTAGAAATCGGCCATAGAGGCCCATTTATCGAGGTCTTCCTTTGTTTTGATGGTTCCGTCGAACCAGTTCAGGCTGCCCAGGTTCTCGAACTTGCGGCCTCCGTTAACAGGAAGTGAGAAGCCGGCAGTTGAGGTACCGGTGCGGCTTGCCTTCTGGAGTGAAGACCCGGAGCCTTTTGAAAAACCTAAAATTATGCGTCCGACAGATGTCTGGGGCCATACTACGGCAAAATAGTTCTGTCCTGCGGTAAAGCTTCCGCTGACCTTGACGGTGGGCTTGCTGCCTGCCACGACCCCGGGCTCGGGAGTGACGGGGGCATCACCGATAATCTTTATTTCTCCTCCATTGGGATCGTCGGCCTGGACATAAATAGTGTTGATGCCGCTTTCGGGCACCTGGATCTCTACCAGCGAGGTGGCGTTCTTGAAGCTTACCTTGTCGGGTGAGGTGCTTGTGCCAATCTGCACAAGTGCTGCGGGATCTACCACGCCACCTGCGGGAATGACCTGCTCGGTGGGCAGATAAAGCATAATGGCGTCAGCGGCGGCTCCCTCGGGAATGCTTGCCTCGGATAGTGCCGATGCAGGGTAAACCAGGGTGTAGGAGCTAGCCGAAGCTATGCTGACAGCGAAGGAGGCAGTTCTGCCGCCGTCCTCGATGTCATCCGCGGTAATAGCAGTAGATACGGCCCAAGTACTTCCGTTGTACACGGCAATCTGGTCTCCCTCCTGCCACACTACCTTGTAGGCGTCGAGGTTTGCCTTGGTAGGCTGGTCAAGGGTGGCGGTGAAAACGATGGTGTCGGAAGCAGTGGTCTCGGGAGCTGCTTCTTTGTTGCAGGAAAGGGCGGCAAGAGCGGCCGCGGCAACCAGTATATAATTTACAAACTTTTTCATTTTCAATGTCTTTTAAGATTATACACTAGTCGCTCCATACGATATCGTCCACGCTTGTGGGCTCTTCGAATTCACCACCGCTGGCCTGACACAGGCCGAGGGTGCAGTCATAAGGTTCCGCGTAAACCTGCGGAGGGGTGTAAGCCTTTTTCTTTGTCATAATATGTGTGTGTTTGTGATTTTATTCGCACTTGATGGGCCCCTCGATCGATTTGACCTTGTACAGGTTGTTGGTGTCGTCGAGCTGGTATATGTAGAACTCGCCACCGCCGGGGGCTACCCTGATAACGGTGTGCCCGTTGATATGGCAGCGGTCGTACAGATTGGCGTTGGGGGTTGAAATCACCGGATCGATGCAGGTGAAGTACAACGATACGTCCTCGTAGTAATACTTATGGTCGAGAAGGGCTTCCACAGTGCTCAGCATAGGCTGGTCGGTGCGCTGGGCGAAGCTCTGGGTGACCACTACGCGCGGCTTGAGTATGCTCATCTGTTCTGCAGGCAGACAGTTGACCGACATATGGTGGTCGGCCTTCATAGCCTCGATGGGCCTGCCGATCACCTGGGCCACGGGCACCGCCATCTTGGTGTTGCCGCCCGCGTCGCCGGCAGTATAATAGTCGAATTTTCCGTAGCTGATAAGGGAGATGCAGGAATTGCCGTTCTCATAAGGAATGGTGCCGCCATATGCATCTACTATGGTGCTGCCGTTCCAGTACTCTCCGTTGACGGCGTAGTTGAATATCTTGAAATCGGGGTACTTTGCCTTGTTGTAAAGCAGTACCAGCTGCTGGTCGGTCCCGGCCTTGAACCGTTCCATCACCAGCCCCTTCTTGGATGTAGCATACTTTACGAACTCGGTGTAGTCGCCGACAGTCTTTGCACTGTAATCCTTGCCGCTCTTGTCGATAAAGGCGTACTCGGGGTCGTCGGCGCTCCAGGCGCGGTCGAGGAGCTTTTTGTAGGGAAGAGTAGCATACAGGGCCATCATTCCCGTGAGTGTATATCCCTCGGAACTTATGGTAAAGCCCTTGCCGGACGGGGTTCCGTAGTGATCGATGTGGAAGTGGCTCATCACTGCATAGTCCAGGTAATTGTGTCCCGTAGCTTCGAGGAAGTGCTTCATATAGCGCGCCTGGGTAAAGTAGGCGCGGGTGTTTGCGTCAGGTCTTTGGGTCACGGATACAGGCGACGAGGTCGAGGTTACCGTCTCGCCTGCATCAATCATCATCGTGGTGCCGTCGGGCAGAATGAAGAAAGTACATTCTCCGCGGCCGGTACTTATGGCGTGGATGTCAAGCCAGCCCTCGGCCCACGGGGGGAGGGCTTTCCCCACCTCTGCCTCGAGGGGAGTCCTGATCGTTTCCTGCTTGTCGGGGCCTGTTTTGTCCCCGTCGTTTTTGTTGCACGACAGCGGGAGCAGGAGAGCCGCCGCTAAAAAATATAAGTAAAATTTTCTCATTGGCACTTGAACGGTCCGTCTACTTGGAGAACCCGGTATTCAAAGTCGGTGTCGTCCAACAAATATACATAAAATTCTGAGCCACCCGGCATTACGCGAATCACGATATGCCCGTTAATGCCTGCGGCCTTGTCGTATAGTTCTTTGTGCAGGCTCCTCTGCTCAGGGCCTATATTGGTAAAGTAAAAGTATTTAGGCCCGGGGTACACGGTGTCCGTACCGAGCAGCCGGGAGAGAGTTTCGATATCGGGCTGGATATCCCTCTCGTAGAAGCTATGGGTCACTACCACCTGCGGACGGAGTATGGTCATAGTCTCGTCCTTCATAGTGTGGTACGACAGATGATGGTCGGCCTTCATAGCTTCAACCGGCCGGCCGATAGATTGCGCCACCGGCAGGGCGACCAAGGTATTGCCGCCAGCGTCGCCACCGGTGTAGTAGTCAAAGTCGCCATAGCTTAGCAGGAAACAGCAGGATGCGCCGTTCTCGCGCATCAGTGTATCTTGGTACACATTCACTCTCTTCTTGCCGTCCCACACTACGCCGCTGGCCGCATAGTTCCGCACCACCAGTCCGGGATAACGGCAGGGGCGGTGCCGGAGACGTATCTGCCGCCGCGAGCCCACCTTCATCGCCTCGGCCTTCATCCCGTCGTGCTTGCAGGCGTACTTTACGAACTTTGGATAGAAGCCGCTGCCTTTGGATGAGCTTGGGAGCTGGGCCCCGGCGAAGTCCGGCCAGGCCCTGTCGAGGAGCCGCTGGAAAGGGATATTGGCCTCCACGCCGGCGATTCCGGTGAGTTCATATCCTCTCACGGGATCGGGCTCCATCCATTTCTCAATCTGGCCGATATGGTCGTTGTGATAATGGGTGACGACGGCGTAATCCAGCTTGCCTTTACATACTGACGGCAGGAAGTGCCGGATATACCGAGAGTACACCTCCACCGGCCTGGTCTGTCCGTCCGGCTTTGGAGGAACCTTGTCGAATTTCGCGGGCTTGTAATCAACGAACTCGCCTGCATCGACCAGTACCGAGGTCCCGTCGGGAAGGATTATGAAAGTGCACTCCCCGCGGGATGAATTGATGGCGTGAATGTCGAGGTACCCCTCCTGCCACGGGGGCAGGGGGGACCCGACAGTAACGGCTGCTGCAACTATGTTTGCCAGCAGAAGAAGCATCATTTCTTGGTGACTTTTATGTCGAACACGAAGATACGCGGGGCGTTGGATGCACCCTTGGGACAGTCGATCTTGAGTTTGGTGTTGGCAGTCAAGCCGCTGGCCTCCAGACGAATGTGCGATACGGGCTTGTCGATGTCGGCATTATTCCACGAATGCGGGAAATAGTCGTTGTCAACCAACTCCAGCGTGGTGCCGCCATTCTGGAAGCTGCTCAATGCGGTTGAGGCCTCGGGGAAACTTGCTCCGGCCTGGCTGGCAGCCACATAGGCGTCTCGGACAATGGTGCCGGAATTGAAAGTTCCGCCATTCTCGAGAATGAAGAACACAGGGTCGGTGGAAGATGTGGAGAAACGGGATATTTCTATCTCGATTACTGCATCGGTGCTGCCCTGGATGCTGCTGAATGCAGGCGTAGTCATGGCTCCGGCAATGGCTCCGGCGCAGAGCTGCAATGCACTAGGACGCTCCGAAGCATATGCGAACACCCAGTCCTGAAGGCCATAAGCCTGCATATATTCTGGCTTGGCTTCGGCAGCGGAAGAAGCATCCTCGGGATAATCGAAGGTGAAGTTGCCGTTGTTCTGAGTAACAGTCCCAGACGCCGGCAGATACCCGTCGTAAACATCCACTTTGCTGCCGTTGCCCCCTGCAGGCGCCATATAATCGCCGCCCATTGTGCAGAGGTCAAAGTCTTCATGGAAGATAACGGCGGGATCGGGCTCTTCAACCAGCCGGATATTGTATTTGGGAGCTGTCGGATCGGAAATGTCGAAGCGCACGTGCATCTTGCCAGGACTGGTAAGGTTGATGGTGAAGGGGTTGTTGGCAACAGCGGTACTTGCCATGGTGCCTATGGCCCTCTTGACATAGTAGGTCTTCACGCTTTTTCCTGCGCTCTTTATACCGGCTACGGGCAGAGCAGAGTTATCGGAAGAGATGGAGCCCAGGCCGCCTGCACCGGAGAAGGTTGCAAAACCGAATGGTTCGCCCTCGAGCTCGACAACGAAGCTGGTGCTTGCGGGAACCTCGACTTCACCTTCGAATACCCCGTCGGATACTTCATCCAGGACGCTGCGTTCACCACCTATGTTGATACGGCAAGGAGGTGCTGCGATTTCGCCGCAAAGAACAATCATATCGTGCATTTCGGCCCTTGAAACCCCCGTAGTATAGTCGCTGAGGGGCTGGCCTATGACTTCACGGTCTTTGGCGTCGCGGAACGATGCGTTAATGACGGAATAGTCGGCAGCCGGAACGGGAAGGAAAGCGTAAACGCTCTTTCCCGCAGCACTTACTAGCAGCTCTGCGTCACCCTTATCAATGGCATCGGCAGGCCTGATGCCGCGGTCGAGCACATCGGACACGGCGCATTTGAAAGTGCCGCTCAGGGCTCCGTCAGGGCTTGAAAGCAGAATTTTGGTAGCATCGGCCGGATAATTGTTGATGGTAAGCTTAAGGAAGCCCAGTGCCTGCTTGAAGGCAAGGTTCCAATCGTTGCCAATGGCTGCGAGCATAACTCCCGGATAGGTGGAAGACACACTGGCCTTGTAGCTGCCGGGTACCTTAAGGCTTATGGACGCTCCGTCGCAGGAAACAGCGGCCGAAGCAGGATATACGGCTACGCTGCCAAGTTCCTTGCCGGAGGGAATGGTTCCCTTGAAAATGGCGCGTTTGGTATCGCCTGTTCCGTCTAGGCTGAAGGTCACAAGGGTGCCGTCGGTGCAGGCGACTGCAATCTGGTCGCCTCCGTCCCAAGTCCCGTGCCCTTTCTCGTCCATAAAGGCCTTGGTCTCAAGGTTCTCGAAAGTTGCGAGGAACGATACTTCCCCAGTACGGGAGAAGGTTTCGTCCGGGACCCAGGATTCGTAGCTATAGTCTTTGCAGCCGGCGAGCAAAGCTGCTGCCGCAGCAAATATTGCAATATACTTTTTCATATCCATTAAATGCTAGTAACCGGGGTTCTGGTCTTCTTGATTGATTTTAGGGTTGGTGCGAATTTCCGTGTCGGGCAATGGCCAGAGTTCGTCCTTGCCTGTCTGGAAGAACATGTTGATAAGCACCCTGAGGTTGAAGTCCTTGCCGTCCCAAGTCTGGGCCGGGTCGTACGAAACGGTCCAGTTCTCGTCGATGGTCGGCTTGGCGTTGGAGAGATTGTTCTTGAATGCGGGAGCGTATTGCGGTCCGTTGACCACCTTGGCTGCAAGCGGCCTGCCGTCGGAGAGTTTCCAGCGGCGGATATCGAACCAGCGAAAGCCTTCGGCACAGAGTTCGACGGTGCGCTCGTAACGCAGAGCGCTGCGGAGTTCCGCCCTGTCGAGAGTAGTGATCTTAGGCATCTTTACCCTCTGTCGTATCTGATTGATATCGCTCTGGGCCCTCTTCAAGTCGCCTCCGTTCATTTCGATATTAGCCTCGGCGTCGATGAGGAGCAGCTCGGCGTAGCGCATTATGCACACGTCAAGGTCGTCCTCATAGCTGGTGGTGAGGGTCTCGCCGTAGTAGGCTTTATCGGCGAACTTGCGCCACAAATAGCCTCCGGGGCCCTTGGTTCCGTTGGGTCCGTACTCGCTCTTGTTACCATAGACGTCGTTGTTGTTGACCATGGCGTTGGTGTTATAGTCCCTGACCTGCTTGGCGTTGGGGTCGGTGCTGTACTCAACATTGTTTATACGGGTATCGGAACGCAGGCAGTACAGGTCGAGACGCGGATCCCTGTGGTTCCAAGGGTCCTGCCAGTTGTACAGAGGTGACTCGGTGATGGACTTGCCGTCGGTGCATTGGAAAGTGTCCATAAGCGCCTGTGAAGGACCGCAGCCGGCGGCGCCGTTGGCAACACGGGAGGAGTATGTGTACACCATGGAGTGCACGTTGGAAGCTGCCAGTTTGTTGTATTGGATGGCCCACATCCACTCGTCGCAGGTTTCTCCCTCAAAGCCGAAGAGTTCGGAAGCGGAGGGCTCTCCCTCAGTTAGGGCGTTGGGATAATAGGTGCAGTCAAGGGGCTCGAGAGTATAAACACCTTCGGAGAGTTCCATCGCTTTGCTCGAATACTTGGCGGCCTCGGCATAGCGTCCCCAGTTGAGGCAGATACGTGCCTTGAGGGTGTAAGCGGCAGCACGTCCGATACGGCAGGAGCCCCACTTGGCCTTCTCCCAGCGAACCGGAAGGGCGTCCAACAGGTCGTCGTCCATTTCTTCGAGGATACGGTTGATTACCTGCTCCCTGGGAGTACGCGGGTATGCGTAGTCTTCCAGTGTAAGGCAGTGGTCTATGAAAGGAATATCGCCATAGAACTGGCAGCCCATATCATAGATATATGCCCTCAGGCACAGGAGTTCGGCCTTGAACTGCAGGTACGTTTCCTCGGACATCTTATCCTTGATGTCGTCGAGCTTGTCTAGTACCAGATGTATACGTCCGGCAGTCTTGTAGATGCGGCCGTACAGGTATGTGGCATCGCTGTTGGTCTGTGTGAGGGTGGACGTGACAAAGTAGTCCCAGCTACGCAGGCCCACGCGGTGAGTGCCGATATCGGTGATGTTGTCGGTGAAGCGGGTAGGGAAGTTGCTGTACTGCAACTCACTGTTCGCCAAGTTCTTGTAGCTTACCAGAACGCCACTCAGGGCCTCTTCCTCGCTGGCGGGGAAGGTTCCGGTGGACGGTCCGTTGAGGGGATAGCGTTCCAGGGTTTTGTCGCAAGCGGTCAGCGAGAGGACCGATATCATTATGAGTATAATAATCTTTTTCATGGCTCCTTAGAATTTAATGTCAACTCCGAAGGTATAGGTGGATACCAGAGGATACTTAGCACCTTCAGCACCGGCCTCGACGCCTTCGGTGCTGGTGGTAAACATATTCTCAGGGTCATAACCCTGCCAGTATTTGGTGAGGGTGAAGAGGTTGGTGGCGTTTGCAAACAGGGTCAGGTTGCTTATCTTTGCCGTCTTTATCAACTTCTTGGGGAATGTGTAGCTGAGCTGCAGGTTCTTGAGGCGGCAGTACGATGCGTCGGCCATCCAAAAAGACGATGTCTTCTTGTTAAGTTCGCTTGCATAGCTGAGTCGCGGGAACCTGGCGTCGGGGTTGTCGGGTGTCCAGCGGTCGAGGTGCTCCTTGCGGAAAGTTCCTCCCTGAACGCAAGGCTGTGTGTAGTAACCGCTGAGGTAAGCGTCCACCTTGCCGACGCCTTGCAGCTGGGCGCTGAGATTGAATCCCTTCCAGCCGAAGCTCAGCACCGCTCCGTAGGTCCAGCGGGGGATGGTGCTGCCGATGATCTGGCGGTCCTGGTCGTCAATCTTGCCGTCTGGTGCGGGAATCTTGTTGCCCTTGGCGTCGAGTATAAAGTCTCCGTTAGCATCGACTTTGAATTCACCGGCCACATCCTCGTAGATAAGGTCGCCCGGCTTTGTTTCTACGCCGTATTGCGGGCAGGTCGCATTTATCTGGTCGGCTTCTTCCTGGCTGCGGGCCATTCCTATGCACTTAAGTGCGTACACCGAACGGACCGCGTAGCCTTCTTCGTTGCGCAGGAGGCTTCCGTCCGCGGTGCCCTTCATATCGACGATCTGGTTGTGCACGTCGCTCAGGTTGGCGTCTATGCCCCAGCGCCAGTCGCCGATGGAGTCGTGATAGCCGATTCCCAGCTCCCAGCCTATATTACGTACCGTACCGGCATTCTGGTAAGGGGCCGTAAGTCCTATGGTAGAGGGGATGTCCAGTTGCATCAAGATTCCGTAGGTGTTCTTGTAGTACCAGTCGGCGGTTATGTCGAATTTGCCGAGCAAGCCTGCGTCGATACCAATGTCATACATCTCCGAGGTCTCCCAGGAAATCTCTTCGTTGGCCAGGTTGTTCAGACCCACGATGGGATAGATAATGTCGGCCGCAGAAATGCTGGAAATAGTGAGGGACTGGATGGTGGGATAATAGTCTGAGCCGATGTTCTGGTTACCGAGCTGGCCGTATGAAGCACGTATCTTCAATTCGTTGATAGTCTTCTTGGCGCCTTTCATCCAAGGTTCCTCGGTAATGCGCCAGGCCGCAGATGCAGAAGGGAAGATACCCCACTGGCGACCCTTGGCAAATCGGGACGAACCATCGAAACGTATGTTGGCCTCGAAGAGGTAACGCTCTTTGAAATTGTAGTTCACACGCCCGAAGAAGGACGCCAGCGCCCACTGGTAGCGAGCACCGCTGTTCTCTTTGAGTTCATTGTCGGCACCGGCGTTGATGGTATGGTATTGGGGATACGCGAAATCGCGTCTGTATGCTTCCAGGGTGCGGTTGTCCATATCCTCATAGGAAGCACCGGCAAGCAGCTGGAAATCGTGGGCCTCGGCGAATTTCTTGTGAACCTTGGCCGTAAAGAGGTAGTTTCCGTACACGGTGTTGCCGTGGTTGTCGCGCAGGGAGTTGTATTCCCTGTTCTTGATGGGGGACACGGTGCCGTATGGGTCGGAATAATATGTTACCAGATCGGTAAAGTTATTGGTGTAGCTCAAGGTCAGACGCGGTGCAATCGTGCCCTCGAGGGTAAGCCATTTCCAAGGCTTCCAGGTAAGAGCCGCTGCACCCGATAGACGGTAGGTGTCGGCAGTCACCTGGCCGCCCAGACCCTCATCCATCATAGGAAGCAGGTTTACCGTTCCTCCGGTAAATGGGGCGTAAGTACCATTGGACCACTGGGCAAGGAATAGAGGGTCACGTGCGTTCATGAATCCGAAGAAGGAATTCTGGTAAGGGCTGTATTGCCTGCGGCCGAAACTTCCGGAGAGGTCGAAGCGGAATTCGAGATTCTCGTTGATATCCACGTTCATGTTGTTGCGGAAGTTGTAGCGGTGATAGTTGGAACTCTTGATGATGCCGTTCTGGCTCAAGAAGCCGAAGCTTGTCAGGGAGCGCACCTTGCCGGAGCTGGCGTTGAGGGTGAGGGTGTGGTTGTGAGTGAGCCCGTTGCCGTTGAGGGCATGCTGACGCCAGTTGACTATGGGGTAGTTGTCGGGGTCGAGGAAATTATTCTTAAGGTAGTTGGAGATGTATTCATCGGTGTAGATGGATACGCTCCCGTCGTTTTCCGTGGCCTCGCGGTTCAGAATCATGTAGTCCACTGGTCCTACGGTGTCGGGGGTGGTGGTTGGTGTCTGCCAGCCCACATAGCCCCTGTATCCTACAGACGAGCGGCCTTTGTCGGCGCGCTTGGTGGTGATCAGGATGACACCGTTGGCGGCACGTGATCCATAGATAGCCGAGGACGCTGCGTCTTTGAGGACGGAAATCTTGTCAATCTGGCTTGCATCTACCGAATTCATGTTGCCTTCGATACCGTCGATGAGCACCAGAGGTGCGGGGCTGGACTCGCCGAAGGTCCCGATACCGCGGATGCGGATGTTACCTGTATCGGCACCGGGAGCTCCGCCTCCGGTGGTGACTGTTACGCCAGGAATTGCACCCTGCAAGGCGGTGGAGGCCTGTACAATAGGCTTGTTGTCAAGCAGCTCGGAGGAAATGGCTCCCACTGCACCGGTCAGGTTGACCTTCTTTTGGGTGCCATATCCTACCACAACTACATCATCCAGGAATTCGGCGTCGGTTTCCATCGAAATGGTGTACTGGGCATTCTTTCCTACAGTGATTTCCTTGTCTGAAAAGCCCAGGAACGATACAGTAAGTACGTCTCCTTCCTTGGCTGCGATGGCAAAGCGGCCGTCATTGCTGGTAACCGTGCCGTTTTTTGTGCCCTTGACGAATACCGATGCGCCTGGAAGGGGTTCTCCGTCGGAATCGAATACTGTACCTTGAATAAGCGGCTTCTGCTGCCCTTGTGGCTGTTGTACCTTCGGGTCGGAAGCAGGAATGTTGCTCAGAACAATGTTGCCTTCTATAAAGGAGGCTTTTACATTGGTTCCGCGGAACACTTCTTCAAGCACTGCGAGCACATCTTTGTCGCGTGCGTCAATACTGATGCGGCGGTTCTTGTCGAAGGCTGCATCGTTGTAGAAGAAGGTGTATCCGCTCTGCTGCTCGATGGTTTTGAGCACGTCCGAGACCTTCTGGCTGTCGGCTCGTACTGAGATTGTGCGCGTCTGTGCAGGCAGGAGGGTGGATACCCCCAGCATACACAGCAGTAGCGCAATCTTTGTCATGAGTTGATAGGTTCTTCCCATAGTGTTATTAATAGACGATTATTACTTGGCGGCCGGAGATGTTGTCCGGATCCGCACCCTTTAAGTCGGTGTCGAAGTGTATTTTGGTAGTGCGCTTGAAGTGTTCAAGTACCACATCCAGGGTCTGACCGCTGAAAATACCAGTGTAGCGGTTGGACAGCAGGGCTTGGTTGCGCACCAGGAATTCTATGTTGAAGCGGTTGCCTATGGCCCTCAGGGCATCTTCGAGGCTGGTGTTTTCGAGTATGGTCTTGCCGTCTTTCCAAGCCGTGACTGCGGGGCCGTCGATGTTGCGCCTGGTTAGCTTGAAAGTTTCGGCGTTGAAGCAGAACTGTTCTCCGGGATTCATCGGCACCGTACGGAAGCGGCCTTCCGCATCGGTGCAGTGCAACAGTACCGATCCGGATACAAGGGTTGTCCTGACTTCGGGCCCGCGGTCTGAGTAGGCTTCTACGTCGAATTCGGTGCCCGTTACTTCTACCTGCATATTGCCGGTGCTTACAATAAACTTGCGTCCGTTGTCTTTGGCTACGTCAAAATACGCCTCTCCGTCGAGGGTCACTTCTCGGGTGCTGCCAAAGTGTATGGGGTAGCTCAGGGTGGAATTGGAGTTCAGCCACACCCTGGTCCCGTCGGGGAGGGTGGTGCTGGTGGTCATACCTACCGTAGATTTAATTTGTACAGGAGGCAGGCTGTCTTGCTTACGGATTTCGGACGAGAGCCATATTGTGCTGATGAGCAGAGGGATGCTCAGGATGGCTGCGGCCAGCTTGAGCCAGCCTAACGCGTTGCGGGTGCGGGTTTGGCGCATCCGGGAATGAATGGCGTGCAGGGCGTTGTCGGTGTCGGCTTTCTCGGAGGCCTCGGCAAGGGAGCACAATTGCTCGAGCCGAAAAAACTGTTCCGCCATCTTGCGGTTGGCCGTGCTCCGGCATATCCACTCGTCAACCTCCCGGCCTTGCTGCTCCGATACTTCCCCCCTTGCATAGAGCGGGAGAAGCTCCTGTATTGTTTGGTCGTTTAGCATCTTTTGTGGTCTTGTACAGTATAGACAAACGAAAGACTTGTTACCCTAAACGAAAATATATATATTTGTGCAGAACGACTGCTTTTTAATGACCGACGACAATCATCTGTTTTCCCTCGTGCGGACTGGAGACAGGAACGCTTATGACAAGCTGTTCCGGCGTTGGTACGCCCCTATGGTGTCGTATGCACTGCAATTTGTGCCCCTTGCCGAAGCGGAGAATGTGGTTCAGGACGTTTTCTTCGCCCTGTGGAAAAACGCCCTGGCCATAGAACTGCGCAGCGGCCTGGCGTCGTATCTGTATTCATCGGTAAAGAACCGCTGCCTGAATGTAATCGACCGCAAGGCCCTGTATGAACGCTACAATTCGTCTGTAAGGGCATCGGTGGCGGATGCCGTAACGGATAGGGAACTCTATAGCGTAAGGGAGCTTGGCGCGCGGCTTTCCAAAGCACTCGGGGAGCTCACTCCCGAGCAGCGTTCGGCCTTCGAAAAAAGCCGCCGCGACGGGCTTAAGTACGAGCAGATTGCCTCTGAGGAAGGGGTGTCGGTAAAAACTGTGGAATATCGCATCTCGCAGGCACTCAAAAAATTGCGCCTTGCTCTTGCGGATTACTTGCAGACGTAAGGTCCGAATACCGCCTTTACATTGTACTCAAGGTCGGAGTCGTCCAGCACATACACATAATATGAGCCGCCACCGGGGAGTACGCGTATGACAACGTGCCCTTGGGTGGCGGAGAACTTTGATACGTCCACCCCTTCTCCGGTAAGAGTAGTGACGTTGCTCTCCGCCAAGTTGGTGGTAAATATCTTTACTGACGGGCTGGCGCTGAGCACTCTCTTGATGGTGGCCGGGTTGGGTTGTACGTCCTGCCACACTCCAGCAATGTACACATCGGGCTTGAGGACTCCCAGCAGCTCGGCGCTGTTGGTGTTCTTGGTGCTGTGGTGGCTGGCCTTCATCGCCTCCACCTTGGACATAACTTTGGAGATGGGCAGTTCGATGTCTTTCCAACTGTGAGTCGAGCGCCCTGTGAACTGGATGTCGCCGCCGGCAAACCAGTCAAACTTGCCGTAGCTGAGGTGGAATACGCAGGAGTAGATATTCTCGTTTATGTCCCATTCGACGAGGTTGGCAAGGCACTCCGAAGCGGGCGGGACGTAATTGGTATTGACCGAGGTGCCGCTGCCGGTCCAGATGTTGCCTCCGGCTGCTATTCCCCTTATTACGAATGACTTGTACGCATCCGGAAAATGCAGCTGGACCAACTGGTCGGTGCGTCCGACGGCAAAATTCTCGCGTACGGTTCCGAAGTTGCGGGCGCTCCAGTCGAGGAAATTGACGTAATTGGCGTAGCGTTTCTGGCTGCCCTCGTCGCCGTAGTCCACCGAAGGACGGTCGGACCAGTCGCCACGGTCTATCACCTTGTTGATGGGAATGGACATCCCTACGTCGGGCAGCCCGTTCACCACGAATCCGCCGGCGTCAAGGTTGGCGCTGCTCATCGGGCGGCCGTTCTTATCGACAGGCTGCCAGCGGTAGGTGCTGTAGCCGTTGCGCCAGGCACCTATATGGTCGCCGTGATAATGGGTGGCCAGAAAGTAGTCGATCCTGCCGCCGGCAACCACCGGGGCGAAGTGGCGTATGTAATTGACTATCACCTGCCCGCAGCTAATCTCCACACTGGGCTTTGAAGCTATTCCGGAAGTGTATCCATACTCGCTCTGGGGCCCTCCGGCGGCATCTACCAGCATAGTGGTTCCGTCGGGGAAGATGTAGTAGAACGCCTCGCCCCGGCCTCCGTTAATGCCGTGTATGTCGAGGTAACCCTGACGCCACGCGGGCAGAGGCTTTCCGAGCGCAACCGACACGGGATTGCCGGGCTCGATGCGCACCGGAGTCATCTTGAGAACCTTGGAGCGTTCTATCCCTATCCTTTTTGCCGATACGGCCTGGAAGCTCCTTCCGGCATCATCGAAGACCGTGGCGGTAAAGCCCTTTTCGAAAGTGGCAGGAGGGAGGATGAACCAAAATTCCGTTGCATTTTCGGGCGTATCTCCTACGGCCACGGAAGGGGAGCAGGTGAGCGTAAGCTCGGTAAGGGCGTCCTGAGACAGTACCTGCACCTGGGGCGCTCCGTCGGGGCACAGCACCTCCAGGCGGCCGGCGAGCGGCTCGGAATTATTGCCCTGCAGGGTGATGCCCGCCACAGTCCCGGTGCCCCAGAGCCGCAGCACGAGGGCTCCGCACAAGTTTTTGAATGTCAGATGGTTGCCATCCGTACGGGCCGCCATCGGGCTCGCACCGGGAGCAAAGCCCGGACCGATGTAGGTTTGAGTTGAAGGAAAATCGATGTTCAGAGCTTCGCCGCTCAGGCTGGTATTTGCGCTGTGCGGATAAACGGCAAAGATTTCTCCGCTTCCGCCTTCACCCTCGCCGATGCTTTCGAAGGAGCCTTCCTTATCTCCGTCGGCGCCCATAAAACGGTACTCACGGCCTGCCCCTCCGCCTTTGAAAACCGTTATTCTGTCGTCCGCATTCCAGTGCTGCTTGTATTCGCCGTCGATATAGACCTTAGTGCCGGAAGCCTCCTCGAAGGTTGCCTCGATAATGTCTTTGCTACCGGAGATATCCTGCTGTTTGCTGCAAGCGGAAAGCAGCAAAAGGGCAGTCGGCAGAATTATTCGGAGCAACTTCATAACGTGCAAAGATACTATTTTTATCATAATTGTGTATCTTTGAGCATTCTACCCACCACAATGGAGAAACATCGTTATATACCACCTGTCATTGAGGTCTTCGCCGCTGTCAGCGGGGGAGTGATAGCCGAATCTTCCTCCGAGTCGCTGGAGATTCCCGAAATGATTGAAGAACAGCTTGAATGGTGATGAGGAAGTGTTATTTCGTTGTGCTCGCAGCTTTGCTCTTCCTTTCGGGCTGCAATAAAGAGGCTCCCTGTCCGGAAGAGTCGCTTACCGTTCTTCGTGTGGGCCTTGCCGAGACCCGTACCAGCCTGGGACCTTCCGCCGACGGCAGGCGTAAGGTGTACTGGAGCGAGGGAGACTGTATCAGCGTCAACGGCGTTGTGTCCGAAGCTCTTTCAGGCATACCGGACGGCTCCACCCAGGCCGACTTCCGCTTCACATCTGCCCTCAGCGCGCCGTATAACATCCTGTATCCGGCTTCTGTTCTTAAAGACGCCTACACGGTTGTCCTGCCTGCGGAGCAAGCTTTCGTGGAGGGCGGCATCGCTTCCGGCGCCTTGCCTATGGCCGGCTACAGCGCCGACGGGACCTCCGCTTCGATAGGCCATCTGTGCGCGTTGGTTTGTGTTTCCGTCAAGAGGGGAGCCACCGCCGCAACTATCGGCACCCTATCATTTATGAGCAATGCAATGGAGCAGGTGAGCGGAGAATTTGAGATTGATTATCGTTCCCATACGTTGATTCCTACCTCCTACGATGAGGCCGACTGGGAAGTGACGGTAAATGTGGGTGCTCCTCTGCCCGCCTCGGCCCCCCTTGAAATCTGCGTGGCTGTCCCTGCGGCTACTTACGACACCGGCTTCACTATCAAGGTCAATGGTACCGGCGGCGCAGTTACCAAGGAGATGTCAAGGAGCGTGACGCTCGAGGCCGGGCATATCTATCTGCTTGATGCATTTGCCTTCGTGCCCACCGAGCCCGAAGATTACAATGTCACCGGCCGTGTGGTTGACAATGCCGGGACGCCGGTAGAGGGCGTGGTAGTGACGGACGGCGCGCAGTGCACCCGCACCAGGGCCGACGGAAAATTCTTTATGACATCCGACCTGCCGAGCGTCAAGTTTGTGTATATCAGCACTCCTTCGGGTTATCTGCCGAGGGTCGATAACGGCATTCCAAAGTTCTACAAGCCCGTTTCGGCAAGCGGCGGCATCGTTAACTGCGGTGACTTCGTGCTGACCCCCGTGCCTGACCCGGACAACTGCACCATCTTCTTTATGGCCGATCCGCAGCCGCGCAAGTCCAGCTATGCCTACGACAAAATCGGCTACCATTCTCTGAACTGCTGCACCGACCTGTATCGCGAGCTCAAGGAGACCGCTGCCGCCACCGGGCGGCAGGTTTACGGAGTGTGCCTTGGCGACCTCGTGCACGAGGATATGTCGCTTTATGCCCAATATACCGCCGGGCTCAAGACCCTGGGCTATCCGACATTCAATGTGATCGGCAACCACGACCACAACCCTTCGGCTGCTGATGATGCTGCGGGAGCCGCCGACTACGAGTCTTACTTCGGCCCTGCCAACTACTCGTTCAATATAGGCAAGATGCACTTCGTTGTGCTGGACAACCTTTTGATGTACAAGGAGTCAGGCACCCTGAAGTCGTTCAACGTGGGCCTGTCCGACGCCGCCTGGCAATGGCTCCAGGCCGACCTGGCCCAGGTGCCGACCAGCACGATTGTTAACGTATGCTCGCACGCGCCTATGTTCCGTACCGATGCCGACGGTGAGGTCTCGGGGCGTGAGACAACCCCGCACGGCAACGATTACAGCCTTCTGCTGAGGGGCTACACGGAGGTCCACGCCTGGGCGGGACATACTCACCGAAGTTTCAACTACGTTTACCCCTCTTCGCACCGCCACCGCCGTATAAATGTGCATACCCTTGCTCGCTGCACCGGAGAACTCTGGACCAACGAGTATCTTGCGGCCGGCACTCCCAGGGGATTCACCATAGTGGAAGTGCGGGGCGGCCGTATAGCCTCCTGGCGCTTCCATCCTACCAAGTACCAGACAAGCGCCTTTGCCGGTCCCGGCGGGCAGCCTGCGTACAAATGGCGGGACTGGAGCTACAATTCTTCAGGTGTGGCACAGATGAACGGCGGCGGTGCCCTTGACGAGTCGTACCAGATGCACCTGTATCCTCCGGGCTCATATGCCCCGTCCGACGGCTATCTGTATGCCAATGTGTTCCTGTACGATGGCTCGTGGGGTACTCCTGTATTCACTCTTGACGGCGGATCTTCCACGACTATGACGCTTGTGTCTGAAGACAGCCGGCACGACCTTGCCACCACAGAATTCAAGACTTTCTACAAGAACAACAACCCCACAACGAACAGTTCCAGTTCGTACGAAGCATCCATTACCGGCAACCTTCATACGCTGTTCAGGGTGCAGGCTCCCGCCACAGGTTCCGGCACCGTGTCGGTAAGGGACCGCTTCGGCAACGTTTACACCCGTACAATAAGTTGGTAAGCTTTTATCCCGGCGTCTTGCCCGGCATAGAAGCTACCGTATGCCGAACGGCACGTGCGGTGGAAAGAGGTAGGAAAACAAAAGTAGGAGGGAAACAAAGCGTTTCCCTCCTACTCGGTGTAGGCCGTGAGCGTCCTGCTAGAGTTCGCTCAGGCTCTTTGTGAGCTCGTCGTTTTTGGTCACGATCAGGTCCTGATATTCCTTGAGACCGGTACCGGCAGGAATCAGGTGACCGCAGATGACGTTCTCCTTGAGGCCTTCCAGGTAGTCCACGCGACCGCGGATAGCTGCCTCGCTGAGTACCTTGGTAGTCTCCTGGAAAGAGGCTGCAGACATAAAGCTGTCGGTCTTGAGGGCCGCACGGGTGATACCCTGGAGAACCAGGCGGGCCGTTGCGGGCCTTGCGGGACGGGTGACCAGGAGCTTGAGGCCCTGACGCTCCAGAGAAGCGTTCTCGCCCTTCATCTCACGTGCGTTGATCACGTCTCCGGCCTCATAGCGGTCGGAGTCTCCGGCGTCCTCTACGATATACTTGCCGTAGATGGCGTCGTTGGCATCCATAAACTTCCACTTGTCTACAAGTTCTTCCTTAAGGAACTGAGTGTCACCCGGATCGGTGATCTCAACCTTGCGCATCATCTGGCGGATGATGATCTCGAAGTGCTTGTCGTTGATCTTCACGCCCTGCAGACGATACACGGCCTGAACCTCATTGACAATGTACTCCTGAGCCTTGACGGGACCAAGGATGTTCAAGATATCGTTAGGCGAAGTGCCACCGTCGGAAAGGGCGGTGCCGGCCTTAACATAGTCGTTCTCCTGAACCAGGATCTGCTTGGTAAGGGGCACGAGGTAGTGCTTCTCCACGCCGCTCTTGTTGCGGACGGTGATCTCGCGGTTGCCTCGCTTGACCTTGCCCATAATCACCTCGCCGTTGATCTCGGAAAGCACTGCGGGGTTGCTCGGGTTACGGGCCTCGAAGAGCTCGGTAACACGCGGCAGACCTCCGGTAATATCGCTTGCCTTGCCGATGGCGCGGGGGATCTTGATGATTATGTCGCCGACCTTGACCTTGCTGCCGTCCTCGGCCATAACGTGGGCACCCACGGGCAGGTTGAACTGCCTGATGCTCTCGCCGGTGACGTCGAGGATGTGCAGGGTAGGACTCTTGGTCTTGTCTTTGGACTCGATGATAACCTTGTCCGTGCTCATCGAGAACTCGTCGGCGGCCTCTTTCTGGAAGGTAGTGCCGTCGATCATATTCTCGAAGCGTACGGTACCGGCCTGCTCCACGATGGTGATGGCGTTGTACGGATCCCATTCGCAGATACGGTCGCCCTTGGACACCTTGTCACCGTCTTTCTTGAAGATGATGGAGCCGTAGGGGATATCGTACTGGGAGAAGGTAATGCCGGTGTTCTCGTCGATGATGCGGAGCTCGGTCATACGGCTTACCACAACCTCCTGGGCCTCTCCGGTAACCTCGTCCACCCTCTGGATGGAACGGAGCTCCTCGTAGGCCAGCTTGCCGTTGTACTTGGACTCGATGAACGAGTCGGCAACGGCACCGGATGCGGTACCACCGACGTGGAAGGTACGAAGCGTAAGCTGGGTACCGGGCTCGCCGATGGACTGGGCGGCGATGACGCCCACCACCTCGCCTTTCTCAACCATACGGCTGGTGGCAAGGTTGCGGCCGTAGCACTTGGCGCACACGCCCTTGCGGCTCTCGCAAGTGAGTACGGAACGGATCTCCACCTGCTCGATGGGCAAGGAGTCGATGAGTTCGGCGTCCTTCTCGCGTATCTCCTGCCCGGCGTGGAGGATAATCTCTCCGGTAAGCGGGTTGAAGATGTCGTGTACGGTGGTACGGCCAAGGATTCTCTCGCCCAGGGACTCCACCACCTCATCTTTGTTCTTGATGGCGGAGGCGATGAGTCCGCGGAGGGTTCCGCAGTCCTCTTCGGTGATGATCACGTCGTGCGATACGTCCACCAGACGCCTGGTCAGGTAACCTGCATCGGCGGTCTTGAGGGCGGTATCGGCCAGACCCTTACGGGCACCGTGGGTGGAGATGAAGTACTCGAGCACCGACATTCCTTCCTTGAGGTTGGAAATAATAGGGTTCTCGATAATCTCGGCTCCGGAGGCACCGCTCTTCTGCGGCTTGGCCATAAGGCCTCGCATACCGCAGAGCTGCTTGATCTGCTGGGTCGAACCACGGGCGCCGGAATCCAGCATCATAAATACCGGATTGAAGCCCTGCTGGTCGCTGGAGATCTGCTTGGTAACGATGCCGGTGAGGTTGTTGTCAACGCTCGTCCACAGGTCGATAACCTTGTTGTAACGCTCCTGGTTAGTGATGAAGCCCATTGAGTAGTTGTCCTTGATACCGGCGATCTTGGCGTAAGCGTCGTCGATAAGGGTCTTCTTCTCTTCGGGCACGATCACGTCGCCGAGGTTGAAGGATATACCTGCACGGAAGGCCTGGTCGTATCCCAGATTCTTGATGTCGTCGAGGAACTTGGCAGTACGGGTGACGCCGGTGTTCTTGATGACATTGGTGATGATCTTACGGAGCGACTTCTTGCCGAGCACCTCGTTGACGAACGGCACCTCGTCGGGAACATACTGATTCACGATGATACGGCCGGCAGTGGTCTTGACCATCTGCGTGCCCTTTGCAGGGTCGTTCTTGTCTACGGGGATGCGCACCTGGATCTCCGCGTGCATATCGATAGCCTTCTCGTTGTAGGCGATGATAACCTCTTCGGGGCCGTAGAACTTCTTGCCCTCACCCTTTGCGCCGGGACGGATCTTGGTGATGTAATACAGTCCGAGGACCATATCCTGCGAAGGAACCGTAATAGGAGCGCCGTTGGCGGGGTTGAGAATGTTCTGGCTTCCGAGCATAAGCAACTGGGCCTCCATAATGGCGGCGTTGCCCAGAGGCAGGTGCACGGCCATCTGGTCACCGTCGAAGTCGGCGTTGAAAGCCGTACAGGCGAGCGGATGCAGCTGGATGGCCTTGCCCTCTATCATCCTGGGCTGGAAAGCCTGGATACCCAGACGGTGAAGGGTAGGTGCACGGTTCAGGAGCACAGGGTGGCCCTTCATCACGTTCTCCAGAATATCCCAAATCACCGGCTCGCGGCGATCGACAATCTTCTTGGCGCTCTTCACCGTCTTCACCACGCCGCGCTCGATGAGCTTGCGGATGATGAACGGCTTGTAAAGCTCTGCGGCCATCAGTTTGGGCGGACCGCACTCGCCCATCTTCAGCTCGG